>JAICQL010000027.1 GCA_025937895.1 Polyangiaceae bacterium | reverse complement strand
GTGCGGGGTTGATGTCCACGCCCACGATCATGTTGGCGCCGACCATTCGCGCGCCCTGGATCACGTTCAGACCGATACCGCCCAGGCCAAACACCACGACGTTTGCGCCCGGCTCCACCTTGGCGGTGTTGATCACGGCGCCGATGCCCGTGGTTACGCCGCAGCCGATGTAGCAGACCTTGTCGAAGGGGGCGTCCTTCCGGATCTTCGCCAGCGCGACCTCCGGCACCACCGTGAAGTTCGAGAAGGTGGAGGTGCCCATGTAGTGCAGGATCTGCTTGGAGCGCAGCGAGAAGCGGCTGGTGCCGTCCGGCATCAGACCCTTGCCCTGGGTGATGCGGATCGACTGGCACAGGTTGGTCTTGGGATTGAGACAGTATTCACACTGCCGGCACTCCGGCACGTACAGCGGGATTACGTGATCGCCCACTGCCAGCGAGGTGACACCCGCGCCGACCTCCACCACCACGCCGGCACCCTCGTGGCCCAGGATCGCGGGGAAGAGCCCCTCCGGATCCTTGCCGGAGAGCGTGTACTCGTCCGTGTGGCAGATGCCCGTGGCCTTGAGCTCCACGAGCACCTCGCCCGCCTTCGGGCCCTCGAGGTCGATCATCTCGACGCTGAGTGGCTTACCTGCTTCGTGTGCGACCGCGGCTCGGACTTGCATGATTCACTGTCTCCTGGCTGTGCTGACGATGGAGCCCGGCAGGGTAGTGGAGCCGTCACGGGGTGGCAATCGGCGCCTCCTCGCACGAGCGCCGGGCCTTTGCGCTCTCCTGCGCGGCTTCGGGCGCATCCCGGCCCGCGGCCAGGCTGGAGTTTTCCAGGCAGCAAGCTGCCGCGAGCGGCCGGCGCGGAGCAATGCCGCACCTCAACCGCGCAGCAGTTGCTCGAGCTCCGCGTGCACGCGGCCATTGCTGAACACGCCGCCGCCGAGATCCAGCCGCCGCCCGCCGGCGCGGTCCGAGTAGCGGCCGCCCGCTTCCTCCACGAGCACCACCGCGGGAGCGAGATCCCAGGGCTTGCCGCTGCTGTCCACCAGCGCCTCCAGATGGCCTTCCGCCAGGCGCAACAGCGAGTCCAGGGTGGGCTCCACGTACTGGCAGTAGCTGGTCACTCGTTGCTCCATCTCCGGATCGGGCTCGTACATCCAGAGCGAGGCCCGGCCGCTGCGCAGGCTGTCGACCCCCGACACGCTCAGCCGGCGTTGGCCCGGGGTGGGTGGGCTATCCTGGCGGTGTGCGCCGCCGCCGCGTCGAGCCCACCAGCTGGAGCCGAGCAGCGGCCGCGTGATGACGCCCACCACGATCTCGCCCGCCACTTCCAGCGCCACGTGCGTGCCCCAGAGCGGGCGGTGCTCGAGGAAGTTGCGCGTGCCGTCGATCGGATCGAGCACCCAGCGCCGCTCCAGCGAGCCCGTCTGCCCCAGCTCCTCACCGAGCACGCCGTCGCCGGGGCGCTGCTCGGAGATGAGCTGGCGCAGGCGCCGCTCGATCTCGACGTCAGCATCCGTCACTGGCGAGCCGTCGGGCTTGACCTGGCGCACCACGCCGCGCTGAAAGTATTCGAGCGACAGCTCGCTCGCGACCCGGGCCAGGTGCCGCGCAAATGCCAGGTCGTCGTCCAACGACGCATCCGAGGTGCTGGCTCCTCGCGTCGCGCTCATGGCCAGGTCAGCTGCTCGAGCGCGCCGAGGCGTCCAGCAGGTCGCGCAGCGAGTAACGCGCCGGTGGCTGCCCCACGAGCCAGCGTGCCGCGCGCAGCGCGCCCTGCGCGAACAGATCACGGCTGGTGGCGCGATGGGTGAGCTCCAGCCGCTCCCCCGGGCCCAGCAGGTGCACGGTGTGATCACCGATGACGTCGCCGCCCCGCAGGGCGAGCACGCCGATCTCCTCGGAGGTGCGTGCGCCCACGATGCCCTCGCGGCCCGTCACCGCACGCAGCTGCCGCGCCTCGCGCACGGCATCGGCCAGGCGCAGCGCCGTACCGCTGGGTGCATCCACCTTGTGGCGGTGGTGCGTCTCGCTGATCTCCACGTCAAAGCCCGGGCCCAGCCGGCGTGCGGCCTGCGCTGCCAGCTCTGCCAGCACCTGGATCCCCAGGCTCATGTTGGCCGCCCAGAGCACCGGCACCCGGGCGGCGGCAGCATCGAGAATGCTGGTGTCGCTCAGCCCCGTGGTGCCGCTGACCACCGCCACACCCTGCCGTGCTGCCAGCCGAGTCAGCTGCTCCAGCGCTCGCGGCAGCGAGAAATCGATCACCACCTGGGCGCCCAGCAGCGCGGAGGCCATGTCGTCCGTGATGGCCACGCCCGCGCGCGCTCCACCCGCCAGGGTACCCGCGTCCTCACCCAGCGCCGGGTCTTCCGGGCCCGCGCAGGCACCCACCAGCTCGAAGTCCTCGGATTGTCCGCACAGGCGGATCACCGTGCGCCCCATGCGCCCCGTGGCACCGCACACGCTCAGCTTCACCCGCTCGGCCATCACGACTCGTAGATCTGCAGCGCCGCCAGCACCCGGGCACGCTGGCCCGGGGTTGGCAGATCCATCGGGGGGCGCAGGCGGGCGGACATGGCGCCGCGGTGGGCGAGCGCGACCTTGATCGGACCGGGGCTGGGCGCGCAGAACATGGCTTCATGCACCTGCAGCAAGCGCAGGTGCTCGGTGCGAGCCGCGTCGAAGCGGCCCTCCAGCGCCGAGTGCACGACCTTGCCCACGGCCGCGGGCAGCACGTTGGAGGTGACGCTGATCACGCCGCGGGCGCCGACCGCCATCATCGGCAAGGTCAGCGCGTCATCGCCGCTGAGCACGCTGAGCCGATTGCCCACGCGCGAGAGCAGCGCCTGGCAGTAGTTGACGGTGCCCGAAGCGTCCTTCAGCCCGACCACGTTCGGGCAACGCGCGGCCGCCTCGATCAAGGTATCCACGTCGATCGACACGGCGGTGCGCGACGGTACGTTGTAGACCACGACCGGGCACTTCACCGCGTTGGCCACCTGCTCTACGTAGTCGCTCAAGCCCGACTGCGAGGGGCGGTTGTAAAACGGCATGACCACCATCACTGCGTCGGCGCCGGCCTCTACCGCGGCCTCCGCCTGGTGCACGGCCTTGCGCGTGTCATTGGAGCCAATCCCGGCCATGACGAAGCTACGGCCTGCGGTGACGCGCACGGTGCGCTGGATGAGCGCGAACTTCTCGTCGTCGCTCAGGGTGGGGCTCTCTCCCGTGGTGCCGCAGGGCACCAACCCATCGATCTTGCCCGCGATCTGCGCCTCCAGGTGCCGCTCGAAAGCGGGGAAATCGATGCTCCCGTCCGCCTCGGAGAAGGGCGTGACCAGGGCCGTGAAGGTACCACGGAGGGTGAATGCAGGCATGGCGCCTGAGCTTTGGGCTTTCGCCGGGGAAAATCAAGTCAGCAGGTGGCCACCCGCTCCTTTAGGGACAGCTCTGCTGGTGCCGAGGTGGCGCCTGACGCGCTCACGGTCGGCGGAGACCCTGCTGTCGAGGATGCGGCGCTCGCTCACGCCACCGTTGCCGGCGAGCAACGCATACACGGCCAGCGGTAACCTGGTGCCTTCCAGACTAGCGCTGGGACCGCAGCAACGAGCACCCGTACGCCTGGCGCGCCGAAGCCAGGGCGCTCGCATGGGCCGGCCATGCTGCCTACTCAGAGATCCAGGCTCAAAGATTCAGCTCGAAGCTCCAGTTCGGAGCCAGTGAGCGTGGCAGGAGCGCCATGTCGAATGTCGACATGCGACGGATCGCGCTCGCCCCCGTCTCATCTCGAGAGTTAAAGTGCGCGCTGGCATGGCTCGGCTGATCGGGCATCATGCCGCGAGCTGGGTCGAGGCTCCCACGGATGAGACGCGGGGAGCGGTGGCGGGTCGCATGATCATCCTGAGTCGAAGCGTGCTGGTGTTCTTGCAGGTGGCGTGGTCTGCCGATGGCCACGCTCCGCCGACATGTCAGCTCACGCCCGCGCGTCGAGCACGTGTATCACCGGTGAGACAATTACCCCGAGACAATTGCCCCGAGACAATTGCCCCGAGACAATTGCCCCGAGACAAGCACCCCGAGGCAATCACCTCGCGAGCTGCACTCTGTACGATTTAACTGCTGCGTAACGCGCGCGGAGGAAGTTTTTGAGCCAGCTTCAAGATGACCGCCTGATGTTGCACCGTTGTTGCACCGCGTCTCGCTGGCGAGCACGGTCGGCGCGGAGGTGCGGCTCGGGTCCCATCACATCCCGCCCGCCATCGGTGGGCCATTGCCACTGGAGAAACTACATGCGCTCGATGGTCAGCAGATTCGGCAGTTGCTCTACTTTCGCGCCACTGGCCACCGCGCTGGTCACGGCTCTCACAGGGGTCATGGCCTGCGGCCAGGCTGAGGGAGAGTCCGTCGACGAGCTACCCCCGGGGATCGAGCAGCGCGTGCAGGCGCTCGGTGGCAGCGAGTTGCCCAACAACTTTCCCTTCCTCAACGCGGCGGGCTCCGCCGCCACGTTCAGCACCGCCGGCGCCGTGGACCTGAGCAATCCCTTCCATGTGCCGCAGGGTGCGAACGGCCGCTCCTGCGAGAGTTGCCATCTGCCGCAGACCGGCTGGAGCGTGATCCCTGTCGAGGTGGAGCTGCGTTTCTGGCTGACGCAGGGGAAAGACCCCATCTTCAACCTGCTCGACGCCGATAGCCCGACGGCCAACGTGTCGACCACCCTGGCGCGGTACTCTGCTTACAGCATGCTGCGCAAGGGGCTGTTCCGGCGCGGTGGTAACGTCCCGGCAAGTGCAGAGTACGAGATCATCGCCTTCGACGATCCGCCGCGCGCCGGCGGCAGCCTGACTCGCTTCGAGGCGTTCCGCCGCCCGCTGGCGACGGCCAACTTCCACATTGCCCGGAACGTGGGCTGGCACGACCAGAACACCAACGGCAGCGGGGATGTGCATGCCGGGCTGATCAGCCAGGCCGCGGGCAACATCACGGGCGGCCAGCAGGGCGCGCCTGCAGCCCCCGAGGTCGTGGAGGCGATCGTCGATTACGAAGAGAGCCTGGCCTTTGCTCAGCAGTTCGTGTTTGGTGCCGGGCTGCTCACCGCGTGTGGCGCCAGGGGCGGGCCCGAGCACCTGTCAGAGCAGGAGCCCGTCAATGCCCGGTTCGATCTGTTCGATGCCTGGATTGATCTGGTCCCGGGCAGCTGCACGACGGTCGCCGCAGACCGGAAGCGCGCGCAGATCGCGCGCGGTCAGGAGCTGTTCAACAGTCCCAACCCGGGCGGCGGTAGCTGCCGTGGCTGCCACAACGCCGCCAACAATGGCAGCAACGTGAACGGCGCGCTGTTCGATGTCGGGGCTTCGCGGGCGGAGTTTCGCGAACCGCGCATGCCGCTGTACACCGTGCGCAACAAGGCGACGCTCGAGGTGCGGCAGACCACGGATCCAGGGCGTGCAATTCGCAGTGGCCTGTGGGCGGACATGGATCGCTTCAAGACGCCGTCACTGCGCGGCGTGTCCGCGCGTGCGCCGTATTTCCACAACGGCATCGCCGACACCCTGGAGGACGTCGTGCGGCACTACGAGGTGGCGCTCGGCTTCGTCTTCACGCGGCAGCAGCGCGCAGATCTCGTGGCCTTCCTCGAGGCGCTCTAAGTCGGGCAGGGAAGCGGCCCCTTGCACCCGCCGGGTGCAAGCGGCCGCCGCCTGCGGCCGCGTCATTCGACGGCGAAGGGGTCCACGCGCCACTGCTCCGCCACCGGCTCGCCGGTGAGGCTGCGCAAGAACTCGACGAGATCACCGGTCTCCTTCTCCGTCAGTCCCAGCGGGCGCAGCCGTGGGGTGGGCTGCCCGGCAAAGCTCCCGCGCGCGCCGCCACCGTCGTTGTAATGCCGGATGACGTCGTCCAGGGTGGCCGCGCTCCCGTTGTGAAAGTAGGGAGCGGTCTCCGCGATGTTGAGCAGCGCGGGCGTCCGGAATTTACCCTTGGTGCTCTCGTCCTCGGCGACGAGGCCAGCCAGCTTCGCCTGCCCCGCCTCGGGATCCGCGCTGTACCTGCCCGTCGAGTTCCAGCTGCTACGGAGCAGGGCAGGGATGTCCTCGAAGCGCCCTTCATCCACCGGTGGCGTGTGCTCGCCGACGGCCTGCGGCACCCCGACGTTGTAGAACTTATTGTCACTGAGGGTTGGCCCTCGGTGGCAATCGTTGCAGGCGGCCTTGCCGATGAACAGAGCGAGACCGCGCCGTGCCGCCGGGCTGAAGGCGCTCGTGTCTTGATCCTCGAGGTAGCGCGAGAAGGGCGAGCTGCCGCTCAGCAGGTTGCGCTCATAGGCCTCGAATGACTTGCCGATGTTGGCCATGATCTGGTTGACGATGGCTCGATCGTCGCCCGTCATCAGCTCCCAGGGGCCGTCCGGAGCGTCGGGACTGGACTTGGCGCGCCCGCTCGGCGGGAAGCGATCGGCGTCCGGCGCAGCGGGATCAAGGGCGGGATCGAGCGGACCAAACAGCGCCTCGTATTCATCCTTGTACTTGGCGTAGATCACGTGTGCGACAAACAGCCGCGAGCTGGCGGCGTTGGTGCTGGTCTCCAGCGTTCCGCCACCTTGCGCTGCCAGGGAGTCAGCCCGGCCGCCCCAGTTGAACCACTCGTAATACGCCGAGTCGACGAGCGAGGGCGTGTTGCGCTCCGTGTAGGCCGTGCCGTGAGACATGCCACCCGTCGGTCGTGGATCGGAGAAGTAGGTGTTGGGATCGTGGCAGGTCGAGCAGGCCACCATCCCGACCTGGCCTACCTCGCCGCTCGGCCCCTCCAGCTTGATGGCGGACGAGAACTCCTTGTCGAAGAACAGTTTGTGGCCGATGGCCGCAACGCCGGGATCCTCTGCATATTCGTTGAAGGGATTGTGGGGCGGGGGAGTGGCGTGTGGCTCGAGCTCCAGCACCAGCTCCCACTCCTCGGCAGAGAAGCCGTCTTTGCCGCCGCTGAGCTGATTGGCTCCGCAAGCCCCCAGCAGCACGGCGCTCGCGAGTGTGATCAAGCCGTGGACCGCCTGGTTGCCCGAGGGCCCCGGCCTGCGCCGCTTCAGCGTGTTCAGCGCCTCTACCCCGTTCACCGTGCCACCTCTACTGACCGCTCCGCTCGTTGACCGCTTCGTCATCGCCTTTGCTCCCTTGTCACCCGCACATGACCCCCCGCAGGGACCCTCAATACATCAGCAGCAGCGAGCTCGTAAGCATGTCGTTGCTGAACTGGGCCATCCCCCCGAGCTCCCGATTGTGGAAGTACTCTGCCTTCGCGATGATGTGGGGATTGAATAGCCAGCGGAGTCCGCCGGTGAATCTGGCCTGCTCCGTGATGTAGACGCGCTCCGTGCCCAGGCTGACCACGGCATCGCGCAGGTCTGCGCGGAGCAGGAAGCCGAGCCGCGCATGTGCCTGCCAGTCGAGCTCGACGTAGCCGGACGGCGAGAGATCCAGCGCCCAGACCTCTTCATCGGGGGTCCCCGGGGACTCGCCGGTAAGGATCTCTGCCTTCACGGTCAGGTTGGTGCTCTGGTACTGGATGTCCGCACCGACGAGCCAGAGCTCGCGATCGCTCCGCGTATCCTTGTCCTGCGCGCCCCACTGTCCGGACACGCCGAGCTCGATGCGATCGCCCTCCAGTGCGGCGATGCCGCGCAGGGGGATGCTCGTGGCGAGACGCCCGCTCAGCGTCTTGGCCGCGTTGCGGTCGATCTCCCGGTAGAAGTCGAACTGCTCGACGATGGATGGGCCGTTCGTCACGGCGGCGGCCAGGATCAACCGGTCATCGAAGAGCCTGCTCCGCAGCTTTGCGCCGAGCTGTGGCCCCGTCGTGTAGCGCGCGATGAGCGATGGCGTGATGCCGAAGCGCTGGTCGCTCTTGCGATCGCGGTACTCGATGCCGAACACTGGCAGGATCTTGCCCACGAACAGCGAGGTCTTGCCGTCGTCGCTCAGCACGTATTCGAGCTCGGCGAGGTCGACCTCGACAAAATCGCCGATCGCGTAGTCCAGGGTCGCGCTGCGCGGCATGAAGTTGATGCTGGTGCGCAGCAGGGCGCTCTCGGCCAGGGTGTAGCCGAGGCTCAGGTTCACCTCGTTGACGATGAAGCCTGGAGCGCCATCCGAGTCGACGCTGTCGAAGCGGTCGATGGCGGTGCCGTCGCCCAGGTCCGCCGCTTCACCTCGCGAGTTGATGGGGCTGCCAAGGATATCGCCAAGGAAGGTCCAGGCGAAGCGCTCGAGGTCGGGGCGCTGCCGGTTGCCGACGTCGCGCACCCAGCCCACGCCATCGTTGCCGAGCGGCGCGAAGAAGCCGAAGTCCACGTAGCCCGACACGGTGAGCGGCGAGACCGCCTTGCTCCGCGCGTCCTCTGCTCGCTGCAGTCGCTCGCGCAGCTCCTGGAGCTCTTGCTCGACGAGCTGACCCTGCTGCGGCTCCGCGGGCGGAGCCAGTGAGCCAGCGTCCTCATCCGACGCGCCCGGCTCGATCTCGCGCGCCGGGCCGCTGGGCAGGCTCGGAGCGCCCGGGACGGGGCTCGGCTCCTGCGCCAGACTTTGCGCGGGCCAGGCCCAGAGCGGCGCACCGGCGAGCAAGAGCCAGCGCGCCCAGGCTGTCAATGCCACACCACGGAGCCTCACTGCGCTGGCTCCGAGCTCGGGCGCTGCTTCTCGGCGTCCCGCGCCGACTCCGAGCGCGAACGCTGCCTCTCATCCTGCAGGCGCATCAAATCCAAGACCACCCTCTGTACGTTAAAGCGGATGGGAAACCCGCTGTCGTTGCAAGCGTGAAACGCGAAGGCGCCCTCGCGCCACTGGTTGATTTGACCGACGACGTTGAGGATCATCCCGAACAGGACGTCGCTCAGCTGCTTCTCATCGAGGAAGCCCTCGCGCAGGAGCACCATGCCCAGCGTGCTGGCATCAGGCTCTACGCCCGCCTCCTGGCGCGGGTATAGCTCGCGCTGGCGAGAGAGCGCGAGCTCCAGGTTGCTCGTCGTGATCAGCCCGCGGCGCACGAGCACCTCACCCAGGCGCTTCAAGCGAGGGGCAGAGCCGCCGATCAACATCCCTTGCTCCAGGCGCAACATGCCTACCCCCGCAGGTGCCGAGACGACGAGCGAGCCCGTCTTCTCCTGCATGCGCAGGAACTCCAGGACGTTGATCAGATCGAAGCTGTCCAGGCTGCCCTTGATGGACGCTCCCGCGTCGCGCGTGCTCGGGCTGCCGGCGCTCGAGGCGGGCTTGACCAGGAGGGGCTCGAGCGCGCGCTGGATCTCCTCATCCTGTGGCTCGAGCGCGGCCGCTCGCAGCAGCGCCGCCCGCGCGCCGTCGAGGTCTCCCAGGCGCTCCAGGACCAGCCCCAGGTTGAAGGAGCCCACGGCGCTGTCTGGCGCGAGCTGCGCGGTGGCACGAAAGGCCTGGGCCGCGTCGTGCCAGCGCTGGCGCCGCTGGTGAGCTAGCCCCAGGCCGCAGTGGGCCTGCGCCGACTGCGGATCCAGCGCGAGCGCGCGCAGCAGCGCGTCGTGCGCCTCGTTCTCGCGCCCCGCGCCCAGGAAGGCCATGCCCAGGTCCGCCAGCGGCGCGGCGTCCGCAGGATGGCGCTGGCTGAGCTGCGTCAGGAGCTCGATGGCCAATTCGTGCTGGCCATCATTGGACAGCGCAACGGCGAGCCGCGTCACCGCGTCGGAGTCCTGCTCGTGAGTTGCGGAGACGATGCGGCGCCAGCAGCGGATCGCGCCGTGGGTGTCGCCCAGCTCCGCCAGCAGCTTGGCCAGCCTGCGGTTGGCCTCCAGGTGCTCGGGATACGTAGCCAGGAGCAAGGCCAGCTGATCCGCAGCCTCCGGCAGCGCCCCTACCTGCTCATAAGCATCGGACACCAGCAGCCGCAGCGCCGCATCGCGCGGACGATCCCGCACGGCCAGCGCGAGCTCGACAAATGCGTCGGCGTAGCGATGGGTCTCGAGCAGGGTCCGCGCGCGCTCTTCGCGGGGCACGGGTTGGTCCGTCTGGGTCGCCATGGAGTAGTCGCCTTCTAAGACGCCATGCGTCGAGCCGCTTCAGCCGCGGGGCTTCCAGCACCGCTGTGTTTCATCAGGCGGAGCATCGAATCACGCCCGCCGTGCACAGCAACGGCGGGTCGAGCCAAAATTTCACGCCTGCGGGGACAATCGATCTTTTTGCCCGGTCAGCGCTGGTGTTGCTCCGGAGCTATCGAGGAGCGCGGCGCCGGCCGTCAAAAGCCTGAGGGGCGGCCCCGCCGTGTTCGCAGGCACGCTGGCCCGCCCCGTGCGGCGCTCGAATGGACCGCGAATTGCGGCGCTGAATCACCGAGCATGACCCAAGGAACTCCAGCCGTTGCCGAGCGAGCGCCCAACGTGGGCGACAGCGTCGGCCACTATCGCCTGCTGGGCCTCGTCGCCGAGGGCAGCCTGGGGCGCCTGTATGTGGCCGAGCAGCGCAGGATCCGAGACGTCTCGAACGCCGTGGCGCTGCGCTGTGTGCATCCCGACGTGGCCCGACAGCCAGGATTTTCCGCGCGTTTCACCGCCGTTGCGAGTCTGGCGCCGAGGCTCGAGCACCCCAACATCCTCAGCATCCATGAGATGGGGAGCGCCCGTGGCAGCTACTTCCAGAGCATGGAGTATTTGCCCGGGGAAGATGTGGCGTCGATTCTCACCAGGTGCAACACGGGTTCCCCCGTGCCTCCAGACATCGCTGCGGCGATGGTGAAACAGGCAGCAAATGCGGTGGAATACGTCCACACGGTGGCGCCGAAGGGCCAGCCGCCAGGGTTTGGAGAGCTCGGTCCGTCGACGCTGTTCGTGACCTACCACGGGACAGTCAAATGGCTCGCTGCTGGTCTGCCCTCTCCGCCAGAGGCGACCGCAGCGCTGAGCGGTGAGCACGCGGTGAGCTGGTCCAGCGCCTTCCGCGCGCCGGAGCAAGCTGAGGCCACCCCAGATGCAACGGCGCACGTGTTCAGCCTGGGCGCGCTGCTCTGGACGTTCTTGACGGGCCACAGGCCCCACCTGACGCATGCCAGCGGTGGTGCGGATGTTGCAGCGCTGGAGCGCGGGGCAGCCCCGAGCAGCATCCAGCCGAATGTGCCGGAGGCGCTGGATGCCATCGTGATGCGGGCCCTGGCGCAGGAGCCCGGCCAGCGCTTTCAGAGCGCCCGGGAGATGTCGGAGGCGCTCGACCGCTACCTCATGCAACGCGACGGGCGGCCCACACACAAACACGTGCGCCGCTGGATGGAGCAGCTGTTCGAGCCGGAGCGGGCCGCGCTGCAGCTGCAGATCGCGCGCGGGCGGGACGTGGGGGCGGCGCTGGCGGCGCTGGCGAGCTTGCAGGGCGGCGGCGCGGCCCCGGCTTCTCACCGTTCCAGCCGGCGCGCCCGCGAGCTGTGGTCGACGCGGCACTCCCTGTTCTCTCGTCCCGAGCGCTCATCGCTGACGCCTCTGAGCTCAGCCTCGTACGTGCCTTCGTCTGTCCTGGGTCTGGACACGAGTGAAGCGCCGCCGACGTATCGCGCCGTCTCGCCCGCATCGAGCGCAGAGCCGCCGCGCCCGGTGACGCAGGCGGCGGCCCCCGCCCGTGGCCGGTGGCTGCTCGGCTTGGTTGCCGCGGGCTGCACTGGCCTGGCGCTGGGCGGCGCGCTGCTCGTCTCCTCCTTCAACCAGGCACCGTCGAGCGAGGCGCCGCCGGCTGTGCGCCGCGGCCAGCTCGAGATCCAGAGCACGCCGGCGGGCGCCGCCGTGTTTGTCGATGGAGAGCCCACCGGGCTGCGGACACCTGCGGTGCTGAAGGGCCTGGCCGAGGGCCGCAAGCTGCGCCTGCGCGTGGAGAAGGCGGGCTTTGGCGGTCAGGAGCGAGAGCTCGCGATCGCAGCGGGCGCGGCCACGACAGAGTCCTTCGAGCTAGTGGCCTCGGCGGGCCTGGTGCAGTTTGCCGGCGTGCCCGCAGGCGGGCGACTCTTCATCGACGATGAACTGACCGCCAGCGAGGGCGGACCGCTGCGCCTGCCGGTGGGGCAGCACGCGGTGCGGGTCGAGGCGCAGGGCTCGCTGGTCTTCTCTGGTGTGGTGGTCGTCACTGCAGGCGAGCAGACCATCCGCGTCGACGACGCTACTGCGGCTCCGTGAGCCACGACAGGGTGAGCACGACGGACATGATTCAGACCAACATCGCGAGAGAATCCGGCTGGGCCTGGGCCTGGGTGGGCGCGGCGGCGCTGGTGTTCGTGCTGACCTTGGGGCTCTCCTGGTTCGCGCAGCGGCGGCTGGAGGCGAGCTTCGAGCGCCTGGACGCCCGCACACTCGATGGAGCCGCCAGGCTGCTCGACAGCCACTTCGCGCACCAGCGCGAGCAGCTCGCCGCCACCGTCGGCGTGCTCTCCGAGGACTCGCGCATCCGCGCCATGGTGCTCACCCCCACCTTCGATCGCGCGACGGTGATGGACCTGCTCACCGATCTCAAGGCAACGTCGGGAGCGACCATGGTGGCGCTGCTGGACGCCGCGGGCGTGGTGCGTGCCGTGGCGGGCGCGCCCGAGATGGACCAGCTGGATCTCGGCACGTCCTCACTGGTGAAAGACGCGCTGGAGAAGCCCTCGGCGCGCCTCTGGGCCTTTGCCGATGAGGTTGGGGTGCTGGCCGCAGCGCCCGTTCGTCTGGATCGGCAAGTGCAGGCTCTGTTCATGCTCGGCTTTGCGCTGCCCGACTCGGTGCTGCTGGATATCGAGCAGGCGCTCGGGGCCAGTAGCGCGATCCTGGTGGGCGAGCGCATCGTGGCATCCGCCAGCACCGCTCCCGAGCGGGAGCGTGCTCTGCGCGCGGCCGCGGAGCTGCCACCGGGCGCACACCGCGTCATCGGGCAGCAGTTTCTGGCCAGCAGCTCGCCGCTGAGTGACACGGCGGTCGGGTCCAAGGTTGCCTGGCTCCTGCCCCTGGGGCGGAGCGCTGGCGAGGTGGCGTTCCTGAGGGCGCTGGCCTGGCTGCCCGTGGGGCTCGTTGCCATCGTTCTGGGCTGCATGCTCGGGCTCGTGCTGAGCCAGTCACGCCGGAGTCAGTATCCGGGCGGTTGAGCGCTGGGGTTGAGGATGGTGGGCAAAGCATCGGCTGGTAAGGAGTAAGACGAGATGAAATGGAGACAGATGAGCCAGACAATCGTCGCCGCGCTCGCCCTGACTGTGCCGAGTGCCGCGCAGGAGGGGGGCAAGTCCAAGGAGCTGGAGGACCTGCAACGCCAGGTGCGCGCGCTCGAGGCGAAGGTGCAGGCGCTCACCGCGGCGGCCACCGAGCTCTCCGAGCTTACCCTGCGCAGCGCAGCGATCTGGTCTCGTGCGCTGTCGGGCGAGACCCGTCCGGTCGAGGACGCACCGGTCAAGTCCCGACCCAAGTCGAAGCCCAGTGCTCCAGCAGCCGCGGCGGCGCGTCCAGCGCCGCCGGCAGCGGCGGAGGTGGGAGTGGTACGGGGCAAGGTCAACGTCCCCGCGGGTGAGCCGATCGCGTATGTCTACGTCGAGAACGTGTTCGCCCCACCGGTCCGTGGCAAGACCGTCGTGATCGATCAGAAGAACAAGGCCTTCGCGCCCGGTTGGGCCGTGATACGCCGCGGCACGACGGTGGCGTTCCCCAATCACGACAACATCTACCACAACGTGTTCTCGCACTCGCCCGGCAACTCCTTCGACCTCGGGTTGTACAACTCCGCGGAGAAGGGTAAGGCGCACTCTTTCCAGTCGGCTGGGGCCGTCGACATCTATTGCAACATCCATCCCAACATGGCCGCCAGCGTGCTGGTCGTTCCCAACGATCTGTTCGCCAAGGTCCGGCAGGACGGCAGCTTCACCCTCGAGGGCGTCCCCGTCGGGCAGCGCAAGATCGTGGCGTGGTCGCCTGGCACCACCTCCGCGACTCAATGGGTGGAGCTGAAGGCGGGGAGCACGGCGGACGTTCAGCTGGTGCTCGAGACCAGGTCGCGCGTTCACAAGAACAAGGAGGGGCGACCGTACGGGTCGTACGAATGAAGCGCAGAGCACTGCTGATGGCGATGATCGCCGTGTCCGCCGGCTCGTCTGGTTGCACGGCAAGCGCTCCGGCTCCGGTGCGCGGGATCGAGCTGGAGGAGCCAGGGGAGCGGTTGCGAGCCGCCGAGGGCGCCGCCGCATCATCGGGTCTGATCGCGTCCGCGGCGGACCCTGCTGACACGGCCATGGCGAGCGACGGTGACTTTGTTCATTCCCGGGATCCGAGCGCCGTCCCGCGCCCCTCGATTGCACAGCTGCCGATCCACATCAACGCCAGCTGGTGGTCGTTTCGCGGGCAGCACGTCGGCCTGAGCGAGGAGCAGGCGCAGAAGCGTGACGCTCGTCTCTCTCGAGCGCGGGCACCCGCGGCGTTCTGGGATCCGCAGACCTCGATCGAGGCGGTCTCGGTCTGGTCCGTGTTGTGCAACGAGTGTCACGGCGGCCGCCGGAGCGTGGAAGACGCGCTGGAGATGCCGCAGCCCGGGCCCGAGTGGGGCGAGGGAGAGGGCTTGTTCTTTGGCAATCGGCGCAGCTACAGCCAGATGTTCAACGTGGTGTACGAGGGCGGGCCGGTGCGAGACGGCGGGCGCGCCAAGATGCCGGCGTGGCGGAACATCCTCTCCACGGAGATGATCTGGTCGTTGCTCTATTTTCTCGAGTACCAGTCGGGGGGGATCGAGAGCCGCTTCCCACCCAGCCTGTATCCGCGTCCTCCCAAGGTGCCGGGCGCTCCCTGAGCTCGACCAGCCCCGTGCCTTACCGGGGCAGTGCAGGGCCGCCAGGAAGCCGGCCTGGCGGCGGAGCGCTCACGCGCTGCTGAGCGCTGCGATCATCTTGACGGCGAGGCCATGGTCGAGTGACTAGCAGCGCGATTGCAACACGATGCGCCCGACGCGGGGGGCACTTCTACCCAGGCGAGCGCGAGCCCGCCCGGCCCCTTGCGCGGCATGCGCAGCTTCTACTTCGCCGGCTTCGCGGCGATCGGCATTCACGCGCCGTATTTTCCGCTGTGGCTCGAGGCGCACGGCTTCCGCGGGGTGAGCATGAGCTTGATCGCGGCGCTTTCGCCGGCGCTGAGCGCGGTGGCGCCACCCTTGATCGGTGCGCTCTCCGATGCGCGCGGCGGGCGCGGCAGCCTGCTGAGCGTGGTGTGCGGGCTCGCCGCTCTGGCGATGAGCGCGCTCGCGCTGGCGGAGGCGAGCGGCGTTGCCCGCACCTTCGTCGTGGTCTTCGCTTGCGTCTTTGTCTACGCCAGCTGTCGCGCGCCCATCATCTTGCTGGCAGATCGCATCGCGCTCGAGTCGAGCGGCGACTACGGCCGGCGCCGCCTCTGGGGCTCGGTCGGATTCTTGCTGGGCGCGCTGGGCTTCGGCCATCTGTGTCCGCCCGAATACGCGCGCTGGCTGCCCGGCGCGGTGGCGCTGGCGCTGTGGTCCGCGTTCTGCGTGAGCTTGCGCTTGCCGCGGGCCAGCCGTGCGCCTGCGCGCGGGCACCTGACGGGAGCGCTGCGGCGGCTCGGGCGTCAGCCGCGCATGGTGTTCTTGTTGCTCGGTTCGAGCTCGTTTTCGTTCAGCCACGCCAGCTACGATCTGTGTGGCTCGCTGGCGTTTCGCGATCTGGGCGCCAGCAGCCACACCATTGGTCTGCTCTGGGCCACGGGCGTGGTGGCGGAGGTGCTGCTGCTGGCCCGTGCCACGCAGTTGCTGCAGGCGGTGCCGGCTGAGCGCTTGCTGGTGGCCTCCTACGCCATCGGCGCGCTGCGCTGGCTGGGCATGAGCGCGCTGCCCAGTGCCGAAATCGGCTTCTTGCTGCAGCCCCTGCACGGTGTCTCCTTCGGCCTGGTCTGGATCAGCTCGCTGGAGGTATTGCGGCGAGCCAGCGGACCGAGCGCGCTCGGCGGTGCGCAGGGGGTGTTCATGGCCGCCAACTCCGCGGGCGGCACCCTGGGCAT
Organism: Polyangiaceae bacterium; assembly: GCA_025937895.1. GTDB lineage: Bacteria > Myxococcota_A > Polyangia > Polyangiales > Polyangiaceae > SZUA-265. The sequence continues at coordinate 36,546 of JAICQL010000027.1, read as the reverse complement.
CCTCACGTTTGGCCCGCTCTATGCGGCGAGCGGCGCGACCGGTGTGTATCAGCTGGCGGCGCTGGCGGCGTGCGGCGCCGTGCTGCTGTCGAGCCTGGCGGTGGTACGCCGCGCCAGCACTTCAGCTGCCTGAGCACCAGGCGCTCGCGCCGCCCTGGCTCAGCCGCGCTGCTTGTGAATGCGGCCGTTGACCGTCTGGATGCGGCGCTGCACGGTGGAGAGCGAGCAATCACACTGCTCTGCCACTGCCTCCAGGGTCAGGCCCTCCACGTGCTTGAGCAGCCACGGCGTCTTCAGCTCGTCAGGCATGCTCAGCACGCGCTGTACATGACTGGCAAGGTCTGCCGTCGACTCGGGGCTCGGGCCGCCTTCCGGCTCGCGTTCCAGCACTTGCTGCGGGTCATCCGAGCAAGGCACTGGATGCAGCGAGCTGCGGTGGCGGCGGCGCTTGGCCATGCGCGTGGTGATGGTGCCCAGCCACGAGGCGAGCCGCGCCGGATCTTGCAGCTTGTGAATGTCCCGCACGGTGGCCAGGAAGACATCCTGGATCAGATCGTCCAGCTCGCTGCTGGAGCCGAGGACCCGCCGCCCGATCTTGGCAACGTAGCCGCGGTAGGCATTGAACAGCTCCCCCACGTCCCCAGCGCTGTCGCCTGGCTCTTCAGCCAGAGCGTCACACTCGGCCACCACGCGGCGCGGCGGCGGCACGCTGCCCAGCTCGAACACCGCGGACTCTTGATCCCAGCCGTCGGGCGCGAGGGAGCCCGCTCGAGTGGAGGGGAGCGCCACGGGGCGGCGCGATGGATGGCGGGAAGAGGACATGAGCGATGAAGCTGCGCCAGCGCGCGGCGGAGCAGCTGCCTTCAGTCTAGCTCAGGCGAGCGTGCCTTCAACGAAGGGAGCCGCGCGGCGCTGCTGCCGCCGCGCCGGCGCACAGCGGCTCGTGGAGTGGCGCACAGGGGCTGGACGGAGCCGTGAGGCGCCGCGAGGAGCCAACGTGTGGGTGTTGCACGAGTGAAATTTAGCGCGCCGCGGGCGCGGCGCTGCTGCTGCCCACGGTCGCGCGGAACAGCCGGGCGCTGCCGCTGATGCGCAGCGTGCCCAGGTGGGCAGGCAAGAAGCAGGCTTGCCCCTTGCGCAGGGCCTGCACCTCAGCCTCTCCGCTCGCGCACGGTAGCTGCAGCTCTGCTTTACCCGCCACGCACAGCCACAGCTCCGGACCGAGCAGCGGCGCCTCGAGCTGCTGCGCGTCCAGATCGATCCGGGACAGCGCAAACTCGGCGGCGGGCGTGTCGTAGCTGAGCTCCAGCGCGCTGCGCCGCTGGGTGGGGGTGGGGGCCACTCGCGGTGCGTCGAAGCGAAGCACGCGCAGCAGCTCCGGCACGTCCACGTGCTTGGGGGTCAGGCCGCCGCGCAAGACGTTGTCTGAGCTGGCCATGATCTCGACCCCCGTCCCGCACAGGTACGCATGCAGGCGGCCCGCCTCCAGATACACCGCCTGCAAGGGCTCGAGCACCAGGTGCTGGAGCAACAAAGAGGCGACCGCCCCGATGTCGCCGGGATAAGCCTCGCCCAGACGGGCTGCCCAGCGCAGCGAGGCCTGAAAAGGGCCACTCGCCGCTGCAGCGTGCCCCGCCCGCTCGCACACCTGCGCGGCCAGCTCCGCCGCCTGTTGCGCGGGCAGCGTCATCAAGCCGGAGAACGCGGCGCGCAGCGGCTCCTGCTCGGTGCCGCGCAGCTGAGCCAGCAGCTGCGTGAGCGCCGGGCTCGGGCTGAGCCCCAGCTGCTCGAACAGGGCCGCCGACTGCAGGGGCTCGCGGAAGCCGGACAGCGCCTCGAAGCGGGTCAGCGCGCAGAGCAGCTCGGGCTTGTGGTTGTCGTCCTTGTAGGTGCGCTCGCGCGCATCGAGCGCGATGCCCGCGGCCTGCTCGCGCGCAAAGCCCTCACGTGCCTGCTCCAGGTTGGGGTGCGCTTGCAAGGAGAGCGGCGCGTCGACGGCGAGCACCTTGAGCAAGAACGGCAGCTGCGCTCCGAAGCGCTGCACCACGGCCGCGCCCAGCATGCCCCCGGGATCGCTGCGGATGAGCTCCAGCAAGCTGCGCCCGTCACTGCAGCGCGAGGGCGCCTGCGGGTGTGCGCCGATCCACAGCTCGGCCTCGGGGCGCGAGGCAGGGGGACGGCCCTGTAGCTCAGCCAGCGCGCTGCGAGAGCCCCAGGCGTAACGCTGGATGGGATTGTCGAGCAGTAGCAATCGCCAGTACCTCTCCTGCTGATCTCGGCACGCTCCCCCGCAGCGTGGCTTCCTTCGGGTAGCTTCTAGCGGATGGCTCAGAGCTCCTGCCAGCCGCTGAGCTCCGGGCTCAGGCGCACGTATTCCGCCGGACGCAGCTCTACACTGCCTTCCCCCAGCTTGCTGGCGAGCGCACTCAGCGTAGGGTTATGCCCCACCAGCAGCACGCTGTGCAGCGCCGCCGGCAGGCGGCGGAGCGCCGCCAGGTAGGCGGCTTCTTCTGCCAGGTACAGCGTGGCGTCCACCTCCACCGCGTCCGGGTTGCCGCAGGCCTCCGCCACCAGCGCTGCCGTCTCCAGCGCGCGGGGCGCGGGGCTGGTGATGATGCGCTGCGGAGAAAAGCCACTCTGAGCGAGCGCTTGCCCCGCGCGCCGCGCGGCGCTCTGCCCACCGTGGGTCAGGCGCCTCGCGTAGTCGTCCCGGCTCTCTTCCGCGTGGCCATGCCGCATCAGGATCAGCTGTCGCCGCATGACCCCCCTCACGTGCTCACATCACGTCGAGCGTGACGCTCAGCTCGCGCTTCTCCACCAGGCAGCGCTCCTCGGTGCACACGGAGAAAGAGAGCGTGCCCCCGACCGTGGGCTTGCCCGCGCCCTGCGCGTTCACCGGAATGGCCAGCACGCCGCGCTCGGGGGTCACCTTCATGCCGCGCACCGTCTCCTCCGGGTAGGTGAGACCGGCGGGCGCGGCGCTCAGCTTGAACTTGTGCGGATACTCGTCGTTGCAATGGTACGGAGGCTTGGCCACCAGCACAGCCTCCAGCTGCACGGGGGCGCCCGCCTTCGCCGGAGACGCCACCTGCAACCAGGCGGAGAAGGGCTCCTCGTTCACAACGTTGCCTTGCACCGTCTTGGCCGCAGCGCTCTTCTCGGCAGCTCCTTTATCCGGCGCGCTCTTGTCAGCACCGTTGTCAGCAGCACCCTTGCCGGTGGTGCCCTTGTCGGCAGCGCCCGCCTGGGCTGCCACCTCGCTCGCTGGCTTGGCCGACGGCTGGTCCCCAGTGGCTGGCGCCGCCGCGGGGGAGGGCGCGCTGCCCGTCAGCTTCAATGCCACCGGCTCGGTCTGCGCCATGGCCGGTGCTGCTGCCGGGGCCGGGTTGGCTGGCGCCGGCGCGCTCGCCGTGGCCGCCGGCTCACTCCGAGCTGGCTCCTTGGAGGTGGTGGGCTCGCTCTGACACGCCACCAGGCTGCTGCACAGCGCGCCCACGAGCGCGAAGACTCGGGCGGAAAGGATTGGCGTTTCGACTCGGTTCCTCATGTCGTGCTCTCGTGGCTAGTGGCGTTTCAGGGTGCTGCAGTGGCCTGGCTGGTGGGGCTCTATTTCGTGGTGTTGCCGGCACCGGCGGCGAGCAGCGCCGCGCGGCGTTCCCCCAGCAACTGGAACAGATCGTCCAGGGACGTGACGAATGCCGTCACACCCGCCTGTAGCAAGCGCTCGCAGGCGGCGGGGACGCTGACCCCAACCTTCTCCAGCTCGGCCAGCACGCGCTCCGCCTCCGCCACGTCGCGATCCACCGTGCGAGCAGGCTGGCCGTGATCCTGGAATGCGGCGAGCGTAGCGGGCGGCAGCGTGTTGACCGTGTCGGGGCCGATCAGCTCGTCCACGTACAGGGTGTCGCGGTACGACGGATCCTTCGTGCCCGTGGACGCCCACAGCACGCGCTGGCGCTGCGCGCCAGCGAGCGCGCTGAAGCGCTTGCTCGAGAAGAGCTCGTTGAACGCCACGTATGCGCGCTTGGCGTTGGCGATGGCAGCCTTGCCCAGGAGCGCGCTGAGCTTTGCCTGGTCGGCGGGCGACTGCTTGATCTTCTCCTTCAGCTCGCCGTCGATCAGCGAGTCCAGCCGGCTCACGAAGAAGCTGGCGACAGAGGCGATCTTGGACAGATTCAGACCCGAGCGTGCGGCCTGCTCCAGACCGGCGATGTAGGCCTCGGCCACCTTGCGATACTGATCCACGCCGAAGATCAAGGTCACGTTGACCGACACACCCTGCCCGATCAAGGTGGTGATGGCCTGTAGCCCCGGCTCCGTTGCCGGCACCTTGATCATGAGGTTGGGGCGCTGGATCCGCTGCACCAGCTCGAGCGCTTCCTTCACTGTCGCCTGGGTGTCGCCCGCATGGCGCGGCTGTACCTCGACGCTGATGTAGCCGTCGCGCGCCTCCGAGCCGTCGTACACGGGCCGCAGCACGTCGGCCGCGGCCTGGATGTCGCTGACCACCAGGTCGTAATAGATCTCCTCCACGCCCTGGCCCTGGCTCACCAGCTCGAGCAGCGCCGCCTCATATTCGGTCGAGCTGCGGATGGCCTTCTCGAAGATGGTGGGGTTGCTGGTGCAACCGCGCACCCCGGCGGCCACCAGCGCCTGAAATGCACCGGAACGCAGCAGACCGCGCTCCAGGTTGTCGTACCAAAGGCTCTGACCGAACTCGCGATGAACTCGCTCGGCATTCGTCGTCATGATCGTTTATTCTCCAGCTCGAGTCGGCCTAATACCACCGCCCGGACGGCGCCAGGCGCGAAAGTCCCGGGATCGTAGACCAGTTGCTGCCACCCAGAGCAGCATTTGCACCGCGCCGGCGCACCAATTCGGAATGCCACACGCACACGGCCACCCGCACGACCACTCCCGGGGGCACTCCCACTCAGGACACGGGGGGCGTGCTGCTCATTCCCGCGACGGGCACGCCAGCAGCTCTGCCCGGGGCGCGGGGGGGCATGCGCACGGCGGTCACGGCGGCCATGGTGGGCACGGCGCACATGGCCTGGCCCCTGGCAGCGCGCTGAGAATCAGCCTCGTCCTTACGGCCGGCTTCATGATCGTCGAGGCGCTGGTGGGCTGGTACACCGGCTCTCTGGCGCTGCTGGCCGACGCCGGGCACATGCTGAGCGATAGCGGCGCGCTGGCGCTGGCTCTGGTGGCGCAGGTCTTTGCCAGCCGCGCTCGCACCTCACGCGCCACCTTTGGCTATCGCCGTGCCGAGGTGCTGGCGGCCTTTCTCAACGGTATCGCGCTGGCGCTGATCAGCGTCTGGATCGCCGTGCAAGCCGTCGGGCGCTGGTGGCAGCCGCAGGTGCTCCGCCCGGAGGGCTTGCTGGAGACGGCCAGCGCGGGCCTGGTGTTGAACGTGCTGGTGGCCTGGGTGCTGAGCAGGAGCCACCAGCACAGCGTCAACGTGCGCGCGGCACTGGCGCACGTGCTGGCCGATCTACTGGGCTCGCTGGGTGCTGTGGCGGCCAGCCTGGCAGTGGTCTTCTGGCAGGAATATCGCGCCGACACCGTGCTCTCCTTGCTCATCACGGTGCTGGTGGCGCACAGCGGCTGGCGCATCCTGCGGGAGACGAGCGCGGTGTTGCTGGAGTCGGCTCCGTCCGAGCTCGACACAACGGCGCTGGCGCAGACCATCGGCGAGACCGAGGGCGTGGCCTCCTTTCATGACCTGCATGCCTGGCGCATCTCCGATGGCTTTGATGCAGTGACCGTCCATGTGGTGCTGGGGCCCAACATGCACGGTGTGGAAGTCAGCCAGCGCGTGTGTCAGCGGGTCGAGGCCCTGCATGGTATCCGCCACGTCACCGTGCAGCCCGAGGCGCCACCGCCTACCGTGCTGGTACAGCTGGGGCGGCAGCGCCGGCGCTGAGTCGGGCAGCGAAGCCCGCGCTCCGGGCAGGTGCGATTCACGGTGAAACGGCGTCGTCAGGATTGACGACGACCACAGTTAAGAATGCTTCCGGGCTGGGTTAGGACTGCGCCGATAGGGTCAAGCTGGCTGCGTTAAGGCCGCGGCCCGGCCGCGTTCAGCTCGGTGAAGAGCGGGCCCCCTGGCGCGGCGCAAACCATGCCGATCCACGCGCCGCGCGGAAGTCACGGGCATGTGACAAATAGCTCGTGCTTAACAAATGTCTCGAGATTGAAGTGTGCCCTGTGGTGCATGCAAGCTACGGGTCCGTATACGGACTCACTTAACCAAGATTGGATAATTCCCCCCTCACTTGATGAAGTGACTCAGTCAGCCAGGCTTTCTGAGCGCACTCGCCACCCGGGGCGCGGCGACCAGCAACAGCAGCCGAGCTGGTCCCGCCCCTGAAGAACCGGATGTCTCACTGCCGAGCTCCGGTGAGGTGCAAGTGCCCACGCTTCAACGGGGGTGGTGTCCCGTGAGAGCGGCGATCCCCCCTACCGAATCCTCGGAGTTAGTTACGAACATGCGAATGAGAAAAGTGCAGGGTCTGCTGGCGCTACTGGTTCTGGGCACGTTTGCTTGCGAGGCTCAGCCCGAGGGGGCCATGACCGCCGAACAGCCGCTGGCGGCGAGCGAAGCCGGGGCCAGCGAGCTCGGCCAGACCGAGCAGGCGCTTTTCTGGTGGCCTTTCCAGGGTCCGCCCGGCCCCCAGGGCCCAACTGGGCCGCGCGGAGCGACCGGTCCCCAAGGCCCTGCGGGCCCCCCCGGTGCCACCGGTCCTGCAGGTGCGACGGGCCCGACGGGTCCGCAAGGCGTGCCGGGCGCTCCTGGTGCGCAGGGCATCCAGGGTGAACCAGGGCCGCAAGGCGAGCAGGGCCCTGCAGGTCCGACGGGGCCACAGGGCCCGCAGGGTGAGCCGGGTGAGCCTGGCGAGCCTGGCGAGCAGGGCGAGCAGGGGCCGCCCGGGCTCATCGCGCTGTACCGCACCGACGTCGAGGCGGATCAGGGCATGAACGGAGCGCTCATCTCGGGCAGCTTCCAGCCCACGCCCGTGGTGCCCGCCACGCTCACCGTGAGCGCACCCGAGGCCGGCACCTATCTGCTGACCTGGTACGCCGAGGTGATGCGCACCTCCGCCAGCGGCGTGATTTTCGCTGCGCGGCTGCGCGACGTGACCGGCAACGCGACACGCGGCTTCATGCGTGACGGCTCCGGCGTCGACAACGGCGCCATCGCCGGCATGCCCTCCGACACCGACTTCTTCCTACCCGGTGATATCCTGCCGTTCTCCGGCTCTGCCGTGGTGCAGCTGTCGGGCGCCCCGCAGACCTATCGGCTCGAATACGCGATGTCCACGACCTCGGTCACGCCCACCGACCTGCTGCGCGCGCGCCGCCAGCGCATCACTTTGATGCGCATCGAATGAGGCGATAGAGCAGCTACCCCAGAGCGGCGCCGGAGCCTCGAGCCTCCGGCGCCGCCGTGCGTTTGTGCGCAGCGCGGCCGGTGCCGTGTGCGGTAACGAGTTCTGTGCTGCAGGCCAGCGCTGAAGTCGCTAAGACCAGCGGCCATGAACGCGGCCCCTGCTGGTCTCCGGCGCCGCCGTGCCGCAGCGCAGGCCACGGCCCTGTGTGCGCTCTGCGCCTGCGCGCCGCCCGGCTTCGACAAGCCCGAGCCGCCGGACATGCGCCCGCTGCTGCAGCGCTACGAGTCGCCCACGGGTAGCTTCGATCCGGACGACGCCGAGCTGGTGGCGCTGGCGGTGACGTCCTTCCAGCAGCTGATGGGGGAGACGGACATCCTCGCGCGCATCAGCGAGCTGCTGAGCGACGTGATCGAGCCGATTACCGATGTGCAGCGGCCGGGTCCCGAGCAGCCCGATACCGGCTCGGACGATCCGTTTCAGCTCTCACTCAGCGCCAACGGTTACCTGGTCGCGACCCGCATCTGTCCGGGCTGGACCTTGCCTCCGGCCGTCGACACCGGCAACGGCACGGCGCGCGTCACCGCCACCTTCAGTGAGGAGGGGCTGGATCCAGTGGTGTGGGGTACGGTCAGCGCCTGCCGCTACCGCGTCGAAGCGCGGCGCATCGAGCTCCAGCCGTCGAGCGAGCGTGACGCTCTGCACGTGTACTGGGGAGCCGCAGCGGGCCGCAGCACGCTGTCCGTGCTGGGCGCGATATTCTCTCTGGCGCTGCGAGCAGATGTAGAAGGCGCCGGGTTGGACCTCGATCTCGACGTGCGGCTGGCGGAGAACGAAGCGCTCGAATACCTGCTGCCGCTGGGTGGCGGCTCGGTGGTGGTGCGCGCCAACGCCGACGGCAGCTTTGGCGTGCGCTCGGTCGAGGGCAGCTTCGAGTGCGACGACAGCTTCAGCTGTGTGCCCAGCGGAGCTGCCGGTGAGCCCTGAGCCGCGCCGGCTCCGGCTATGGCGCGTGCGTGCCGCCCAGGCGCTGGCCCCGGCGCTCCTGGTCTTGGCGCTCCTCGGCCTGAGCCCCGCTGCCCGCGCGTATCACACGGACGAAGAGCACCGCACCGACGACACCGCCTGGACCATGCAGGGCGACAAGATGTGGCGGCTCGGCCTGTTCAAGATGGCGGTAGGGCTGGGCGACCGCATCGACCTCGGCACTTACACGTTGCTCTGGCTGGGCCGCGCTCCCAATGCCTACCTGAAGTGGCGGTTCTACTCCGGCGATGTCTTCAACTGGGCGGTGCAGGCCTCGTATGCGCGCCTGGACACGGCCAGCTTCAACCCGGATGTGGCAGAGCCGCCGGTGTTTGCCGTGGGCAGCTTGTCGCTGCTCTCGTCCCTGCGCTTTGGCTCACCGCTGGAGCTCAGTAACGCCGTGGTCTTTACCGGGGTGCGGGCGCGCGGCACGTTGGACACGGATGATCTCGCCGGCGCCCTGCGGGGCGGGCTCACGAACATTCAATACGTGGGTGCGCTGGAGTGGCGCTGGTCGCGGACCACGGCGCTGGTCATCACTGCCCGCTACCTGCTGGCGCAGGTACTGGACGGCCGCACGCAGTTCACGGCGCGTCCCGATGAATACACGACCGTCGACGTGTACGCCGACGCCCAGGAGAACGGGCTGCTGAACTTTCGCCACGCCTACTCGATCGTGCCGGCGTTCGTCTGGTCGTGGAGCACCTTCAACCTGGAGCTGGGGCTGGGGTACGGCAACCCGAACGTGCCGGCGGTCAACTTCACGTTGCCGCGCCGCTACCTGATCCCCACGCTGGACCTGTACTGGACGTTCTGATGCACCGGCTCAGCGGCGCGCCGTGACGGCCTGATCTTCGAGCACCATCAGCCAGTCGTAGCGCTTTGCGTCCTCGAACTTGGTGAGCTGCGATGCGTGCACCGGCACGACGCTGAGCACGGGCAGCTGCACACGGCGGGTGATGCGCGCCGGGATGGCCGACTCGTGACAGTGCCCGGCGCCCGCGAACAAGATCAGCTGAGCGTTGTCCCCCGCGCGGGAGAGCCAGGCGGCCGCCGTCTCGGCCATGGTCTCGTCCCACAGCACCTGCGCGGCGTAGATGTTCTCTGCCTTGCGGTCCGCCGGCATCGGGTGATGGCTCATGGCGGCGTCGAAGTAGGCCTTGTGCTCCGCGTTCTGGAGATCCATCTCCGGCAGCTGGTTGCGTTCGCCGGCGTCGAGCGACTCCAGCCCGGTGCGCCCCACCTTGCGGGTCAGCTCGCGCGGCGTGTTCAGTGCCAGCACCTCCAGGTTGTTGTCGCGAGCCGTCTCGAGCAGCGGGCGGTACAGTGCAAAATCAAAGCCCCAGCGCTCGCTGTATTCGCTGTCGATCAGGAACTGCGCCTCGGGTAGTGTCCCCGCCACAAAGCCGCTCAGCGCCGCCTGGTAGGGTTTCTGAAACATCTCGAAGCCCGCTGCCAGCACGCGGTGCTCGGCAGCGCTGCGCGCGGCCAGCTCCTCCAGCGCGCGGCGCTGGGCGAAGTGGTGCGCCGGGTCATCATGCTGCTCGCCAAAGCAGATCACTCGCTCTCGGGCCAGGGCTTGCCAGAGCGCCGGCTCGACCAGCTTCTCCTCGCCGCGCTGGACGTACAGCGGCAGCGCCGCCTTTGCGACCACGTCTGCCGGCATCGGCGCTCGCCCCCTGGGTGCCACAGCCTCACTCTGGGTAGCGCCGCCACAAGCCAGCGTGCAGGCCAGTGCGGCCAGCGCCGGCCAGAGTGTTCGCGCCCGGTACTGGCCGCCGTTCGCTGCAGCCCGACCGCTGCTGGCCGCAGGGCGTGGCTGCTGCAGGTGTACGAGTTCAGGGCGGGCAGGGCTTGGTGACGAGAGCGCGAGCATCGATGCGACGGCTAGCAGCTTGCCGTGCGCACCGCAAACCGAGCCCCCTGGCCGCGGGCGGCGGTGCCCTGCCTTGCACAGTGACGCCGAATACTTATGGTGCAATCAGTCCCATGTTCTTCGACCCACTCTGGTTCTTGCTATCGGTTCCTGGCCTGGCTCTGAGCCTCTGGGCACAGCTCCGGGTCAAGAGCACGTTCGCTCGTTATTCGCAGGTGCCCGCGCGCAGCGGCATGACCGGCGCTGAGGCCGCCCGTGAGCTGATCCGCCGGCGCGGGGTGCAAGGTGTGCGCATCGAGGAGACGGGCGGCACCTTGTCGGACCACTACGACCCGTTTCACCGGGTGCTGCGACTCTCCCAGGATGTCTACCATGGCCGCTCGCTCGCGGCCCTGGGCGTGGCCGCGCACGAGGCTGGGCACGCCATCCAGCACGCGCACGCCTACGGGCCGCTGAAGTTTCGCTCGTTGCTGGTGAAGCCGGCAAACCTCGGCTCCAACCTGGGCGTCATCCTGGCGGGCATCGGTCTGGCCATGCAGGCGGCATCGCTCACGATGGTGGGCATCGTGCTGTTCTCTGCTGCAGTGCTGTTCACGCTGGTGACCTTGCCCGTGGAGTTTGATGCCTCACGGCGCGCCGTGGTGGCGCTGCGCGAGCTAGGCATCGTCTCGCAGCAGGAGTCGAGCGGCGCCAAGGCCGTGCTCGACGCCGCGGCGCTCACCTATGTGGCCGCCGCGCTGACGGCGGTGCTGCAGCTGCTGTACTTTCTGATGCGCGCAGGTTTGTTCGGGGGTGATCGCCGCGAGTCCGAGTCGTGACCTGCCGGGGCGCGGCTCCGGTGCGGCACTGACGATCCCCGAGATCGCGCCCAAGCGTCGGGCGCGGCTCCTACGACTTCTCGTGATCGCTCGCACGGGCTCGCGCATTGAGTTGGCGAGCGTCGCCCAGAGGGCCACGCGGGGGCCGCGGAGACTTCCATGCGCGAGCTGCGTGTTTCACGAAAAAAATTGCACCTGGTCGCCCTGCCCATCGGGCTGCTGGCACTGCTGAGTTGTTCCTCTGACGCCTCGCCGGAGAGGCCAGAGATGCCGGCGAGCCCGCCCAGCTTGATGCCGTCGCCGGGCGGAGGCAGTGCTGGCAGCGGCGACACCGCAGCTCCCAGCCCGGAGCCCACCAGCCCGGGCGAGGGCCCGCCGGTGGTGGGCGGGCTGAGCGGCGGCAGCTCGGGCAACGCGGGCAGCAGCGACGCGCCCTCCGGCGGTGAAATGATGATGCCCGGCGCTGAGAGCATGCCGCCTCCGCAGGCCCCGGCCGAGCTCGTCGGCTGGGCCAGCGTTCCTGGCCTCGGCGTGCCCACCACCACCGGTGGCCAGGGTGGAGAGACGGTGACCGCCAGCACGGCAGAGCAGCTGCTGGACTTTGTGGCACGCCCGGAGCCGCTGATCATCCAGCTCTCGGGCACGATCAGCGCACCGGTGGTGCGGGTGGCTTCGAACAAGACGCTGATCGGCCTGGGCAGCACGGCCACCTTGCAGGGCGGCCTGCGTATCCGCGGCCAGCAGGACGAGTTCGTCTCGAACGTCATCGTGCAGAACCTGACCATCGAAGCGGCCACCTCCGAAGTCGACGGCGACGGCGTGCAGATCCACTACGCCCACCACGTCTGGGTGGATCACTGTCTGATCCAGGACGCCAGCGACGGGAACCTGGACGTGGTGCACGGCTCCGACTTCGTCACCGTGTCCTTCAACAAATTCCAGTACACGGCGGCCGCGCCCGCGGCGGATCATCGCTTCTCCAGCCTGATCGGGCACAGCGACAGCGATAGCGCGGTGGCGGAGGACACCGGTCACCTCAAGGTGACGTTTCACCACAACTGGTGGGCGGACAATGTCATCGAGCGCATGCCGCGCGTCCGCTTCGGCGACGTACACGTGTTCAACAACTACTACTCGAGCGCCGGCAACAACTACGCCATCCGTGCCGCGCGCAACTCGCGCGTGCTGGTGGAGACCAACTACTTCGACGGTGTGAACACGCCGCACGAGACCAACAACGACGAGGATGGCGCCGCGCAGATCCTGGCGCGCGACAACGTCTACGACACCACCACGGGCGCGCAGACCAGCACGGGAGCCGCCTTCACTCCAGGTTACGAGTACACGCTGGATGCGGCCGCGGGCGTGCCGGCGCTGGTGAGGGCGCAGGCGGGCCCGCGCTGACGGAGGGCCAGCGCGCGGCAACCCTTGGCACAGAGGAGCCGCGTGGGGCCGCCCCACGCGCAGCGGGCCCGAGGCTCGCAGCGTTGCGGGGTGGCGTGCGGCGGGCCGTTGCAGTATTAGGCTCGCCACCATGCCCACGAATGCCGAGCTCATCGCGGTGGCCGAGCGCCACCTGTATCCCAATTATCGCCAGGGCCCGTTCGTGCTGGCGCGCGGCAAGGGCTCGGAGCTGTGGGACGTGGAGGGCAAGCGCTATCTCGATCTGAGCGCGGGCGTCGCCGTGTGCAGCCTGGGGCACGCCCACCCGCGCTACGTGCAGGCCATGGCAGAGCAGCTGGGCACGCTGAGCCATGTCTCCAACTGGTTTTACAACGCTCGCAACATCGAGGCCGCGCGCAAGCTGACGGCACTGGCCGGCATGGACCGCGCGCTGTTCTGCAACTCGGGCTGTGAGGCCAACGAGGCCATGCTCAAGCTGACCCGCAAGCATTTCCACCTGCAGGGCCAGACCGAGCGGCTGCGCATCATCGCGTTCGAGCAGGCGTTTCACGGCCGCACCCTGGGGGCGCTGTCGATGACGGGTACGCCCGCGTACCGCGAGGGCTACGGCGAGCTGGGCAGGGTAACCCATGTTCCTTATGGCGATCTCGCCGCCGTGCGCGCGGCCATGGGCCCCGACGTGGCTGGCATCGTGGTGGAGCCCGTGATGGGGGAGGGCGGCGTGCTGCCGGCGCCCGCAGGCTTCCTTCAGGGGCTGCGCGAGCTGTGCGACGAGTCTGGTGCGCTGCTGATGTTTGATGAGGTCCAGACCGGCATCGGGCGCCTGGGCAGCTGGTTTGCCTTTCAGAAGGCAGGGGTGCGTCCGGACGTGGTGGCGCTGGCCAAGGGCCTGGGTGGTGGCTTTCCGGTGGGCGCGATGCTCACCCACGAGAAGCTGGCGCGCGCCCTGCCACCGGGCAGCCATGGCTCCACGTTTGGAGGCAACCCACTCGGCGCCGCCGCCATCCTGGCCGTGCTGGAGATCATGGAGTCCGAGGGTCTGGTCGAGGCCGCGCGGCGCAAGGGCGAGCTGCTGGCAGAGGGCCTACGCAAGGTGGTGAAGGAGTTCGGCTCGATCTGTGAAAGCGTGCGCGGCGACGGCCTGTTGCTCGGGCTGGTGCTGCGGCCCGAGTTCTCGCTGCGCGAGATGCTGGGGCGAGCCCATGCGATGGGCTACCTGATCATCGGTGCGGGAGATCGCGTGCTCCGCTACGCGCCACCGCTGGTGATCACCGAGGACCAGATCCAGGAGGGGATCGAGGCTACTCGCCGGCTGATGCGCGCTGCCTAGCCGGCAGCCAGTCCCGAGCTTGCAGGCAAGCCACTCCAGGACGCCGATGCTGACACGAGACGAGCGGCTGCGCTTCGGCGTGTGCTGGTACCCCGATCACTGGCCGCGAGAGCGCTGGGCCGAGGACGTGCGGCTGATGCGCGAGGCCGGGCTCGAGTGCGTGCGCTGGGGCGAGGGCTCCTGGACCTTGATGCAGCCGGCAGCGGGCCGCTTCGAGTGGTCGTTCGTGGACGAGGTGCTCGAGCTCTGTGCTCGAAGCGGCCTGGGCGTCATCCTGGGCACTCCCACGTATGCAGCCCCCGCCTGGCTGGAAGAGGCGCACCCGGAGATCATCGCGCTGCGCGAGAACGGCACGCCCTGGTACCGTCACTCCCGCCGCTACTACGACTACACGCAGCCCGCTTACCGTGACGCCTGCGACGCGATCGTGAGCGCGATGGCCGCGCGCTACCGCGGTGACGAGCGCATCTGGGCGTGGCAGCTCGACAACGAGATGTGGTGTCACCTGGGCGAGCTGTGGGGGCCGTCGGTGCGAGCGGCCTTTCAGAGCTGGCTGGCGCGCCGCTATGGTGACATCGCCGCGCTCAACGCCGCCTGGGGGCTCCGCTTCTGGTCCAATCAGCTCGACCATTTCGCTCAGGCCGATCTGCCGGGGCCCACGACCGCGTACCTGAACCATCACCAGTGCGCGGACTATCGCCACTTCCTCTCGGACCTGGCGCTCGACTTCTTGCGCGGGCAGCGCGAGCGCATCCAGACGGAAGACCCCCAGGCGCTGGTGCTGCACAACTGTCCGTTCGGGCCCATCGATCGCGCGGCGCTGCTGCAGGAGCTGGACATCTACGGTCACGATCACTATCCGCGCTTCGCCGGGCCCGCACAGGCACGGCCGGCGATGGCGCTGAACTACGGGCGCTTTCGGCCCTATGCCAGGCGCCTGTGGGTGGTCGAGCAGCAAGCGAGCCAGGTAGGGCAGACCAGCTATCGCCTGCCCGCGGCGCCGCCCGGGGAGCTGAGCGTGACCGCGTTGCAGTCCGTGGCTCACGGCTGCAACCTGGTCGCCTGGTTCCGCTGGCGCAGCTTTCCGGCCGCGCAGGAGACCAACTGGGGTGGCCTGCTCCCGCACTGGGGTGTGCCCGGCCGTCACTATGACGAGGCGCGCGAGCTAATCACCGCGCTGTCTCCGCACCTCGAGCTCATCGCCAGCACCAGGCCCGACGTGGCGGTCGCGCGCTTGCTTTCGTATCGCCAGCAGGTCGCCGCGGACGTCGAGCCCTGGATCGGCGAGCACCTGGGCAGCAGCGAAGGCGGTCGCGCGGCGCTGCGCCGGCTGGGCCTCAACGAGGACACGCTGCGCCCCGGCGACGTGGGGCTAGGTCCGCTCGCTGCATCCTCGAGCGAGCAGACGGGCGGGCAGGGTGCGGGCGAGGGCCGCTACGTGCTCGCGTTGCTCCCGCTCGCCATCGCGCTGGATGAGGCGGAGGTGCTGGCGCTCGAGGCCTTCGTGAGCAGCGGCGGCGTGCTGGTGATCGGTCCGCTTGCGGGCCACCGCTGCACGAAGCTGCAGGGCCCGTCTCTGGCGGAGCCGCCGGGCGCACTGGCGCGACTGACGGGCACCGCCAGCGGCGAGGCCACCACCCTGGACGAAGCAGCGCGCCTGCGCAGCCGTGGTTCCAGCGTGCTGGTGGAGGCAACTCGTTACGCCGAGCTGCTGGCGCCGCGCGAGCCTGACACGGAGGTGCTCGCGGAGTACGCTGCCGGCTGGTTTGCCGGCAGCGCGGCGGTAACCCGGCGGGGTTACGGTGCGGGCTGGGTGTTGCACTGTGGAGTGGCGCTGAGTGACCCGGTTCTCGACTGGCTGCTGCGCGAGCCGCTGGGCGAGTGCCTGAGCTCGCGCGCCCCTGCCGTCAGCCTGCCCAGCCCCGAGGCGGAGGTGCTGTGCCGGCGCAATCGCAGCCTGGCGCTGCACTTCGTGCTCAATCACGGTGAGCAGCCCGTCGCCTGTCAGCTGCGGCGCGCAGCGGACGATCTGCTCACCGGGCAGGCCGTGCCTCAGCAGTTCGAGCTGCCCGCCAGAGGCTACCGTATTCTTCGCGAGCGCCTTTGACAGCGGAATCTTCTCCGGGCGCACCGTCCTCGGAGGGCATCTGCTCACCATTGCTCGGGGGCTTGACCCTGACATAGGCTGCCCGCCGGGATGACTGGCGGCGGCATGGATGGCACGTCAGCGGCGGCAGCGTGGAGTCGCGGTGCGTCCAACGCGCTGCTGACGCTCGTTCTCAGCAACTTCGTCGTCCGCGTGTGCGAGACGGCGGATCTGAGCTGTGCATCGCCGCTGTCGGAGGTGCGTGGCCTCACGCCCGAGGGCTTGGTGGAGGTGGACGTCCCCGTCGGCTTCTCCGGTTTCCTGGAGCTGGAGTCGGACGGGCAGATGCCCGCCGTGTTCTACATGCACAGCCCGGTGTTTCGAGACACCGTCGATGTGCAGCCGATCGCCACCATCCCCACCCCGCGTGCCGCTCAGGGGAACTCCGGCCCCTCAACGCTGCCGCGGTCTGTCAGCTCCGCGGGCTCCGCGTCGCGCGCGGCGACCGCGGAGGCGCGGGTCAGGATGTCCGGGTTGGCGGCGATGTCGTCTTCATAGCCGCTCACCGAGCCGTGGCAGTTGCCACACACCCCGTTGAAGAGCTTGCGTGGGAACGATTGGCGCGCAGACTCGCCGGGATAGAACTGCATCGCCTCGCGTTGATGGTGCAAGGTGGGCTCAGCGTCCCCGTCCAGCAGGATGCGCACCGCCAGGTTGAAGGGCACGCCGCCGGGCAGGCGCACGCGTGCCGAGCCGTCCACGGCATCCGGCATCACGGCGCCCAGCGGGCGCCGCCGCACGTAGAGCGGGCCGAAGGCGTCGCTGGTGGCAAAGCTGCCCGCGTTCGCGAAGCTGGTCACGCCGCGCTCGGGCGGCAGCTGCTCCCAGAACTCCACCGCTCCCTCGGCGTTGTCCAGCGGCCGCCCGCTGCGCGTATTCTGGAACAGCAGGGTGGAGAGCAACGGCAGGTCGAGGTACGTGACGTCGGAGAAGCCGCCGCCCGCATGCACCAGGGTCGCGCCGTTTGGCTCGTCCAGGCGCGAGCGGAAGATCGGGCGCGGCGCGCGCGCGTACACGGCGATCGGCCAGAGCAGATCCTCGGCGTCGCTGCTCAGCTCGCGCCGCTGCCCGCTGATCGGATCGACCACCGCCAGCGCGAACGGGGTGCCGATGCTCTCCAGGTTGCTGGCCCCCGCGGCATAGCTGACCAGCACCCGCCCGTTGGGTAGAGGGGAGGGGCTCAGGTACGCACCGCGGGTGAGCGTCAGCTGGCCCGTGGCCGCGGGATCGGGCAGCCCGATCGAGTGCTGGTAGAAGTCGGGGTTGGGCCAGCCGATCGCGTTGGGATCGAGCAGGTAGTCTTCCGGCTGCTGGCTGCGCTGGTCGATTCCCAGGCTGCGGTTGATCAGCGCCAGCGTCCCGGCACCGCGCGCTGCACCCTGCTGGCTGAAGATGCCGGCCAGGTTGCGATCGCTCAGCTCTGCGATGTCGGTGAGCTGGTTGAACCCCACGCTCGGGCGCTGGGCAAAGAGCGGATGGTAATCGCCGCCGTCCAGGTTCTGGCGGCGCCCGGCGATCTGATAGAAGCCGGGCGCGCGCTTCTCCGCGGAGAACAGCAAGCGTCCATCGACCATGAACGACGGGGTCAGCTCCTGGTCGAGCAGGAACGTGAGCTGGCGTATGCCGCCCGGCTCGCTCACATACAGGTTCGCGTTCAGGCGTCCGGGGTCGGCCGGCGAGCGCTGTGGTCCGCGATAGTCGAAGGCCGCGGCGTTGGTCACGTTGCCGCGGGTGGACGCGAACACGATGCGCCCGTCCGGCGCAAACGTGGGGTCGAAGTTGTGGACCAGCTCGCCGTTGTCCGGCACGGCGTCGCCGTTGTCGTCCACCGCCTGGGCGTCGATGCTCGGCTCGAGCGCGCAGGCATCGCCCTCGATCACATAGATGCGCCAGGGCGCGTCAGCGGCCGTGCGCGCCGAAAACGCGATGCGCCGGCCATCCCACGAGGCGTTCGGGCGCCGCACGTCGACATTGCCGCTCAGGCCGCAGCTGGCGAGCAGGCTCTCCGGCGTTCCACTCAGGATGGGCCAGCCATCGGCATCGAGGCTGGCGCTCACCCGCAGCAGGTCCGCGCCGGGCGCGAAGTGCTCGAAGTCTTGCGGTGTGGCCGGGCCCGTGCCGGCGGGCGAGCGCACGTACACGATCTGGGTCATGCCGGGGTCGCCAGGCAGCCGCGTCTCGCGCTCGAGCGCGACCCAGGCAGCCAGCACGCAATACGGGTTCTGCTCATCGAGCGGGCCCGTGGCCGCTGCCTCCAGGTCACAGCGCGCCGGATCGCCGGCGTCTGCAAACAGAGAGCCGCCGCGGTGCACGATGCCGTTGCGCTGCGGGGGCAGGTTCTTGCGCACCATGCGGCTGACGTTGGGGTCGCTCGACTCCAGCGAGATCTGATCCAGCGACAGCTCGTAGTTGCGACGGGTGGCGGGCAGGCTGAAGTGGCCCGCGCTGCCACCGTGCAGACGGTAGTCATGGCCCATGCTGGGCGCATGGCAGCCGAGCTGCATGCAGCCCTTCTTCACCAGCATGGGCTGAACGCGGTCCGTGAAGAAGGCAAAGCCCGCCTCCTGCGGCTCACGGCTGGGTCCGCCCTTCTCCTCCGCCCAGGCCAGCAGCGCCTGATAGTCCGGATCCTCCGAGCTCTCGAATACCGTGCCACCCTCGTGGAACGTGCCACCCGCCGCCGGGTCCAGGGCGCGGCGCAGGATCTCGCTGGTGCGCGGGCTGCGCGAGACGTAGTCGCTCACCTCGAAGTAGTTCCAGCGCTCCTGCGCCTCGCCGCTGCCGCAGGTCAGGTACAGCGAGTTACCGGGCGAGCCGTGGCAGTTGCCAGCCCCGCAGCGCTGGCCCAGCATGGCGCTGACGTTCTGGCGAAAGCTGGTGAAGTCCTCCGCCTCGGGCTCCAGCTCCGGGTCGAACTCGGGATCGTTGCCGAGCTCATCGCTGCACGCGCTGAGTGGCCCGCGTTCGACCAGGGCGAGCGCGTTGTTCTCGGTCGCGCCGCGCGCGATCCAGCGTGACAGCTCCGTGAAGGCGACGCTGGTCACGTCCAGCAGCCGGCCACCGGCGTGCGCGATGTCGGTGGTGATGTACACCGGCTGCTCGCCCTTCCAGTTGCTCAGCCCCAGCTGGAATGGCGGCAGCGCCTTCAGCAGCAGGTTGGGCATGGCATAGGGCCCGTAGGGCAGCAGCAGGTCACGCCGCTTGTCGAGCGCCTCGAAGGTGTCGAAGCTGACGTTGCCGAAGGAGTTGCCCTGCGTGTCCTGGATCAGGTGGCACTGCGAGCCGCTGGGGCTGGTGGAGCAGCCCGCGTTGAGGATCGGCGCGACCTTGCGCGTGTAGTAGGTATCACCCGGGTCTGGCTTCTGTTGCTCGCAAGCAACGGCCAGCAGGGCCAGGGTGCCGCTGAGCAGGCGGCAAGCGGGTCGGACAACGGCAGGCTTCATGGCGTCGGTGGCTCCACGCGATCGATACGGCGCTGATACCAGCGGCAGAAATGGCAACCCCGGCGCGGAAGGCTCCGGCCGGGGTTCAGGTGAGATAGTCGCCTCCGCCGCCCGCGGCTCACAGCTGGCGGAGCGCGATGGCAGCGGCGTTGCGCACGAAGCGATCGGGGTCGTTGTCGCGGGCGTTCTGCACGGCCTCCCGCGCCGAGCCATCCCCGATCTGGCCGAGCGCCGCCGCCGCTGCCGCGCGCACGCTGGGCGCTGCCTCGTTTGCGGGCGAGAGCTTGGCCACGATGCCAGCCACCGCATCGCGCGCCTTCAGCGTGCCCAGGGCCTCGATGGCGCGCGTGCGCACCGTCGACGAGTCGTCGTCCAGCCGCGCGCTGAGCGCAGCGATGTCGTTGAAGCCGTGGACCCTGGTGCTGGCGTGGATGGCGGCGATGCGCACCTTCGCGTCGCTGTCGCTCAGCCCCACGCTCAGCTCGCCGTTGGGCCCGGTGGAGTTCATGCGCTGCAGCCCCTTGACGGCGCTCAGACGCACCAGCGGCGAGGGATCGTCGACTACCGCCAGCGCCAGGTGCCGGCTGCCCGCCGCCGCCAGAAACTCGCCGATCGCCTCGGCGGCGTACGCGCGGCGCTTCTCCGACTGCGCGCGATCCGCCAGGGTGGCGAGCGTGCGCTGATACACCTGCCCGGGGCCGAACACTCCGAAGATGCGGCGGCGCAGCCACCAGGCGCTGATCTCGCGGGTCGTGGCGTTGTCGTTGTAGAGCAGCTTGGACACGTCCGGGATGCAGTCGAGGCAGTCGACCTTCTCCCCGTGCTCCAGGGCGCGCCAGATCTCCGTCGGAGCGAAGCCGCCCTTGGCCACCGCGCGCAGGCGCGCCGGTGGAGTCAGCGACTCGAGCGACGCGCGATCCATCTGCTGGTAGACCACGGCCCGCCCGGTGGTGGTGCGGGCCTGTTCGCTGGCCTCGCTGTCGGCATCCTGCGCCTGGCTGAGCGGAGTGAGCGCCAGCACGGCCAGGCAGGTCAGAACGGCGCGGATCAGGGAGCGTTTGTCGTGCGATTTCATCTCGGTGTTCCTCGAAGTAGTCCTGAGCTCCGCGCGCGATCAGCGGGCCATCGGGGTGAAGTCGGTGTTCTGACGCGAGTAGAACTGCCCGCCCATGTCGATGGCGCGGATCAACATCACGCGCTCTTCGCGGGTCAACGTGACCCCCACGTTCTCCGGGTGCAGGCTGCGCGTGCCGCCCTTGATCGAGGCGTCGCTGAACGTCTCGCCCAGCGGCCAGGCGGTGCGGCTGTCGTCGCCCAGCGCGGTGATGTTGAGCTTCTCGATCAGCGCGCTGTTGCGTGCGTCGCTCGGCCGCGCCCAGGCGGGCGGCGCCGTGCCCGCGGTCAGCTCGGCGCCCATCGACATCTCCATCTGCAGTGTGGCCGGATAGAACAGCGACACGTAAGAAGCCGGCCAGGCCGCCACCTCGTTGTCGTAGGTGACGGTGATCGGGCGATCGCTCAGATCCAGTCGCGGAAGGATGTAGGGCGTCTCGGTGTTCGACTCTTCGTCGCTCATGGTCACCGTGTAGGTCTCCTGCGGACCGTCGCCGTTCTGCGTCTCGTTGTGGCAGCTGGCGCACTTGGCGCTCAGCAACGCCTGGATCTCGCTGGCCTCGTTGCCTGCGTTGGCGTTGGCCCATGGATACTCCTGCCGCTCCGAGACGGGCCGCATGAAGTTCTCCGGCGCCGCAGCCGCGAGGGTGAGCGCGCCCTCCGTGGGGCGGAAGGCCTCCGTGCGCCGCTCGTGGCAGCCGCCGCACACGCGCGACTCGCCCGGCATGGCCTGGATCCAGGTGGTCTGGTTGCGGATCATCAGATCGAACTCGTCGATCGGCTGCAGGTGGATCGGCACGTAGGGCGGCACGTCCGCCAGCCACGAGCCGTCTTCCCGGATCACGGCCTCGCCCAGCAAGGCCGCGCCTTCCGCCATGGTCAAGCCGAACATGGTGTGGCCTGGTGCGCCCTCGGACGAGAAGCCCTCGATGATGCGCACGCGCGTGGCCGAGCGCAGCGCCTCGTCCATCGGAACGTCGTCGAACTGGGCGCCGGACACGGTGTTGCCGTGCAGCGCGTACAGCGAGGTCTGCTTGATGTCGACCGAGCCGATACGGGCCGGCAAGCTGGCGTCGTCCGAGGTCTGCGCGGAGCTCGAGATCGCCGGCTCCGGCCGCGCCGTCACCGGGCGCGCATCGAGCTCCCACGAGCTCTCGTAGTTGATGATGAGCTCGTTGGTGAGCTTCTCCGTGTTGTAGATGTAGATGCCAAAATCCGGCGGGCTGAGCGACAGCTCATCCAGATCATTGACGAAGCCCTTGGCCCAGCTGACCAGGATGCGCCCGTCGGGCAGCATGTACGGCGCGCGGTAGCGCCCCACGTTGACCGGCGAGGGGGAGTTATCCGTCGGCACGCCGGGCGTGAGCACCTGGTAGCGCGGGTTCTCCTTGTCCAGCACGCTCGGGTCTGCCTCGGAGCGCACGTCCACTCGCATCAGCGCGCCGGCCTGGATGGTACCCTCCCGGTTGGTGGCGATGCCCACGAACACGTTCTGCTCCTGCGTCTCCTGCATCTGCACCAGGGAGTTCCAGAACTTGTCGTGCTGGCCGGCGACCGCCACCATCTTGGTGCAGTCGGGGTTGGCGGCGAACACCTTCAGGTCGTTGACGTTCTCCAGGTGCTCCCAGCGCGAGTAGCCGACCTTGCCGTTCTGCATGCCGAACAGGTTCACGGTGTGGGACAGGTTCTGCGAGCAGACCTTGCGCTCAGCGTCGCCGCCGTCGCGCGTGATGGTGGCCAGCTGTGTCACGTCGCGGCCGTGCTCGTATTCATCCGCGCGCGTGCCCATCTCCGTGTAGGCCTGGTTGGTTACAAAGGCGATCTTGCCGCCCGCCAGCCAGATGGGCTGCATGTCGTCGCGATCGCCGAAGGTGAGCTGGCGAATGTCGTAGTCGCCGTTCTGCGGCTGCAGGTTGGCGGTGTAGATGTGATAGTGCTGGTCATCGCCGCCGCGGCGCATGGCGAACACCAGCTCCTTCGCGTCGAAGCTCACGTCGATGCCCACGACGTCTGCCAGCGCGTATTCATCGCCGGCGATGATGTTGCGCGTCTCGCCGGTGGCGATGTTGAGCACCTCGATGCGGGCGCCGGGGACATAGCGGCGGTAGTCCATCACCTGGCCCATGCCCTCGGTGACGAGGATCTCGACCGAGCCGTCGTCAGCCACGGTGGTGTGCTGGCGCACCGTATAGACAATCTCCTGCACGTCGCCGGCCGCGCTGGCGCCAGCCGGAGCAGCGCCGTCCGAGCAACCCACCAGCGGAGCGCCGCCGAGCAGCAAGGGAAGCAGGTAGAGCGAGGTGCGCGGTCTCTGGATGATCATGGCTCGGATCCTCTGTGTTTCTGCCTGAGCCGCCGATCCGCGCTGCGGAGCGACGGGAGCGGCGCTACTGCCAGCTCCTTCTGCACGGCGCGGGCCAGGCAAATCCTGCGGGTTTTTCGCGGTTCCCGGCGCTGGGGTGGTGGGCGCGCCCCCCGCCGCGGCCGCGGCGCAGGGGGCGGGCTCCCCCAGCAGCGGACCGGCGTTGCACCGCTTCGAGCCCCGCGGCGGGCGCACCTGGCGGCCTCGAGCGGCAGCCCGCGTGCCCGGCGCGTTCGCCAGCGGCGCGCTGGGGGCGCTCTCCCCTGTGCGGCAGGTGCTCGGGTTCCCCCCCTTTTGTGGGAGAGCCGGATACAATGCGCCCGTGGACGAGTTGAAGTGGGATTCGCAGGGCCTGATCGCGGCCGTGGCTCAAGATCGCCTTACCGGCCAGGTGCGCATGGTGGCATGGATGAATCGCGAGGCGCTGCAGGCCACGCTCGACAGCGGTCAGGCCACGTTTTTCAGTCGCTCGCGCGGCAAGCTCTGGCGCAAGGGCGAGTCGAGCGGGCACGTGTTGCACGTGAGCGAGGTGGTGGCGGACTGCGATGGCGACACGCTGTTGCTGCTCGTGGATCCGGCTGGCCCCAGCTGTCACACCGGCCGAGCCACGTGCTTCTTCCGACGTGTCAGAGCCGGCGCACAGCCGGCCGCTCCGTTGCCGTCAGCTGTGCTGCCGTCCGCTGTGCTGCCGCCTGCGACGGGGACCGGAGCTCACGCCGAACAGGACGCGGCGCCGTTTCTACTGTCCCTGGAAGAAGAGATTCGTCAACGCGCCAGCAGCACTGCCGCCAAAAGCTACACGCGCTTCTTGCTCGACAAGGGGCCCGCGCACATCGGCAGCAAGATCACGGAGGAGGCGGGGGAGCTGAGTCGCGCTCTGCAAGACGAGAGCGATGAGCGAGTCGTCAACGAGGCGGCGGACGTGCTGTATCACGTGCTCGTCGGGCTGCGCGCACGCGGGCTCGATTATCGTCAGGTTATCGAAGCCCTCGCGGCGCGCGCAGGCACCAGCGGCCACGCCGAAAAGGCCAGCCGCAAGCAGAGCTGAGCCGGCGCGCTCCCTGCGCGGATTTCGCAGGGTCCGAAATGGAGCGGACGAAAAGCGGCGGACATGGAGCCGCGCCCGCGCGCCTGTGACGAGGTACGCGCCCGAAAGCGGAGCCGAATTTCGCGCCGGCCGGCGCGGCGCCGGGCCAGACCCCTAGAAAGGCAGGCACGGTGGCCGTACTGTCTGCGTCGAGCACCTCGCGCGTTCGGCCACTTTTCGCCGAAAAGCCGGTGCAGCTATCCATGCCAAAAGTCCTGATCTTCGAGTCCGATACCCGGTTTGCCGATGAGCTGAAGCGAGGCCTCGAGCAGCAAGCTTGTACGGTCATCGTGGTGGGTGATGCCACCGAGGGCTTGCAGCTCGCTGCCGACAACCGACCCGACTTGATCTTGCTGACCGTGGAGCTGCCGCGGGTCAACGGCTTCTCCGTATGCAACAAGCTGAAGCGGGATCCGGGCTTGAAGAGCGTGCCGCTCATCATCATGAGCAGCGACTCGAATGAGGACACCTTTGCGCAGCACAAGCGCCTGAAGCACTCGCGCGCCGAGGACTACATCCACAAGCCCATCTCGTTTGCCGAGCTGCTGCCCCACATCCGCGCCCTGGTGCCGCTGAGCCAGCCTCCGTCCACGATCGAGCTGGATACCGCCGATGAGGTGGTGCACATCGGCGAGGAGCCGGCTCCGCTCGACGGCTACGTGGAGATCGATCCAGATTCCGCGGAGGACACCGCGTTCGACACGGAGATCGAGGCGGAGCTGCAAGACGTGGAGTCGGTCCCGCCCGAGTCGGGGGTGGACTCCGAGGTGGATGAGTTCACCGAGAACGCCTTCGACCAGTTGCTCGACGACGACCAGGCGGCAGCCGCCCCCGTGGGGTCGCCCTCCGCCGCGGCGGCCGTCGACCTGGAGGACGATGAGCTGGATCAGGAGGATCCAGACACCAAGGTCGACGCGACGCGCAGCCTGCTGCCAGCAGACGTGCCGGCGCCGATCTCGAGTCAGAGGCCAGCGGCCAGCGTGCCCATCCCCTCGCGCCCGCGCTCGCGCACGTCGGAGCTCGCAGCTCCGCGTCTGTCGGAGAGCGAGGCGCTGGCCGCGCTGGATCCGCGCGCGCTGGCGGAGCGCGAGGAGACCATCCTGGAGATGCAGGAGCTGCTGGCGACGGCCCAGGGCGAGAGCGAGCGGCAGAAGGCCGAGCTGGCGCAGCACCGGGCGCAGCTCGAGCAATACCAGGAGCAGCTCGGGCAATATCGAGAGCAGCTCGAGCGGCAGCGCACGGAGCTGGAGCAGCTGGGCCAGCGCCGCAGCGAGCTGGAGCGCGAGCTGGCGACCGCGCGCAGCACCCCGAGCGCACCGCCCCAGGGCGCCGGCAGCCCGCAGGAGTTTCTGGCCCTGCGCGAGGCCCTGAACAAGAAGGACAAGGAGATCCTGGAGCTGCGCGGGCAGGTGAGCCAGCGCTCGAAGGAGCTGCTGGCCGCAAAAGACGCGGGGTTGGACGCGGAGCGTGAGAAGACCGAGGCCGTGGATCGCGCGCTGCAGCTCGAGCGCGAGCTGCACGAGCTGAACCGCGAGCACGGCGCAGCCAAGGCCGACAAGGAGCAGGCCGCCAAGCGCGCCGACGACTTCAAGCGGCGCGCCGACAAGCTGAGCGGCGAGCTGCAGGAGAAGGAGCAGGCGCTGAGCACGCTGCGCGAGCAGCTGTCCACGCTGGAGCAGAGCAAGCAAGAGGAGCTGGCCGAGGCGCAGCGCGCGGTCGCTGCCGCCGAGCAGAGCAAGCAAGAGGAGCTGGCGCGAGCAGCCGAGCGGGCGGAGGAAGCGCAGCGCGCCGCCGAACAGGGCAGGGCGCAGGCCCTGGCCGAGGCCGCGCAGCAGCTGGACGCGGCGCTGGCTGCCGCCGAGCAGGCCAAGCAGCAGGCGCTGGCCGCGGTCGAGCAGGCCAAGCAAGAGGCGCTGGCCGCCGCCGAGCAAGCCCGGCAGCAGGAGCTGGCGGCAGCGGAGCAGAGCACGCGAGATGCGCTGGCCGCAGCGGAGCAGAGCAAGCGAGACGCGCTGGCCGTGGTGGAGCAAGCCCGGCAGCAAGCGCTGGCGGCAGCGGAGCAGAACAAGCAAGAGGCGCTGGCCGCGGCGGAGCAGAGCAAGCAAGAGGCGCTGGCAGAGGCCTCGGCGGATGCGGAAGAGCTGCTGGCCCGAGCGCTGGAGACCACGCGCACCGCCAGCGCGCGCGAGCTGTCCGACGCCGTGGAGGCAGCCCGCGCCAGCGCTGCGCGCGAGCAAGCCGACGCGCTGGAGCAGCTGGAGACACGGCTGCGCAGCGAGCACGAGCAGGCGCTGGCCAACCTGGCGGCGGAGAAGGCGGCAGAATATCGCGCGCTGGAGGCGGAGCGAGACGCGGCGCTGGCCCGCGCCGAGCACGACATCACCGCTGCACGCGCTGCCAGCCGCGAGCTGCAGCAGCAGCTCGGCGCGCTGCAGAGCGAGCTGGCCGAGGCGCGCGAGAACCTGGACTCCACGCGCAGCGCGCTGCAGCGCGAGAGCGAGCGCCTTTCGGCTCTGCAGGCCGAGCACGGTGATCTGCGCGAGCAGCTGGAGGCCACGCGCTTCGAGCTGGAGCACGAGCAGGCGGATCTGACCAAGGCGCGGGCAGAGCTGAGCGCGCGCACCAGCCAGCTGGAGTCGACCCAGCGCGAGCTGAGCAGCGTGCAGACCGAGCTGCTCACCCTGCGGCAAGACTTCGACAGCTCGCAGCGCGAGCTGCTGCAGACTCGCGGCGATCTGAACAATGCGCGCGCGGCTCAGGCCGCCACCAGCCAGGAGCTGGACGGCACGCGCCAGCAGCTGTCCCGCACCGAGCAGGAGCTGAACGAGATGACGGCGGAGCTGGCCACTGCGCGGGCCGACACCGCGCAGCTGCAGGCAGAGCTCTCGCGCGTGCAGGCCAAGGCCAGCGCCGCCATGACCAAGTGGGAGCAGGATCGCGACGCCATCCACAAGGGTCGCGAGGCGCTGCAAGCAGCGCTCGAGCAGCTCACGCAGATCGAGAGCCGCCCGCTGAACTGAGGCGGCTAGCCGAGCGCCGCGGCGCGCACCACCCAGGCGTCGAGCAGGGCGCTGAAGCGGCTGCGAGCCTGGGCGGCCGTCTCCTGCACCTCGTCGTGGCTCAAGGCGCCCGCGGCCAGCCCCGCCGCCACGTTCGTGATGCAGCTCACCGCGCCCACGCGCACCCCCTTCTCGCGCAGGGCGATCGTCTCCAGCACCGTGCTCATGCCCACGGCGTCGGCGCCGAGCGTGCGCAACATGCGGATCTCCGCGGGCGTCTCGTAGCTGGGGCCCAGCAGGCCCGCGTACACGCCCTCTGCCAGCTCCTGGCCCAGGTTGCGCGAGGCCGCGCGCGCCGCCTCTGCCAGCTCCGCGTCGTAGGCGCGCGTGAGATCGATGAAGGGCGGGTGACCGCCGCGCGAGCTCCAGCCGACGAGCGGGTTCTTGCCGGTCAGGTTGAGGTGATCCGTGATCAACATCAGCGAGCCGGGAGTGAGATCGCTGCGGATACCTCCGGCAGCGTTGGTCAGAAGCACGGCGCGGCAGCCCAGGGTGGCCAGCAGGCGCGCGCCAAACACCACCCGCTCCACCGGGTGCCCCTCATAGGCGTGCACCCGCCCCTCCAGGCATGCCACCCGTACCGGACCCCTGCGGCCCCGCCAGAGGCGCCCCGAGTGGCCAGCCACGCTGGGCGTGGGCATGTGGGGAATGCTCGTGTAGGGCAGGGGCTCGGCCTGCTCGAGCTGGGCAGCCCAGGCGCCCAGGCCCGAGCCGAGCACGACGCCCACCTGCGGAGGCTCGGCCTTGTTCTGCTGAAGGTACGCCGCCGCCAGGTCGACGGGGTCCATCGGGCGGGTGTCGCGGTCGGAGTCGGACGCTCGGGTCATGCCGGATATTGCGGCACTGCCCCCCGGTCGGTCTACGCCCTGAAGCGAGAGCTGGCCGGCTAGCGTGCGAAACGGATTGCGAGTCGTCGCCAGGAGCGCTACGCCGCTTCCCCCATGAGCCGATTTGCCGAGTTTTTGAGCACCGAGAAGATCGACCCCCGCCGCCTCATCGCGGCCTCCCGCCAGCTCGAGAAGCTGCGGCCCGAAGACAGGGCCATTCGGCTTCAGAAGCGGCTCAACAAGGGGAAGGAGGCCCCGGCCGCCGCCGAGGGCGCCGCGGCGGCTCCGCCGAAGAAGCCGCGCACCGGGCGCCCCGTTACCCAGCGCGTGCTGACGGCCGCCAGCAGCGGTGCCAGCCTGACCGGCCCGCAGAAGACGCGGCTGCTGCGCGCGGTCAACCACCTGCTCGGGCAGAAGAAGAAGGACCCGGTCGATCTGCGCAAGCTGTTCTGAGCAGCTTCTCCGGTCGGCGCCGGTCTCACTCCCGCACTGCTTTCACTCTCGCGCGGCGCCCTTCTCTCGAGCCGAGCGGCTCGTTGCCGTTCGTTTCGCCGTCAAAGCAGGTCTGCTGCGGGTTACGGCCGGTGCCGCCGCGGGGCGAGTTTGCCCCGGCCGTCCGATTCCTGCTCGAGGCTGGGGCTCGCGAGGCGCTGCGCCTGCCATGCCGAGCGGGATGCGGGCAGAGTGGCGGGGCCGTGCTGCGTGAGAGCATGCGAGCGGACTTCCTCGCCGGCGTGCCTGCGCGCGCGCGGTTGAACGAGCACCGCGCGCCGCCGGAGCCCCGCGCCGAGCCGACCACGCCGGACCCTGCCAGCGAGCGAGCGCTGGAGCAGGTGATGGAGCACGTCCGGACCTGCTTTCGCCCGCACCTGCCGGGCTCCAGGGAGCTCGGCATCGAGGTCTCGACCCGCCTTGGACTCTGGGTAGAGGCAAGCGGCCAGTTGCTGCGCGCCGACTTCGAGCCACCCCTCGCGCCGGAGATCGAGGGCTGCGTCGCCCGGAAGCTGGAAGCGTTCCACGCCACCCCCTCCGTCGACGGCTACCGCGTCGAGCGCAACCTGCTACTGCAACACTGAGACAGCAGGCACGGCTCCGCGAACGCAAACTCCGCGGACTCCAGCTCCATCGACGTCAACCCGGCAGCCGTCAACCGCCGAGCCGTCAACGCGCAGCGGTCGACCCACAGCGATCAACCCACAGCGATCAACCCACAGCCGCCAATCCAGCGGATGCTATGAACGCCCGCGGTATACGATCAGGCCGTGGCTCAGATCATACGGCGAAACCGCAACGCGGACCTTGTCGCCGGGCAGAACGCGGATGTGATGCCGGCGCATGCGCCCAGACAGCTGAGCCCGCACCATCGCACCACCCTGGTCCACTCTGATGGTGTACTGGCCCCCACCGAGAGCGTCCTGAATCACGCCCTCCATCTCTAACAGATCACCTTTACTCATTTTTTTGTAGCTCGCGGCCGCGCGGAACCTGGCACACCCCCAGGCCCGTTGCAAGAGTATCGGCTCAATCCGGCCACCCGACGGCTGTGTTTCAGCCGCTCTGGAGCGATCGGTTGCTGGTCAGTACGCCTCTGCGAGCGCTTGCGGCTGGGGAGGGTGGCTCAGCGCGAGGGTCAGCTCGGGCAGGGCGGTCGGATCGCCCAGGTACCGGTACGCGAGCCAGTTGCTCAGCACGAACGCGACGTAGTCGCGCGTTTCTTCGTACGGAATGTGCGCCACCCACACGTCGACGGGCAGCTCATCACTGCTCTTCAGCCACTGAGACACCGCCAGCGGCCCGGCGTTGTACGCCGCGATCGCCACCGGCAGCTGCTGGCCGAGCAAGCCCAGTAGCTTGTTGAGGTAGAAGCCGCCCAGCTCCACGTTGTTGACCACGTTGGTGGGCCGCTGCGGATCCGGCACCCAGGGCGCGCCCGGCTGCTGCGTGATCTCGTCCGCCGCGCGCCGCGCGGTGTTGGGCATCAGCTGCATCAACCCCACGGCACCCGCCGGTGAGACGACGTTGGGACGGAACGCGCTCTCCTGGCGCATCACCGCGTAGACCAGCGACTCCGGCAGCTGATAGCGGCGCTCCACGGCCTCCACGATGGTGCTGTAGGGCTTGGGATAGGCGCAGCGCCAGGCCCACAGCGTCTCGGCGCTCGGTGGGCGGCGCAGCTGATCGCTCTTGAGCCAGCGATCGGCGAGCGCCAGGCTCCGGTAGCCGCGATCGAGCGAGCCGAACATCTGGCACAGCGTCTCGTTCTCGCGATCGGCGTAGCGGCGCCTCACGTCCTTGCGCTCGTCGAACAGCGCGCGCTCGGCGTCCGTGTGCAGGCCGATGGCGGCCAGGAAGCGCGCCTTGTCCGGCAGCTGCGGCAGCAAGGTGCTCTCGGCGAAGTCGGCGTTGAACGTGCTGGGCAGGCGCACCCGGTGCACCTCGGGGCGACCCAGGTCGCGCAGGCGCGCCGCGCTCACCATGGCGGCGAACGAGAGCGGCAGCTCCTCCACGATGGTGCGGTAGCGCTCCGTGGCCTCGGTTACCTTGCGCGGATCCTGCGTGGTCTCCAGCGCCACGGCCTCCAGGTGCTCGTAGAAGGCGCGGCGCTGGGTGTTGCGCTCCTTGCGCGCCAGCTGGTTGAAGACGCGCGCAGCCTCGTCGGCGCGCTGGCGCAGCGCCAGGCGCGTCACCGCCAGCTCGAAGCGACTGGTGCTCAGCCGCTCGGCGCTGCCGCCCTTGCCGTAGCGCTCCAGATAGTCGCTGTAGGCGCGCTCCGCCTCGTTCCATTGCCCGAGCGAGTAGTGCAAGCGCGCGATGCGATAGCGAGCTTGCTCGGCATACGGGCTCGTCGGGTAGCGGCGAGCGAGCGCCTGATACTCGCGGATCGCCTGCTCGTCCTGGTTGTTGCGCGAGAGAGCGCGTGCGGCGAAGAACAGGTACTTCACCCGCGACTCCTCCGACTCTTCTGCCGCCGTCCGGAACAGCGTGCTGGCGCGGCCGTAGTCCGTGCGCGCGTGATAGTGGGCCCAGGCCAGCGCGCCCGTCACTTCTCCAGGCGGCGGCGCCGCTCCGGGCGCCGCCGCCAGCAGCTGACTCTCGCGCTGCGCCAGCTCCACCCGGCCGTCGTTGCCGAAAGCGCGCAGCCGCTCCATGCGCTGCGCCTTGGTGAAGCGCTCGCCGCTCAGTCGCTCGTACAGCTCATCGGCCTGGCGTGAGCGCTCGTCCGTCGGTGCCTCCGTTGCCAGCCACAGCCAGTCGCGTGCGGCCGCGCGCCGTTGCTGGCGTGCCTCGGCGATGCGCGCGCGCAGCGCGCGAGCCGCGATCTCGTTCTTGCGGCCCTGCCGCGTCTCGCTGCCCTGGCGCCGATTCTTCTGAAAGGCGCGCTCGATGGTGAGCTGCGCGCGCTCCAGGTTGCCAGCGTTGAGGCTGGCGCGCGCGGCCAGGATCAAGTCCGCGGCGGCGGAAGGATCGCGGGTGAAATACTCGTACGCTGCCTCGAAGGGGCCCACCTCGAGCTGGCAGTGCGCGCGCGCCGCCACGATCTCCTGCTCCAGCAGCGGTAGCTTGCTCTCCAGGCCCTGCAGCGCCTGCAGCGCGATCTTGTACTGGCCCAGCTCGCGCGCCGCGACCGCGCGCGCGTAGCGCGTGCCCGGCTCCTCACGCTGCTCCACCGGCAAGGCATCGATCAGCTGTGCGACGTTGGGCCAATCGGCGATGTTCGCGGCGTCCTGCCAGGTCTGGCCGGGTACCACCGAGCGCGCCGCCAGCGCCCAGTCCTCCGATTGAGACGAGTCCCAGAGCGGCCCGTCCTCTTCCAGCAAGTCCGCCGAGTTGGCGTCGACGCTGCCCTCTTCGCTGGCCTTGGCCGGGGCGGGGGAGGGGCTCGGCGCCCTGGCGGGCTGCGCGGGAGCCAGAGATGCGGTGGCCAGCGCAGGCAGCTCGGGCGCTGCCGGGGTCAGCGCATCCGCTGCCGCCTGCGGAGCGCCGGCCGCAGGAGCGTGCTGCGACCAGGCGGGCAACACGCCCGCGAGCAGCTGCAACGTGGTCGGCTCCAGGCTCATGGCACCTGCAGCGGTGCCGCCGAGCAGACCAAACACCACCCACAGCGACTGCCGCTCGAAGCGCCGCCACAAAGAGCGCCTGCGCTTGCTCAGCGGCGTTGGCTCTCTTGGTTCAGATCCCTGGGCGGTCATTGCAGCTCCCTCGCTGGCTCGGCGTGGTGCACCGAGCCGTTACCGTGGCTCCGCAGACAGTGGCTCCGTAGACAGTGGCTCCGTAGACAACTGCTGCTCGGTAAATTGGCGCTCGGCGAGAGAGCGCCCGACACAAATTCAAAACTCAGTTTACCAGCCCCACGCATGAGCCGCTCCAAGTCCAATCTGAACCCATGGAACACGCACGAAACTCTCCGCATTCACGACGTGGGCGCTGGCCTGCACACTCAGGACCACACTGCGATTGAGCAGGTAGTCTAGCCCGACGCGACCAGAGGCGCCAAATTGGCCGCCCACGCTGCTAGTAACGGCACTGTTCCAAGAAGGAGACTGCCCCGAAAAGAAGCCGATGCCGATCCCCGCACTTGGCACGATCCGGAACACGTCCCAGCGATAGGAGAGGCCTGGCACCACGGCAAAAGCCCACGACGTTGCTGGCGATGACGCGTCCGTGGACGACGCTGACGCTGGCAGTCGTGTTTTGGAGTCGGCCTGGAACGGATGCAGTGAGCCGAGCACTTGCACATCCAGCTCCAGTGAATCCGTGAGCCCACGGCGCAAATACAGCTCCGCCGATGGTCCGAAGCTGGCATCCGCCAGCCAGGCGGCGCCAAGCCGCCCTCCGGCCTGCCACTGTCCGGGCGCTGCCTGCACGGATCGGGACAGGCCGAGCGTGCCGAGCGCGCAGGCGAGCGCCAGACCGGTCAGCTGCGAGCGAGCGCCCCGTGGCGCCAGCGGTGCGCACCCGGTCACTCGCGGCCCTGTGGGTGCAACGAGCGACCTTGCGCGTCCACCTCGGGCCGCGCGCACGGCACGATCACCGACAGCATCCGACCGCTGCGCTTGCCGTCGCGGCGGTAGGAAAAATAGCGCGAGCCATCGCTGTAGGTGCAGCCCGGCACCTGCTCGATGCTGGCGCGCGATAGGCCCGCTGCACACAGCTGCGCCTGCACGATGCGCGCCAGATGCACGTGAGCTTTGCCATCGCTCGTGCGCCGCACCACGCCTTCTGCATTGCTTGCCCGGCTGAGCTCCAGCGCCACGTCATCACCCACCTCGAAGGCATCGGGACCGATGTGCGGACCGATGGCAGCGAGCAGCGCAGCACGCCGGCTGCCCAGCGCTACCAGTTGCTCGATCGTGCTGGCGATCACCTCGCGAACCACGCCCCGCCAGCCTGCGTGCAGCGCAGCGCTGCGCCCGGACTCCGGATCTGCCAGCAAGATCGGCACGCAGTCTGCGGTGCGCACGCCGCAGCCCGTTGCCGCCGCGCTCGATACGATCGCATCGGCGGCCGTCCGTGCGACCGTGGGGGTGCTCTCGCTGCCGTCGAGCACGAGCACGCCGCGATCGTGGACCTGCCGAGCGACGTACACGCGCTCGCTCGACAGGCCCAGAGCCTGAGCTACCCGGGCCAGATTTTCCCGCACGTGCTCGGCGTGGTCACCCACGTCCGGCGAGCAGTTGAGGCTCGCAAAGGGCCCTTCCGACACGCCGCCCTCGCGGGTAAAAAAGCCATGTACAAAGCCGTGGCGCGCGAGCAGGGCGCTGGTTTGTTGCCAGGCTCGCGCCGCGGGGGCGGCAGCAGAGAGCGGATGGGGGTCTTTGGCGTGGGACACGTTGTGCAGAGGATATCGCGGGGTTCTCGTCGCAGCCTGCGAGTTCTGCTATTCAGTGCTCTGAAGCTCAGGTCCCGGCATGCAGGCCCCAGATCCATTCCTCCAGCGCGAAATTCTTGGTGGTGAGTTTCGCATCCTGGACAAGATTGGTACCGGCGGCATGGGCTCGGTGTACCGCGCATCGCAGCCCGCGATGTCGCGCACGGTCGCGATCAAGATCCTTCATCCGCAGCTCGCCCTGCGTAAAGACCTGATTTCGCGCTTCCGGCGTGAGGCCCGCGCGATGAGCCAGCTCACGCATCCCAACACCGTCAAGGTGTTCATGTATGGCCAGCTCGAGGGCGACAACTCGCTGTACATCGTGATGGAGCACCTGGAGGGGCAAAACCTCAGCCGCCTGGTGAAGCGCGAGGGGCCGCTCAGCGTGCCGCGCGCCATCGCCATCCTGGTCCAGGTGTGCGGCGCCCTTCAGGAAGCGCACGAGAAGGGCATCGTGCATCGGGACCTCAAGCCGGAGAACATTTTCTTGTGCCGGAACGGCGGCCTGCAGGATTTCCCGAAGGTGCTGGACTTTGGTCTGGCCAAGATCACCGAGACGGAGATGCGCCCAGGCTCCATCCAGCTCACGCAGGAGGGCATGGTGTTCGGCACGCCCGAGTTCATGTCGCCCGAGCAGGCGCAGGGCAAGATCCTCGATCACCGCAGCGACATCTACTCGCTGGCGATCATCCTGTACGAGGCGCTCACCACCAAGTTGCCCTTCCGCGCACAGACGCCGATGGACTACTTGCAGAAGCACGTGCTGGAGCCGCCGATCCCTCTCGATAGCCGCGTGCCCAACCTGGTATTTCCGCCGGGCCTGGGCCAGGTGATCGAGCGCGCGCTGGCCAAGCAGCGGGAGGCTCGCTTCGGTTCGGCGCTGGAGTTCGCGGAGGCGCTGCGCCCGTACGCGGAGCTGTACAGCCAGCGCCTGCCCAGCCAGCCCCCGTCTCACCGCGCCTCGGCGCCCACGGCGCCGCCCGCGCTGAGCCAGCAGCCAGCGCCGCAGCCGCAGCGCCGCTTTCTGGAGCTGGCGCTGGTGGCGGCGGTCTTTTTGCTGATGGGGGTGGCGCTCACGGCGGTCGCGCTGCGTTATGTCATTCGCTGATGTCACTGGCTGAGCTCTCTCGTTGGCTGCGCGAAGCCGGCTGGGCCGAGCGCTGGCGCAAGGTGCGCAGGGTGCTGCTGTGGCTGGCGCTGGCCTGGGGCCTGGTGGCGTGCCTGGCCGCGATCGCCGCGCTGCTGGTCTTGCAGCACTACTCCGAGGGGCTGCCCAGCGTGGAGAAGCTGAAGGCCAGCTATGATCCGCCGCAGGTCACCCGCATCTACGCGGCCGACCGCACCTTGCTGCAGAACATCTTCAGCGAGCGGCGCACGGTCATCCCCTTCAGCGAGATGCCCGACAGCACCAAGCTGGCGTTTCTGGCCGCGGAGGACGCGCACTTTTACGAGCACGAGGGCCTCAACTATCTCGGCCTGCTGCGCGCCTTCTGGGCCAACCTGCGCGCGGGCCAGGCGGTGCAGGGCGGCAGCACCATCACCCAGCAGGTCGTCAAGAACGTGCTGCTCGATCGCGAGCGCACGCTCACGCGCAAGCTGCGCGAGAGCATCCTGGCCAGGCGCCTGGAGGAGTCGCTCAGCAAAGACGAGATCTTCAGCCTGTACTTGAACCACATCTATCTCGGCCACGGGCGCTACGGGGTGGAGGAGGCGGCGCAGTTCTATTTCGGCGTGCCCGCCTCGCGCCTCGACCTGGCGCAGTCGGCGCTGCTGGCGGGGCTGGTCGCGTCGCCCGAGCGCTACACGCCGCGGCGTGCGCGCGAGCGGGCGCTGTCCCGGCGCAAGTTCGTGCTCTACCAGATGCGCGAGAAGGGCTTCATCACGCCCGAGCTGTACGAGCAGATGATCGACGCGCCGCTCACGCTCGCGCCCGAGGTCGACGCGCAGAGCACGCTCTGCCCGGAGGTGGTGGAGGTGGCGAAGGACGCGGTGAACAAGGCGCGCAAGGAGCAGCCCAATCACGGCGGCTACACGGTCACCACCACCATCCGGCGCGATCTGCAGCTGGCCGCGCGCGCAGCCATCCGCAAGGCGCTCGCTGACTACGGTGAGCGGCACAAGCTGAAGCCGCCCTACACGCAGACCCAGGTCAAGGCCTGGGGCAAGCCACACACCGGCAAGCCCGCTCCCAACAGGGTGTACGTGGGCACGGTCAAGGCGCTGGACGATGCTGCCGGGCAGCTCGACGTGCAGATCGGTAACGTGCTCGGTCACGTCAAGCTGGCGGACGAGCCGCGCTACAACCCCGACAAGCTGAAGCCCAGCGAGTTCGCCAAGGTGGGCGCGCTATTGCGGGTGCGTCTGATGGAGCCCGCCGACACCGAGAACGGTCCGCGGCTGAAGCTGGAGCTGGGCCCGCAGGGGGCGCTCGCCGCCATCGACGTGCGCACGCGCGACGTGGTGGCGCTGGTGGGCAGCGAAGAAGCGCTGCCCGGCGGGCTGGACCGGGCGCGGCGCGCGCGGCGGCAGCCGGGCTCTGCCTTCAAGCCGCTGGTGTACGCGTACGCGCTGCACTCGCGACTGGTCACCCCGGCCACGGTGCTCGAGCTCGAGCAGAAGGGCCGCGGCGTGTCGGAGGAGCCGCCGTACCGCATCACCGTGCGCAACGCGCTGGCGCAGAGCAACAACGAGGCGTCGGTGCTGCTGCTCCGCGCCGCCACGCCGCCGCCGGTGGTCGCGTTCGCGCACCAGCTGGGGATCGAGAGCAAGCTGGGCGCCGATCTCTCGCTCGC
>JAICQL010000061.1 GCA_025937895.1 Polyangiaceae bacterium | reverse complement strand
GGGGCTGCCTCAGCCCCCCGAAAAACAACGAGCGCGGGGGGCTGCTCCAGCCCCCCGAGGAAACATCAGCCGCCTTTGGCAGCCGCCTTTTCCTTCTTCTTCTCCTTCTTCTCTTTGACGGAGAGCTTGGGCTTGTTCCCCTTGTTAGGCTTTTCCTGACCTTTTCCCATGACCGACAACTCCTGAAAGGGTCCCGCTAGACAAGATAGCGCCGCTTCGCAGCAAAGACCAGTTGACCTAGCGCTCGAGCGCGAGCTTCTCGTGCTCAGATCAGCCGCTCGCTGCGCAGCCAGTCGAAGGTGTCCCGCACCTGCTTCGCAAACGGCTGGCGTTGATAGCCAAGCTCGCGCTCTGCCTTGCCGGAGCGCGCATCAAAATCGATGCCCAGCACGCCCGCCATGTCGGGGGTGAGGTCGGGCTCCCTGCGCGAGATGCGGCTCCAGCCGTCGCTCAGCGCGGCGAGCGAGGTGAACAACCACGCCGGCGCAACCGGCGGCCGCGGGACCCCCAGCAGCTGACACACGTGCTCGAACAGCTCGGCGTACGTGGCGTGTACGCCGCCGAGCACGTAGCGCTCCCCTGCTCTGCCGCGCTCCACCGCCGCGAGCGCCGCCTGCACGACGTCCTGCACGTGGCAAAATGGGCCGCCCCCCGGTGGCAGCAGCGGCAGCTTTCTCTGCTTTGCCATCCGGAAGCTGCGCGCCCAGGTCTGGCTGTCGTAGGGCCCTAGGAGGTTACCCGGATTGAGCACTCGCGCGGGCAGGCCGCGCGGCACCGCGTTCAGCACCTCCTGCTCGCTGAGCCACTTGGTGCGAAAGTAGTTCACCGGGTGCCCCGCCGCCCGCGACGGCGTGCTCTCGTCGATCACGTCCCCCTGTCCCGGCGCCCAGGCAGCCAGGCTCGACATGTGCACGAAGCAGCGCGCCCTGCGCTGCAGCGCAGCCTCCACCACGTGGCGAGTGCCCTGCACGTTGATCAGGCTCTGCTCGGCGTTGCGCGGGCGCCAGAAGTTGATGCTGGCGGCCAGATGAAAGACTGCGTCCACATCCACCGGCAGCGCCTCCGGCAGAGCCGGTAGGTTCAGCACGTCCGCCACGCGCAGCTCCGGAGCGAAGCCCTGCAGGTGGCGCAAGTTGGAGCCCGATCGATGGCAGGCGATGACCCGCCAGCCCGCACGGTGCAACTCCTGGACCAGGTTCAGGCCGACGAAGCCTGTTGCCCCAGTAACAAATGCCGTTCGCATTGCGCTCAGCGCTGGCTCCGGTCGCAATATTGCCACCAGCAGGGCTGCTGCTCGGCAAAATCGCGCAGCGCTCGGTACTTGGGGTGCTTCACGTCCCGCAGGCTGTCCGAGTTGGCCCAGGAGTCATTCGGGCCGATCCAGCCCCAGGCATTGATGATCGTGCCCCCCGCCTCCTTGAAGCCCTCCAGGTTGCGCCGATACAGCGCGTTCATGCGCTCGTCGTGCGCGGCGTCGACGAACAGCTGCTCGATCGCCGGATCCTTGGTGTCGTGATCAAAGTGCGTGCCGCTCTCGTACACGTACAGGTCGAGATCGCGCGCGCGGGCCATGAAGGCAAACTTGTCGTACAGGCGCAGCGCGTCGACGAGCGAGGTCTTCAACCCCTCCTCCTTGCACTGCAGCAGGCCGCCCTTCTCCAGCTGCTCGAAGAAGCGGTCGAGCGCCACCTTTTTCCCCTGCGCCAGCCACTCGCGCAGCTTGGGCTCATTGTGCTTCTCCTGCAGGCAGCCGGCGAAATAGCCGGTGATGGCCAGCGCGTCGGCGCCCTTGTGGCAGGGCCCCAGCTCCGGGTGATCCTTCGCCCACGCCGGGCAATCCAGCATGTTCTTGGCCATCTCGGGCCAGCCCGTCTGCGGGCTGATCAAGCAGCGCACCCGCTCGGGCCGCTCGCGAAAGACCTCTTTCCACAGCCGGCAGAGCTGCTGCATGCGGCTGCCGGCGAATTGCACCCAGGCGGAGCCCTCGTCCGGCCACAGCTTGCGCCCCTTCAGGTTGACGTACGTGGCCTGCGGAAAGCCCCAGTTCCACGTCTCGTTCGAGTACTCGACGGTGGCGCGCAAGCTGGGCTTCAGGTGCTGCGCCACGTAGCCCGCAAACTCGCGCACGTATTCGTCCGTGAATGCGGCGGGCAGGTTGAAGTGTGGATCTGCCCCCACCGCGTTGGCCAGGGCCACCAGCATCTCGACCGGATAGCCCCCTACCCGCACCCCCAGCCCGGGCTGCCGGTTATCGAGAAACTGGCTGCGCGACAGCAAGCTCGGCTGATCCATGCGCGGCCGCTCCGCCCACGAGGCCCCCGCCATCACGCAGCGCCCGGAGGGGCAGCCCTTGTCCTTGATCTCGTCGTAACAGGCCTCCCCGTGCCGGGGCCCGCCGCTGCACATCCCGTACTGGTTGCCCTCCATCCAGTCCATGAAGCGCAGCGAGCCAAACGGCGCCAGGTACGCCAGCATCTCCGGGTTGAACAGCTCGCCGCGGGCCAGCGCCTCGCTCTGATCCAGGCGGAAGACGCGGATGTTCTTCAGGTACTTGCCGGAATTGTGCGGATCGCTGGCGTTGATGCGCAGAAAGAGCGAGCCCTGCGCCGCTCGAAACTGGATGCGCTGCGGCTCCTGCTTGGTGATGCTGGCGCCCACCAGCTCGATCTCGCCCTCGCCCTCGTAGCTGACCACCAGCTCGCCAGCCAGACCGGGCTGATCTTTGAGCGTGAGCACCACTGTCTCGACGTATTCGTACGCCTGCTCCGGATGATCTTTGTAGCGCAGGGTACGCACCCAGCCCTGCTCGTCCAGGCTCAGCTGGGAGACCCCGTCGCACTCACTATCGGACTCCGCGCACGAGCCGTGCCAGACGCGCGCATTTTTCATCAGATCGATGAAGGGCGGCAACCCGGTCCAGTCGCCCGGGAAATCCAGATTGTACCCCACGGCGGAGCGCGCGTTGGACGCCGGCGTGGGCGTGCCTGGAGGGGCCTCCACGGGCGGGCTGGGCGGCGGCGCTGGCGCCTTGGGCACCTCCATGTACACCTCGCGAGTGCAGGAGCCCAGCTGCAGCCATAGCGCGAGCGCGACGGCGGCCCCTGCGGCGGTGACGAGCAGGGCCTGCTGAGCCCGCCGCTTCGGCTTGGTCTTGGTTCTACGCCAGCGCGCCATGGCGACTATCTAGACGCCGCTCGCGGCACTGTCGAGGACTCGCGCCGCAGGGCGGCAAGACACGCTGGAGCCCAGCCGCCAGCCAGCGCGGCGTGGACGACTGCCACACGAGTCCTTATCATCCCCCGCCAGCACACATCTCACAGGAGCACACCACACGGCGCGGAGCGAACGACACGGCGCCCGAGCACCCATGAATCACTGCTGAATCAGCCTCCCCCCTCCCCCATCCTTCTCTCCCTCCTAGCAGAGCCTCGATGCCACGACCTATCTCGCACGTATTTCGTTCTCCTCTCCCCGGCGCCCCCTGGTTGAGCGCAGCTCTGGCCGGAGCGCTCGGCGCCGGGGCTGCCCTGGGCTGTGGCAAGCAGGCGGTCGAGCCCGCGCGCATGACGGAGGGCACGAAGCCCGCCGCCAGCAACCCGGTGGCGTCCACCGCGCCCTACCCCGCCACCCCCAAGAAGCCGCCGCCCATCCCCGCGCCGGAGGGGCAAGGAGGGTCAATTCCCCTGCAGCGCTACATCGTCGTCGATCAATTCGGGTACCGCCCCGACATGACCAAAATCGCCGTGCTGGTGGACCCGGAGCAGGGCTGGAACGCAGCCGACAGTTACGCGCCGGAGGGCGAGCTGGAGGTGCGGCGCTGGGCGGATGGCAGCGTGGTCTTCAGCGCCAGGCCCACGCCCTGGAACGAGGGCAAGCTGGACCCGAGCTCGGGCGACAAGGGCTCCTGGTTCAACTTCACCAAGCTGGAGGAGCCGGGGCTCTACTACGTGTTCGATCCGAAGAACAACGTGCGCTCCCACCCGTTCGAGATCGGCGCCGACGTCTACGAGAAGGTGCTGAAGACGGCGCAGCGCATGTTCTACTTCAACCGCGCCAATTTCGAGAAGCGCAAGCCGTTTGCCTGCCAGGGCGAGCGCTGCTGGCTGCAGGGCGCGGATAACCTGGGCCGGCTGCAGGACAGCGAGGCGCGCAGCGTGACCGATCGCAAGAACGGGAAGACGGCGCGCGATCTGAGCGGCGGCTGGTGGGACGCGGGCGACACCAACAAGTACGTCACCTTCTCCAACGAGCCCGTGCACCAGCTGCTGACCGCGTACGAGGAGAAGCCGGAGGCCTTCGGTGACGACACGGGCATCCCCGAGTCACAGAACGGCTTGCCCGACCTGATCGACGAGCTGCTGGTCGAGCTCAGCTGGCTGGAGAAGATGCAGCCGAAGGATCTCGACGGCGGCGTGCTGCTCAAGATGGGCAACGTGGACTACGGCGATCCGGTGCCGGAGCAGAGCAAGCTCGAGCGCTACTACTACCCGGAGCCGTGCTCCTCGGCGGCCATCGTGGCGGCGAGCGAGTTTGCGCATGCCGCCCTGGTGCTGCGCGGCTTTCCCCAGCTGCAGCAGCGCGCGAAGGAGCTGGGCGAGCGCGCCGAGCGCGCCTACGCCTACTATCACGCCCACCCCAAGAGTGACGCCTGTGACGACGGCACCATCAAGGCTGGCGACGCGGACAAGCCCCTGAAGGAGCAAGATCAGAACGCGGTGGTGGCGGCTGCGTACCTGTTCGCGCTGACCGGCAAGCCCGAATACGACGAATACGTCATCGAGCACTACGCGCAGACCGAGCCGTTCGAGTCCGATCAGTGGTCGCTGTATCGCCAGCACCAGGGGGACGCGCTGCTCTATTACGCCAGGCTGGAGAAGGCCAACGCCGCCGTCAGGAACGCCATCCTCGGGCGCAAGCTGGAGCTGAGCCAGAGCATCGACATCTTCCGCATGCGGCCGCAGTTCGATCTGTACCGCGCCTTCATGCGGCCGGTGACGTACCACTGGGGCAGCAACAATCAGCGCGCCGCCACCGGCAACACCAACTACGACATGATCGTGCACAAGCTGGCGAAGACGCCGGAAGATCGCCAGACTTTCCACGATCGGGCAGCGGGCATGCTGCACTCCTTCCACGGGGTAAACCCGATGCAGCTGGTGTACCTGACCAACATGTACGCGGTGGGCGGCGACGCCTGCGCCGATGAGGCGTACCACACGTGGTTCCGCGACAAAGATCCCAAGTGGGACAACGCGCGCGAGAGCGAGCTGGGGCCAGCTCCGGGCTACGTGACGGGCGGCCCCAACAAGGACTACTGCAAGGGCCAGCCTGCAGACCACGCCTGCACGAAGTCCCCCGTGCGCGATCAGCCCCCGGGCAAGGCGTACGTGGACACCAACACCGGCTGGGAGCCCACGAACCCGTACGACAAGTCGTGGGAGCTGACGGAGCCGGCGATTTACTACCAGGCGTCGTACTTGCGGCTGCTGTCCAAGTTCACGAAATAGCGCCATTTACCGGCGCTGCTGCGAGCCAGGCTCCGGGCAACCGGCAGCGGGGGCTGGACTGAACAGGAGATCAGCCCCATGCTTACGGCATGCTCCGGCGCCTGCCGCTCGCCAATCCCATCCAGCGCTTCCAGCCCGGCCACGTGGAGTATGACCCGGGAGAAGCGCCGGAAGTGGGGCTCGAGATCTACGAGGACGTCACCAAGAACATCGTCTCGGCGAACGACAGCCCCGATCTGTCCTTTCGCTACAGCCTCAATCCGTACCGGGGCTGCGCTCATGGCTGCGCCTACTGCTACGCCCGCCCCTCGCATGAATACTGGGGCTTCGGCAGTGGCACGGATTTCGAGCGCCGCCTGCTGGTGAAGCCGAACGCGCCGGAGCTGCTGGCGCAGACCTTCGAGCGCAAGAGCTGGCAGGGCGAGCTGCTGGTGTTCAGCGGCAACACGGATTGTTACCAGCCGCTGGAGGCACGCTACGAGCTGACCCGCCGCTGCTTGATGGTCTGCCGCGACTATCGCAACCCGGTCCACATCATCACCAAGAGCACGCTGATCGAGCGAGACATCGAGCTCTTGCAAGAGCTGCACGCCGTGGCCTCGGTGGGCATCTCGGTGTCAGTGACGTTCTGGGACGCCGAGGTGGCGCGCGCAATCGAGCCCTATGTGCCCACCCCGCGCCGCCGCATCGAGACCATCCGGCGCCTGGCCGCCGCCGGCTTGCCGGTGATCGTGCACGTGGCGCCGGTGATCGTGGGGCTCTCGGATCGCGACATGATCCCCATCCTGGAGGCTGCGCGAGAGGCCGGCGCCCGCTCCGCGATGATGATGCCGGTGCGGCTGCCGGGCAGCGTGGCGGAGGTGTTCGAGGCGCGTCTGCGCGAGACGTTGCCGCTGCGCGCCGAGCGCGTGCTCTCGCTGATCCGCGCCATGCACGGCGGCAAGCTGAATGATCCGCGCTTCGGCATGCGCCAGCGCGGTGAGGGCCGCTACTACGACGCCCTCACCCAGACCTTCGAGGCCACCTGCCGCCGGCTCGGCTTCGAGGCGCTGCCGGATCCAAAGACACGCACGTTCCGGCGCCCTGCTGCGCCGCCGGCGCCCGCGCCAGCGCCCGGTGCTCAGCTGAAGCTGTTCTGAAGGCTGGCCTGGCGCGAATTCGGCCATCCGAACGGTTTTTGTACCCTATCTCCCCGGCCCCTCTTGCTGAC
This sequence comes from Polyangiaceae bacterium, assembly GCA_025937895.1. GTDB lineage: Bacteria > Myxococcota_A > Polyangia > Polyangiales > Polyangiaceae > SZUA-265. The sequence continues at coordinate 29,648 of JAICQL010000061.1, read as the reverse complement.
CGGGGCGGAACCCGGTAGAGCGGCTGTCCCTGATTGCCCGGCCCATCTGCCGCGCCCCGCCGGGCATCAGCCAGAAGCTAGCAGCCACGGGGAGCGGCACGATGAAGAGGCGAATCACGGCCCGAGCTCGCTCGGGTGAAGCAGTGATCATCGCGGACGAAGAGGACAAAAATGAGTCGTTACACGGGCCCGCGCGTGCGGGCAATGCGAGCGCTGGGCGTTCAACTACCGGGGCTTTCCGCCAAGGCCATCGAGCGCCGTCCCTTTCCGCCGGGCCAGCACGGCCAGGCTCGCCGCAAGCTGTCGGAGTACGGCCTGCGTCTGATCGAGAAGCAGAAGCTCTGCCGCAACTACGGCGTGACGGAGAAGCAGCTGCGCCGCATGATGATCGCCGCTCGTGCAGCCAAGGGCCCGACGGGTGAACGCCTGCTCGAGCTGCTGGAGAGCCGACTCGATAACGTGGTCTTCCGCGCAGGCTTTGCCCGCACGATCCCGGCGGCGCGCCAGCTGGTGAATCACGGCCACATCACCGTGAACGGCAAGAAGGTGGACGTGCCCAGCTACCGGGTGCACGCCAACCACGTGGTGGCAGTGCGGCAGAAGAGCAAGGATCTGCCCTTCGTCGCTGCCTCCGTGCAGGCGGGCCGCGGCTTTGATACCAGCTGGCTCAGCGTGAACGCGGCCGAGCGCAGCGCCACGGTGGTGACCCCGCCGGACGCGGCCTCCGTGCCGTTCACTGTCGCCGTGCAGCTGGTGGTCGAGTTCTACTCGCAGCGCATCTGACATCGAAGAAGCCTGGGGGGGCTCGTCCCCGGGCGGCCGCTCCGCGGCGCCAGAATGGGCCCCCTGCCAGGCCGGAACGCCGCTTCACTCCCCTCTCTCGAGGTAAATCCTTCGGGGCCTCGAGGAGGAGCTGAAGCGGCGTTCTTGCCTTTGTGCCGCCAGGCAGCGTCAGTGCCGCCAGGGCGTCAGTGCCGCCAGAGCCAGCGCAGGGACTCCGGCAAGATGGCGCCGCCGTGGTTGCCATCGTGACCGCCCTTGCCGCCGACGAACTCGTAGGGCCCCGGGCTGGCGCGGCGGGCGACAAAGCTAAGGCACCCCAAACCTTGCGATTCAGGGTGCCCGCTTGCCGGAGCACCTTCGTGCTCCAGCCCTCGTTACACTCAGGCCAGCTCTGTGAAGACATTACTCCCCGCGGCGAGCGCCGCGCAGGAGGTGCCGCGCGGGGGTACCTCTAACCCCGCGCAGCTCTCCTCTCGAGCGCCCGCTCAGTTGTCGAGCAGGGCGTCGCAGATCGCCGGATCCGGCGTGTTCTCCAGGTTGCTCGTCATCTCGCACAGGCTCTCCACGAACACGTCCGTGAAGTCGTCGCGATCGATGCTGCCGTTGGGGCTGTCGAGCACGGCGAGCACCGGGTTCAGGATGGCGAGGTTGTCCTCGAGATCCTCCGGCGTCACGCCCAGGTCGCCCGCCACGTCACGCAACTCCAGATCCTGGTCGAAGCGCAGGAAGACGTTTGCCACCGGGTCACCGCCCTGGATGGGCAGCTCAGCCTGGCTCAGCGCACGCTGATAGAACGTCTCGGAGTCCGACTTGACCTGACGCGCGAAGACGTCAGGCGACACGTAGATGGCCTCCAGCTGCTCGAGCTCGTCGCGGTTCAGCCCGATCTCACGGGCGTTACGCACGGCGATGTCGCGCACCTCGTCCACGACCGGGATGAAGCCGGTGGCGTGGCAGTTGGAGCAGGAGACGGCGGTGACGGCGCGGAAGTTGTTCTGGCTCGTATCCAGCAGGATGTCCGAGTCCTCCACGATGTTGTCGTTCGCGTCGGCGATGATGTAGCCGAGCATGCCGTTGGGCAGGGTGAAGATCGCCTCCGTACCGCCCGGCGTGAAGCCGAACGGATCTTCGAAGATGCTGTCGTTGGCGTTGTCATCGAAGTCGAAGCTCTGCCAGTACGCGCCACCGCGGATGCCGATGTCATGCCGCTCCACCAGGCGATCCTGGCGAGAGATGCGCGACTTGGTGGTACCGGCGCGGATCGCCTCCTCTTCGGCGATGTTCTCGTCCACGTCGATGCCCAGGCTGCTGATGAAGGTGCCCAGCGGCTCGTTCACGTCGACGCCGATGATCGAGTAGTAGAGGTTGCCGATCACGGCCACGTCCATCATCTGGTCGGCGAACATGACCGGGAAGGCCGTCTGCGCGTCGTCCTTGGCGTCGTTGGCATCGTCCCCGAAGAACTCCACCACGTACGGGTTGTTCTGCGCGATCGCCTCCCACACGTCCTCGAAGTTCTGGCCGTTGACATCGACCGAGCGATCCCAGTCGAAGTCGCGCAGATCGATGCGGTACAGGGTGTCATCACCGTTGACCGGCACAACCTCGCCGACGGTGGCCTTGATCGAGAGCATGTTCATCATCTTGATCATGCCCTGGCGGTCACGGTCCAACCCGCCATCGGCGCACACGCCCGCGGTGTAGCGGTTGGTCAGTGAGATGTACCGGAAGAAGACCTGATCGTCGTTGTCCGCGTCGCCCAGATCATCGTTGATGTCCTGGTACAGCTGGTCGAAGTCGACGACCTGATCCTGATCCGTGCAGTTGGCGTCCGGCACGTCCCAGTAGCGCGGGTTGTCGATGAAGGCCGCGACCTTGTCGACGTCGGCTTCGGTCACCGGCTGGTAACCCGAGCCGGGCGGCGGCATCTCGCCGCGCACCATCCGCTTCACCACCGGCGAGTTGGCGCTGTCCATCGGGATGATCTTGCCAGCCGTCACGAGCGCATCGATGTCATCGATGAAGTTCATGCCCGCCTTGGCCTGAGCCTGTGTCAGCGCAGGGCCGTGGCAGTAGCCGCAGTTGGCCTGCAGAATGTTCTCCACGGCGGCGCGGTCGAGCTCCTGCTCGCTCGGCGGCTTGCTGTCGTTGCCGCCGCCACCGCCATTGTTGCCGCCCCCATTGTTGCCCTCGTTGTTATCGACGGGCGGGGTCTGGTTGACCGGCGCCGTCGGGCACGTGGCTGCCAGCGGGTTCGCGCACGGATCCTCCGCGGGCGGACGAATGTCCTGCGGCGGCGGGGTGGGTGAATTCTGGCTGTCTTCAGAGCCGCACGCGAGAGCGAGCACGCAGGCGCCGAAACCGATGATTGCGCGCAGCGCGCGCTTGTTGGTCACAGAGTCTTTCGTCACAGAGTCCTCCATTAAATTCATCTCTGGTCCTTGTCGCACGAGTAAGAGTGTCCCCGAGTGACTCCGGGTGTTGCTCCGAGGTCTGGAAGCATCACCCCGCCCTACCTGGGACCCAAAGCGAACAGCGATTGAATCGTGTTCGATGACAAAGTGTAGACAGGCCTCCAAAGCTGGTCAGCGAAGGCAGCTGCGCGAAGGCCGAGAAAGCGGCTGGCACTTGCGGAAAAATCACAGCGCGGCGCCGCACTTAGCGGCGTGCTGCAGCGAGCGATACAGATTCCACCCGTGGCCGCATTCCGCCGTGACGCAGCAAGCAAGATGCAACACCTGCGCGCGAGCGCTCCGCTTCGCTGCTGCGCCAATGTCATTGCAGCGGTGCAACTCTGACTACATGTAACCCCTGGAGCGGCCCACAGCGGTACGAAAAAGGTGTGCAGCTCACCCGGCTCCACCGACATCACCCGAGCTGCACCCTGCCAGGCCGCCGCCCCTCGAGGCGGTGCGCGCCAGGGGCGGCGCTCCGGCGCGCGATAGCCGTCGTGCTCACTCGGGGCAGCCAACTCGACGCCGGGGACCACGCGGCGGCACTCGAGGCGTTCGCGCCCCTGCTCGAGACCACCAGGTTTCGATGAAACGCACAGGCCACGGCCGTGCAGCGAAAAGACAGGCTCGTCAGCGGCCAGCACAGCGGCTAGAACCGCCGCGTGAGCAGCAAATCCGCAGCCCTGGCCGCCCTGACCCGCCTGAGAGAAGGCAACCAGCGTTTCATCGCCAACGTGCGCGGCATCGATGCCCTGCTCTCGCAGCAACGGCGTGCAGACCTGGCCGATCAGCAGCAACCCTTCGCCATCGTGCTCGGCTGCTCGGATTCGCGCGCTCCGGCCGAGATCGTGTTTGATCAGGGCCTGGGTGATCTGTTCGTGATCCGCGTCGCGGGCAACATCGTCGCCCCTTCGCAGATCGCCAGCGTGGAGTTTGCCGCGCAGCGCTTCGACATCCCGCTGGTGGTGCTGATGGGGCACACGCGCTGCGGTGCGATCGAGGCGACCCTGGAGGCCATCGCCCGGCCCCAGGACGAGCCGAACCCGCTGCGCTCGATCGTGGATCGGGTGCGGCCCGCCATCGAGCCGCTGACCCTCACGGAGCTGGCGCGCGACCCCGTGCGGCTGCGCCAGCAATGCGTGCGCGCCAACGTGCGCGCCGCCGCCAATCACCTGCGGCATGGCTCTCCGGCCATGGAGCGCATGGTGGACGATGGCAAGGTGATCGTCGTCGGCGCCGAATATGACCTGGCGAGCGGGGTCGTCGATTTCTTCGACGGCGTGCCCAGGGCCTGACCCCTGGGGGGGGGAAACCCCTGCGAAGTCGCTGGTCTAGAACCTGCTCCAGAAAAAGCGCAAGGGCGCTGTCGATCCGGCGCTGTGTGGATCGACGTGTTTGTAGAGGCCCGGCTGGCAGCGCCCGATAGCGCTGAGCCCGAGGCCCTGGACACGAGGACACGCCATGACCACCAGCACCATCACCGCTCCGCTCTCCAGCACGTTTCCCCGCGCCGGCCGCCATGTGGCCACCGGGGCCCGCTACGCGCTGGGGCTGGTCTTCTTCGCCGCTGGGCTGACCGGGCTATTGAACCTGATCCCGCCGCCCTCGACCCCCATGCCCGCCGCGGCCGAGGCGCTCGGCATGGCCATGCAGGGCACCGGCTACATGTTCCCGCTGATCAAGGGCACGGAGGCGCTGGCAGGCGCACTGCTGCTCGCCAACTGCTTCGTGCCGCTGGCGCTGATCATCCTGGCCCCCGTCTTGCTCAATATCGTGGCCTTCCACGTCTTCCTCACGCCGGGTGACGTGACCCTGGCGCTGGTGTTGCTGCTGGCGGAGCTGTACCTGGCCTGGGCCTACCGCGCGGCGTTTGCTCCGCTTTTCATGCGGCGAGCGCTGCCAGCGGCTTGAGGCCGCGATGCTCGCGCACCAGGCGCGCTCCACCCTCGCGAACGGCGGCGCCGGCCTGCGCCGCCGCAGCTGGCCCGCTCAGGAGCCGGGCTAGGCCCTTCCCCCCGAGCGCTCCAGCACACTGCGGATTTTGTCGAGCAAGGCCTTGCTGGTGAATGGCTTGCCCAGAAACGCCACCTTCTCACCGCTCACGTCATCGCCCAGGGACTGCGGTGAGTAGCCCGAGAGATAGAGCACCTCGAGCCGTGGCCAGCGCTGCCGTAGCTCGGCCCCCAGCTCCTGCCCCCCCATCCCTGGCATCGAAATGTCAGTGACCACCAGCGCGATCTGCCCTTCGCAGCGCGTCACGACATCCAGCGCCGCCGCGCCGTTGTCCGCGATGAGCACGCGGTAGCCGGCGCGCTCGAGAATACGCCGGGTCACGTTGCACACCGCCAGCTCGTCCTCCACGAGCAACAGCGTCTCACGGTTACCGCCGGCCTTGCTCGGCTGCTCCAGGTCTGCCGGCGGCCGGGTGGAGCGCCCGCTGCGGGGCAAGTACACATAGACGGTCGTGCCCCTGCCCTGCTGCGACTCGATGCCGATGCGCCCGCCAGCTTGCTGGATGATGCCGTAACACATCGACAGGCCGAGACCCGAGCCACTGCCCACGGGCTTGGTCGTGAAAAATGGCTCGAAGGCGCGGGCCAGCACGCCGGGGGACATGCCGCTGCCGGTGTCGGACACCTCGATCAACACATACGCGCCCGGCGCGAGCTGCACTCGCTCGGGTAACGGTGGCGAGGAGTGGCCGGCTGCCGTGCGGCGCACCTCGGCCCGCCGCGCGCTCAGCCGCAGCGTGCCGCCGCCGGGCATGGCGTCGCGCGCGTTGATGGCCAGGTTGATCAGCACCTGCGACAGCTGCGAGGGATCGATCACGACCGTCAGCGCAGCGTCCTCGATGTCGGTCAGTACCTGGATCTGCGTGCCCACCAGGCGGCTGACCATGCGCGCCGCCTCGTCCGTGATCGCCCGCACGTTGGTGGCCACGGGCTTGACCACCTGACGGCGCGAGAACGCCAGCAGATCATTGACCAGCGCCGCACCGCGGTCGACCGCCTGCTGCACCAGCACCATGTCTTCCTGATCCAGGTGCTGCTCTGCCAGCAGGTCGCGCGTCAAGCTGGCCGCACCGGAGATCACCGCCAGGATGTTGTTGAAGTCGTGCGCCACGCCCCCGCACAGCCTGCCGATGGCCTCCAGCTTTTGCGTCTCCAGCAGCTGTGCCTCCAGGCTGCGCTCCTTGGTCACGTCGCGCCACACGATGCGCACGCGCTCGCGCGCGTCTGCGCCACGCACAAACGTCGCGCTGCCGCTGACCATGAGGCGGCTGCCGTCTGCCTGCAGCAGCTCCCAGTCTCCCAGCTCCAGCGAAGCGCCGGGCGCCAGCTTGCGCAAGGTACGCTCCGCCGAGCCGCGCTGATCCTCGGCATACAGAGCGAGCACGGACCGCCCCAGGATTGCGGGCTTGGAGCAACCCAGGGCCGCCGCGAGCGTCTGATTGCACTTCTCCACGGTCAGGCTCTGCGCGTCGAACGAGCAGAACAAGGCGGGCGCGTGCTCGTAGCCGTCCAGCTCGTCTTGCAGCAACTCTTCCGCGCGCCGGCGACTGCTGCGCTCGTGCTGCAGCTCCTCCGCCAGCATGTTCAAGGCCGCCACCACTGCGTCGATGTGATCCCCCTCACCTGTGAGCGGCAGGCGTGCCTGCAGATCACCGGAGGCGATCTGCACGGCCAGCTCCGCGGCAGCCTCCAGGCGAGACTCGAACTCGGCTGCAGTCATTTCCTCTCCTCGGATAGCCAGCGCCGCGCGCTCGCCTCATCTGTGAATAGTCGAGTCGGGTACAGGGGGCGCGATACGCGCAAGAAGAAGTTGCCGAGGACGCGGTTGACGGGGTTGCCCACCAGGAGCGCCATGCGCGAGGTGACCATCGCGAGCTCGGGGCCCGCAGCCAGCTGGCGGCCCTCCACGTCGGCAAAGGCCATCCCGCGCATGTCCACGAGCGCGGGGCGCTTGGCGCCGCTGGCGGCGGTCACGTGTGCCTGGACCAGCTCTCGCGCGCTCTCCAGGGTCACGCGCGAGCCAGGCCGAAAGCGCAGCACGATCAGGCCTTCTCCCTCCAGCTCTATGTCAGCGAGCTGCGTACGGATCGGTCCCGTAGACCCGTCCCCTTGGTCGTGCACCCCTGCATGCTACTCTGTTTCCGGAGCGACTGGGGCCCTGCTGCAGCATTGGCACCGCTGGCAGGCGATTTCCCTGCGGCGGCACGGTGAGGCGTTTTGTTCAGGACTGGTTTGGATTAGCTGAAATGAGCACGCGCGCGCCGACTCTGGTTACCAGCGAAGTCCCGGTGTCTCTCCGCGGTAACACCCGCCGGTAACGGATGCGCTACGTCTCAGCGCGCGCTGGCTGCGCCCGCAGCTCAGGGCTCGGCATTCGAGGTGCGAGGCAGCGGCTCACGCGTGGCCTCGGCGATGTTCGACTCATCGAGGTCGAGCGCGTACTCCTCGCGACCGCTCGTGTACACGAAGGGCCCGCCAAATTCGTCGGGCGTCACCTCGTCACGGCGCGAGGCCTCGGCCTCTTCACCCGAGGTGGCCGTCTCCAGAAAAGCTTCCCCCAGCTCTTCCGCCAGCGGATCATCACTGCGGCTGCCATCCAGGAAGGCGCGCGCCGAGTCGGGGCCGTCATCGTCGTTGCGGTTCTCACGCGCCTTCGCCAGCAGGTCGCGCGCATATTTGGGATGTAGATGCCCGGTGGCGTCACGCCGCAGGAAGTTCTTGGAGTTGTGCATGGAGACCTCTCGTCACTGTCGGATGGAGCGCGCCGCACGAGCCACCGGATCGGCCCGCCCCTGCGCACGAGCCCTGCTCGCTGCGCCGAGAGCCAGCACGCCAGTTCAATGCGCCTCGAGCCGAGCGAACCGTGTTCCCTAGACTCCTGGCGCTGGATGGATGGGTCTTTCAGCGACCCCGCTCGCTCTGCCCCTTCGCGTCGCGAGCACCTGCAGCTTCGACGGTACGGCTTCAAAATAGCTCTTTTTTCGATTTGCGCAAACTGGGTTGTTTCGAACGCAGCTCGGGTTAAGGGCACGCCTCCTGCATGAATGCAGGAGCGGCTAGCGCAGAGAGCGGCGCCGGAGTGGCTATCAGCGCGCAGCGCGCGCTGGGCCCGGACTCACAAGCACTCGAGCTTCAAGCGACGGATGTTGTTGCTGTCGAAGAAGTACGGCGGATTGCAGTCTGCGCTGTTCGCCGGCTTGGTGCTCCGGCGCGGAGCCACATGCCTGGGCACGGCGCGCGCGGGCGGCCTGGCGGCGGCCGGGCTGCCCCCGCGCGCCGGATTTGCCCTGGCATTCGCGCTCTTGCCTTCTTCGCCCGACTGCGCGCGGCGCGCCCCGTCGCTGTCTGTGGCGGCAACCGCGCGGGCGCGCGCAGCGGCGGGATTGTCCGAAGCGAACGCGCTCTCTTCGTCCTCATCCGGCACCCGAGGCAGCTCATCCGTCTGCACCACGGGCAAGTCTTCATTGGCCAGGCTGGAGCGCCCCGCGCGAGTGGCGCTGCGGGTCGGCGCCTGTGGAGCAGCGCCACGCCCGGAAACAGCGCGCTCCGCGCTCTCGAGCGGTGCCGTCCGCGTCTCGGCGGACAGCTGGGGGACACCGCTTTCGCCGCCATCACCCCAGCTCTGGTAAGCCCACAGAGAGAGCGTCACCACCCCGCCCAGCAACGAGCCCGCCAGCAGCCCCCTGGTCTTGGTCAGGCCTGCCGCCCTCCGCGCAGGAGCGTGCGGCACAGCCGGCGCCCCAGGCAGGGATACCGTCGGCAGCGAAGCATAGGCGGGCGCGAGCGGCTGCAAGCGCAACGCCGGACGGCTGGGTGTGGCCACTGCGGCGAGCCCCGGCCGCGGTGGCGGCGGCGGATGAGAGCTCGGGCGATCCGGCAGCGGCGGGGGTATGCTCGGGTCGCCGCTGGATGGCCTCACTGGCTCGGGCGGAAACGCCGAAGCAACCTCCGCGCCGTCACGAGGTTGGGACCAGTCGTCAGGCAGCTCCCAGCGCACCGTGCGCTCATCCTCGAACTCCTGCCCCGCGCCGGGCAGCGGCAGCTCGGGTGGCAGCGGCAGCTCGGGTGGCAGCGGGAGCTCGGGTGGCAGCGGGAGCGCTGGCTGCGGGTGCGCCGCCGCCCTGAACGCCATCGGGGCGGGCGCGGCAGTCATCGAGAGACCGGACAGAGCGCGCTCGAACTGGCGCGCCAGCTCGCTCGCATCATGAAAGCGAGCCGCTGGATCCTTCGCCAGCACGCGCGCAAACCAGGCGTCGACCGCCGGCGGCAGATCAGCACGGTAATGGCTGGGCGCCGAGAAGTCGCCATTGCAGATCGCGGCGTTCACTCCTGCCGGAGTGGGCGCCTCGAAGGGCAAGGTGGTGGTCAAGAGTTCGTACAAGGTGACGCCGAGCGCCCACAGATCCGCGGCGACGGCGTTGCACTGCCCGTGCGCCACCTGCTCCGGGGTGAGGTACGGCTGCTGGCGCAAGAACACCGCTGATGGCGGCTGCGAGGCGGCGCCGGGCGGCACACTCTCCGAGGAGATGTCGCCGAAGTTGGCCACCTTCAGGAACGGCTGCCCCGCTGCCTCGGTCAGGAACAGGTGATCGGGACGCACGCTGCCATGCACCAGCCCGAATGCGTGTGCCTTGGCCAGCACGCCCGCGGCCTGCTGCAGCACCGCATGTGCGTCGGCCAGCGCGAGCGGCCCGTTCGCGAGCAACTGCCGCAAGCACCTGCCCTCCAGCAGCTCGACAACGGCATAGAGCGCGCCCTTCCACCTGCCCTGCTCGAAGCCGTGCAAGAGATGCGGGTCCGCCAGACGCGCCGCGCAGCGCGCCTGCTGCAGAAAGCGATCCGGCTCATCCAGAGCGGGCGCACCCGGCGCGCGCGGCATCGGCATCGGAGCGGCCGCGAACTTCACCGCGACCTCGATCTGCAACACCAGCTGATCGACCACCCACACGTTCAGCGCAGGGGCACCCGTAACGGGACGCACCAGCCGCAAATGGGGCGCCATCGCCACGCCGGGAGCCGGCTTGAAGCCACCGGCCCAGGGTGAACTCAGCCAGCGGGTTGGGTTCCACGCACCAGACACCGGATCATGCTCCCAGGGAACGCCACAGTAAGCCGCTCGGCCAAGGTCGGGTCAAGACAAAACCCGCCAAGGAATGCTAGCGTTTTTGGGCTCGTTCGTCATGTTGGCGCCAGCAGTGCTGGGCGGCGGCCGCGCAAAGTGTTCCAGATCCTGGTGTTCCTGATCGATCGGCAGCAGCGAAATGCCTGAAGTGCAGCGCAAAGTACAATTAGAGGACCATCGCATCGCCCTCACCGGCCACTGTTATCGCATGCTCGGCTCGCTGGTGGACGCCGATGACGCCGTGCAGGACACGATGGTGCGCGCGTGGAAGAGCCTGGATCGCTTCGATGGTCGCTCCTCGTTGCGCACCTGGCTGTATCGCATCGCCACCAATGTCTGTCTGGACGCGATCGAGAGCCGGACCCGCCAGCGGGAGCGCCTGCGCCCGAGCGCCTTCGGGACAGCGGGCACGGTGGAAGACGAGCTGGAGGCGCAGCCGCGCGAGCGCTGGGTGGAGCCGGTGTCCGAGCAGCACGCGGTGCCCACCGACGTGGACCCGGCGGAGCGTGCCGTGTTGCGACAGAGCATCCGGCTCGCTTTCGTCGCAGCTCTACAGCACCTGCCTCCGCGGCAACGAGCCGCCCTGCTGTTGACGGAGGTGCTCGGTTGGTCCGCGGCCGAGGTTGCGAGCTGCCTGGAGACGACGACGGCCGCCGTGAACAGCGCCTTGCAGCGCGCGCGCTCCACCCTGGCCAATGCCAACCTGGGTGACGCTGCGGCGGATCTCAGCCCACCCGCCGGGCTGCTGGAGCGCTACGTGCACGCGTTCGAGCGCTACGACATGGAAGCGCTGACCGCGCTGCTCCGCGAAGACGTGCAGATGTCGATGCCGCCGTTCGCGCTATGGTTGCAGGGCCACACCTCGATCCGGGCCTGGCTGCTGGGCCGCGGCGCCATCTGCCGAAACTCTCGCCTGCTGCCGATCGCGGCCTGCGGCGCGCCCGCGTTCGCTCAGTACAAACCGGCTGCCGATGGCGGCGGCTACGCTCCCTGGTCGATCGTGGTGCTGGCAGCAGCGGGCGAGCAGATCAGCGAGATGACGTTCTTTCTCGACGTGGAGACGCTGTTTCCACGGTTTGGGCTGCCCCTGAGGCTGGAGCCGTGACGCCGCCGCCGTGAGGCGGCAACGGGCTCAAAACTCCAGCGCGTGCCGCCCCGCCAGGCTGCGCGCTGCCAGGCGCCGGAGCGCGCCACTCGAGCGCAGCACACACTGCCCGGCGCTCGGCAAGGTCACGTAGTTGTCCGCCAGCTGCAGCTGGTCCTCCGGATCCCACACGAACAGATCGAAAACGGGCCGATCCGTCTCCAGCAGCAACCCCTCGGCGTGGTGCGAGACCGACAGGCGCGGAGCGCTCAACCGTACGTCTTTCGGCTCGCACAGCAGGCGGAAGGTGCTGCGCCCGAGGAAGCTCGCATACACGAAGGTCTCTGCGGCTGGCCACGCCGCCACGCGCAGCTCCAGCGCAACCCGCCGCTCACCTGGCTGCAGCTCCACGGCGGCGCTGGCGCGCTCGAGCACCTGACCATCGCTGGTACGCCGCAGCTCCAGCACCAGCTCGCCCTGTGCCGGAGCGAACGAGTTGTCGAGCATGACCCACGCGGCCAGGCGCTCTTGCCCCACCTCGTGCTCCAGGCTGAGCAGCGCCGGCGCATACAGCCTGCGCAGCTCGTACGCAGCTGCCTTGTACGCGCCCTCGCTGTCGAGCACGGCCCAGCTCTGCACCGGCCAGCAGTCATTGAGCTGCCAGATCAAGCTGCCGCGACAGCCCTTGCTGCGGCGGAAGTGCTCGATGCCGAAGCGCAGCGCGTCACGCTGGTTGAGCTGGGAGTAGTACGTCAGCTCCTCCAGGTTGCGTGGCGCCGGATAGTGCAACTCGACGTAGCCGAGATACGTGTCGTAGCCCTTGCCGGTCTTGTCGTGCCAGCGCGCCAGTGGATCGCGTACGTCGCGCTGCAGCGCCTCCGGATCACGGCCGAAGATGCGCCGCCACGCCGCCCGACCCGGCGCGCTGGCGAAGCCGAACTCCGACGCGAAGCGCGCCGTGGAGTCTCGGTAGTGCTTCCAGTCGCCGCGGCCATGCCACACGTCCCAGTAGTGCTGATCGCCGATGTCGCCGTCGTTGGCGTTTTCGCCGCCGATGGGCGAGGAGGCGATGTACGGCCGCTCCGGATCGAAGCGCTGCACCAGCTCGGGCAAGGTGCCGTCATAGAGCCTCTCACCGTAGTAGCGCGGCGGCTGTGGCGCAGGGCGGCCCCACTTGGAGTGCCACATGGTGAGGTTCTCGTTGTTGCCACACCACAGAGCCAGGCTCGGGTGATTGCGCAGCCGGCGGATGTTGGCCTCGCCTTCCAGGCGCAGCACCGCCTGCTCGGCCTCACCATCCGGCACGTAGCTGCACGCAAACGGAAAATCCTGCCAGACCAGCAGGCCCAGCTCGTCGCACAGCTCGTAGAATTCATCGCTTTCGTACAGGCCGCCGCCCCAGATGCGCAGCATGTTCATGTTCATGTCCAGCGCGCGGCAAAGCTGGGCGCGCAGGCGCCCGCGGTCGACGCAGGAGGGAAACGAGTGATCCGGGATCCAGTTCGCGCCCACGGCCCACAGCGGCTTGCCGTTGACCTCGAGCTCGAACGATTCGCCCTGCGCGTCCGGCTGGCGCAGCAGGCGCAGAGTGCGCAGCCCGATGCGCTGCGTGCGCCAATCGAGCGCGCGCGCAGCGTACGCCTCGCTCGGCGCAGCCCCCTCCGGCAGCAAGAAGCTCTCCACCTGGTACAGCTTCTGCTCGCCGAGCCCCACCGGCCACCACAGCTCGGGCCGGGTGAGCCGCACGCTCTGCCCATCCAGCACCGGTGAGCTGAGCCCCTCCACCCGGTGCACCACCTGACCCTTGCCGTCGATCTCGCTCTCGAAAGTCAGCTCCACGTCGCCGCCCGGCAGGTGCCGCTGCAGCACGCGCACGTCCAGCAGGCGCGCTGCCAGCTCGACCAGGCTCACCTCACGCCAGATGCCCGCGGAGACCAGGCGCGGCCCCCAGTCCCAGGCGAACATGTATTGCGCCTTGCGCACGAAGGCGCGCTCGTCGAAGCGCGCCACGTCGTCGGGCATGCCCTCCTGCGCGAGGAAGCGCGCGCGCCGCTCGCGCCCCACGCGCGCCGCCGACTCGAACTGGATGCGCAGCTCATTGTCACCCTCGCGCAGCTTGCCAGTCAGCTCCAGCTCGAGCGGCATGAACATGTTGTCGTGCTGACCGAGCAGCTCACCGTTGAGCCAGACCTGGCACACCGTATCCAGCCCGGCGAAGCGCAGCAGCTGGCGCGGCAAGGAGGCGTCTTTGTGGAACTGGAAGCGCTTGCGAAAGATCCATGCGCTCTCGTCCACCCACTGGCAGCCCAGCTCCGCGCGGCCCTCGAACGGATCGGCGATGATGCCATGCCGAATCAAGTCCAGGTGCACGTGCCCCGGCACCCGTGCCGGCAGCCACTCCAGGCTGGAGAAGCCGAGCTTGCCACAGCGCTCGAGAGCTGCCTGTCCGGAGCTGAGCCCGGAGCCATCCAGCCAGCTCGGAGCAGCAAATTCCCAGCCGGTGTTGAAGGAGTGGGTGCGTATCACGGGCGCGGACGCTAGTACCTCGGCGCCCCCCAAGGCCAGCCCTTCGGGTCAATCCGCAGCAGTCTGACCATCGCGCACGCGGCGTTAACCAGGGGCTCGTAACGCGTGCAACCGAATCGGCGCTGCGACTACACATTCTTGCGCCGAGTAGCCGTAACCCGTTGCACCAGGTGCACGACGATGAAGACACACCTGCCTTGCAAATGGCTGCGCCGAGCACGGGCCGAGGTCACGCCTGGCAGCGAGCGCAACGGCAGGCAGCTGTCTCGCGTCATGCCCGAGCCATGCCGAACACGAACGAATTTTCGCCTACGGCCGCCGGGTTTCCCAGGCTGGCGAAACGCCCGGGCCGCGGCCCAGAACGTGCGACCTGGAGGTCCGGCGGACGTCTCCGACTCATGCGGACCCTCTCGCTCCGCTGGCGCCCCGGGCGGCTCCTCGAGGCGATCTGCTGCAGAGCCGGCCACGTGCGCGGCTGGTCGAAAACGCGCCTCACCACGAGCTCGACCAGGCCCTTCTCCGGGCTCAGCTCCGGACGCATCTCCGGGCTGGTCTCCAGAATGGCCCCCCGGGTTACCCCCTGCAGGACCTCTCGCATGACAGCTGCCCAGAACTGGGCCGCTCGAGGAAGAAACAGAAACGATGAAACGGCCCCGTCCCACATCGGCACCTTGTTGGCCGGGCAACGCGGATGGTAGGTTTACCGGTCGGTTATCGACTAGTCTGCTGCGAGCCCGCCGAGGCCCTCCGGCATGGAAACGAGAGCAACTGGTGACTTCTCCGGGATACCCCGCCCTGCATGACCCCAACGACCAGCGTCAGCCGCCGCTGATGCCGGGCGACGTGCTCGCGGGCAAATATCGGATGGAGGACGTCGTGGGTGCGGGCGCCATGGGGATGGTCGTGCGCGCCTGGCACATCGAGCTGGAGCAGCTCGTGGCGGTCAAGTTTTTGTACCCCGAATACGCGCGCAACGCCGACGGAGCCGAGCGCTTCCGGCGGGAGGCGCGCTCGGCCGCCAAGATCAAGAACCAGCACGTGGCGCGCGTGCTCGACGTGGGCACGCTCGAAGAGAAGAACATCCCCTACATCGTCATGGAGCACCTCGAGGGGCACGACCTCTCGCGTGAGCTACGCGAGAATGGGCCGGTGCCCGTCGCGCTGGCGGTGCGCTACCTGATGCAGGCGTGTGAAGCCGTGGCCGAGGCTCACGAGCGCGGTATCGTGCACCGTGATCTGAAGCCAGCCAACCTGTTCGTGGCCGAGGGCGCGCACGGCGAGCGCATGATCAAGGTGCTGGACTTCGGGATCTCCAAGGTCAGCGGCCCGAGTGGCCCGCAGCAATTTTCGCTCACGGATACGGCGACCCTGATGGGCTCGCCCGCATACATGTCGCCCGAGCAGCTCGAGTCGTCGCGCAACGTGGACGGGCGCGCCGACATCTGGTCGCTGGGCGTCATCTTGCACGAGATGATCATGGGCCAGGTGCCGTTCACGGGGGAGAGCGTGCCGCAGCTGGTGCGCTCGATCTTGTCGGGCAGCCGCAGCTCCCTGGTGGAGCGTGATCCCGCGCTGGGCGGCGTGGAAGCGGTGGTGGCGCGCTGCCTGTGCCAGGAGCGCGCGGAGCGCTTCGAGAGCGTCACGGAGCTGCAGGAGGCATTGCGCCCCTTTGCCAGCCTGGTGCTGCCCGGAGATCCCAGCCTGTCGATGATGGTCTCGCGCCAGATCCCCATTCCCCTGCTGCACGGAGTCAGCGGCCGCTCGAGCCTCGCCGCCAGCGCACGCGGGCCGCTGGTGAGCGAGCGAGCGCCGTCCGGCACCGTGGCGCCGCCGCAAGGGTCGCAGGCAGTGCGCGGCAGCAACGGCGTGCCCAGCGCCTGGGGCAACACCCAGCGTGGCCGCCACCGCACGTGGCAGCGGCACGGCTTGCCGCTCGCTCTGCTCGTGGCGCTGATCGGCCTGGGTGCGTACTGGGTGTCGGAGCAGCTCTCCAGCCCGCCTCCCGTCATCCCCACCGAGGGTCAGTTCGCAAACTCTCCCTCCCCGCGGCCCGTGGCGCAGGGTGCGCAGGCGGTCGGCGGTGAGTCGCTCCCCGCAGAGGAGATGGGGGCGGGCGCTGCAGTGCCCGGTCCTTCCAGCGCAGACCAGGCCGGTGCTGCAGCTGCAGCAGGGCTCGAGCTCGGCGGTACCGTGCCACCCGGTGCGCCCGCTGGCGCGGAAAAGGGTGCTGTTTCGCCTGCAAGCTCATCCGGAGCGGCCTCGCCCGCGGTCAAGAGCAGTGAGCCCAGGGTGTCGCCCGTGACCTCGCCGCAGCCGTCGCTCCAGCCGCAGTCGCAGCCACAATCACGCCCACAGCCGCAGCAATCACAGCCGCAGCAATCACAGCCGCAGGCGCAATCACAGCCGCAGCCGCAATCACAGCCGCAGCCTGCAGCCGGCAAGCCCAGCTCCGCGCAGCGCGCCAGCGAGGCAGAGCGGGCCGGCACCGTGGCCCCCCGGACCACTCCGCGCGCCAGCGATGGCGAGGCGGGCGACAAACCAAGGTCAGATACGTCATCTCGGAGCATACCCGAGGTACCTGACTTTGGCGGCCGAGAATAACGACGGGCCCACTATCGCCCGAGACGGCGATCGTTGTAGAAAACGCCGGATGAGGCGATCGCGTCGCTGGATCGAGCTTCGTTCGTATGGGCCTGAGCTTGCGCGGCGGGGGCTGCCGGGCGCGGCGCTACCGTGTGGCGGTGTTCCCGGCGGCAGGGTTCGCAGCGGCAGGGTTCGCAGCGGCAGGGCTCCCGGCGGCAGAGTTTTCGGCGGCAGGGTTTTCAGCGGCAGCTTCCTCGCTGCCCGGTTTGCGCGCGCGAGCAGTTTCCTGATCGCCAGCAGCGTCGCGCTCGCCGGCAGCTGGGCGCCCCCCGCGAGCGCGCAGGATCCGCAGCAGAAGGCCGCGGCCGAGGCGCTCTTCGACGAAGGCATCGCGCTCCGCAGGCAGGGGCAGTTCGAGGCCGCCTGCAAGAAGTTCGAGCAGAGCGAGGAGATCGACACGGGGGTGGGTGTGCTGCTGTACCTGGGCGAGTGTTATGAACGCATCGGTCGCCTGGCGAGCGCCTGGGCTCTCTTTCGAGAAGCACACTCGCGCGCCAAGGAGACGGGGCAGGAGGAGCGCGCTCGCCTGGCGGAGGACAACGCGCGCCGGCTCAGCGCCTCTCTCTCGCGGATGGTGCTGGTGGTGCCGCAAGCCGCACGTGTGCCCGGGCTCGAGCTGCTGCTCAACGGCCGGGTGATCTCGGCGGCGCTGTACGGCGTGCCGTTTCCGGTGGACGCCGGGCGCCATGAGCTCACGGCGCGCGCACCGGGGCATCAAACCTGGAGCGAGCTCGTCGAGGTGAAGAGCAGCGCCGACGTGCGCAACGTGCAGATCCCCTCGCTGACCCAGACGGAGGAGCCGGTGGCGGCTGCCAGCCCCGCAGCGCCGGGCGGCCCGGGCTACACGCCGCCGCAGGGAGCGGTGATGACGGGGGTGGCGGAGCCGAGCTCTGCGCCGCGCCCGGAGCTGATACCGGTGTACTTGTTGGGTGGGGTCGGGGTGGCAGCGCTCGGCGCGGGCGTCATCTTCGGTCTCCATGCGTCCAGCAAGGACGATGAGGCAAGACCGTATTGCCCGTCGGGCTGCTACACGCGCGACGCGGCCGATGACAATGAAGCGGCTCGCACCGCTGCCCTGGTGGCCAACATCTCGTACGCAGTGGGTGCTGCAGCGTTGCTCACCAGCGCGTACCTGTTCTTCACTGCCAGCTCCAGCTCGGAGTCAACCGCGCAGCAGGCGCCGCCCCTGCTGCTCGGCGGCAATCTGAACCAGGGCGGCGGCTTCGTGTCAGTATCGGGTAACTTCTGATGAAACTGGGAACTCGTGTGGCCGGGCAGTGTGCTCCCAGACAGTGTGCTCCCAGACAGTGTGCTCCCAGACAGTATGCTCCCAGACGGCTTGCCCCCAGGCAGCATGCCCCTGCGGAGGACCGAGCTGGTCGCAGGCAGCTCGGCTGGAGGGTGGCTGGCTGTCTGGGGTGGCTGTGCCTTGCCCTGGCGGCCTGCATCATAGAAGAGCGTCAGTACAGCCAGGGGATGAACGACTGCTGGACCTACTGCAACAGCCTCGATAGCAGCTGTACCGGCAGCAACCAGGTATACCAGGACCGCGAGACCTGCCTGGCGGTCTGCGCGTTGATGGAGCCCGAGGTTGACGAGCTCAACAGCACGGCCAACACGCTGAGCTGCCGGCTCGAGAAGATCGGCGGAGGGATCGAGGGCAACGAGTGCCCGCTGGTGGGCCCGGGCGGCAACGGAGCATGCGGTACGAACTGCCAGGCCCTGTGCAGGCTGCGCAGGCAGCTCTGCAGCGACGTCGTGCCCAGCGTCGATCAGGGCCCCGCCGATTGTGAAGTGGCCTGTGAGGCCCTGTATGACCGGCAGGATCTGGACGCCAGCGGCCCCGACCTGACCGGGGATTCCGTGCAGTGTCGACTGCTCCAAGTCGCGCTGGCTGCACGTTACCCGGAAGAGGCTGCCAAGCATTGCGAGGCCTCGCAGATCCGGCCCACCGCGGGGGAGAACTCTGACACCGCGCCGTGCTCCGATCCAAGCAACATGGACAAGGGTCTGGAGTGCGAGAAGTATTGCGCGATCGTGATGTCTGCCTGCACGGAGCAGTACGCCGTGTACCAGGACCCCACGCAGTGCCTGAACACCTGCCTGCAGACGATGCAGTCTGGAGAGCGCGGGGATCAAGAGCAGGATACGATCCGCTGCCGGCGGTATCACGCCTACTTCTCCATGGCGGAGCCAGCGGGGCACTGCATGCACGCCAGTGCAACGGGTGACGGCCATTGCGGAACGGAGAATTGCACGTCGTACTGCCGCATCCTGCAGCGGGCCTGCGGCGACGACTTCGAGCGGCAGTTTGGGCCGACCAGCGGCACCACCGGCGGCGGGCTCGATGCCTGCACGGAAGCTTGCCTGCCGGTGCAGGGTGGCCGCGCCGGGCTGCCCGGCTCGGGCCGCGACAAGTTCGCGCTCCCCGATCCAGGGTTGCAGCGCTATGCGCTCGATCCGCCTCCGGCGGGCAATACCTTGATGTGTCGCGCGTATCACGCCGTCGAGGCGCTCACGGATCCAGCGAATCACTGCGCGGCCGCCCTCGGCGGAGAGCCCTGCCAGTAGGCCGCGTGCGCGCTGCTGCTGGTGGCTCGCGGCGCCCGCGCGCTCGCCGCTGGCTCGCGCTGGGCGCGCTCGCCACGCTCGGGGCCTGCGCCACCCGCAACGAGCTCCAGCTCGACCCCGGCAGCGCTCGCAAGCTCGAGCCGCTGGAGAGCTTCGCGGCACGCTTGCCGCGCCCGCTGACTGCAGGCGCGCCGGGCGCAGTGGTGGTGTCGCGCAGCGACGCGCTGGCGGGTGGCGTGCTCGAGCCGGGCAAGGTGCCGTTTTTCTGGCGGCGCACCTCGCAGCTCTCGGCGCCACCGCTGCTCGCTCGCGAGCTGGTGGTGTACGGTGAGGGCCGCTGGTTGCAGGCGCTCGATGCGCGTAGCGGCGAGCCGCTGTGGACGGTGCAGCGGCAGGGGGCGCGGCTGCACGCGCTGGCAGACGACGGACAGCTCAGCGCCCTGGCGCTGGAGAGCGAGCGGGCGGACCGGCACTGGCTGCTGGTCATCGACCGCGCCGGGCGCGAGCGCCTGCGGGTGCAGCTGCCGAACGAGCTGGGCACCCCCGCGCTGCTGCCCAGCTTGCTGCTGGTGCCCTGGGGCGGCCGCTTTGTCTCCACCATCGACCTCGGCAGCGGCGCCGAGCTGGCGCGCGCCGGGGTGGAGCCGGGCGTGCAGCACGCGCTGTGGTCCGGCAGCGAGCTGTGGCTAGCGGGGCCGCCCTGGCTGCACCTGACCGGCAGCAACGAGGCCGGGACGCCGCCAGGGCACTCCCGCGGGTTGCCGTCACGCCCGCTGCCGGGACAGGTCGAGCTGGGCTCGGCAGCGCTCGCACCGCACCTGGGCGCGGACACGAGCCGGCTGTTTGCGGTGCCGCCCGCCGCCGAGGCCGAGCCCGCCACGTCCTATCTGGTCGTCCAGGGCCGAGCAGCGCTGAGCTTCGAGTCCAGCCGCGGCACCCTGCTCTGGGTGCGCTCGAGCGCTTCGCCCATTCTCGGCGCTGCGGCGCGCCCGGAGAGCTTTGCGCTGTGCGAGGCGAACGGTGTGCTGCAGGTGCTGGCCGCCGGCAGCGCACGGCCGCTCGAGCAGCTGCAGCTGAGCGCGCCACCCGGCGAGCAGAGCAGCGGCGCGCCCGAGCGCCGCAACGAGCCATGGAGCCACTGCGCTCTCGCCGCGGGCAGCGGCTGGCCCCCGGCGCCGCCCGCCAGCGCTCGAGAAGTAGCGCCGGAGGAGCTGGTGGAGCAGCTCGCGCGGGTGCTGGCGCGCTCCGAGCCGGATCTGGCCAACCTGCAGCGCTTTCTGTCGCGTGAGCTGGCGGCGCGCCCCGAGCCGGAGGCCACGCGCGTGCTGATCGCCCTCGCCTCGCGCCAGAGCGCCGATCCCATCCTGCAGGCGGAGGCGGAGGATCTGCTGGCCACCCGCCGCAACGGTGTCGATTTCATGCTGCAGGCGCTGGAGCGCGCCGGGCCGGCGCACGATCCGGTGGCCCGCGCACCACTGGGAGCGCTGGCCGATGCGCTCGCCGCTCTGGAGGAGAAGCGGGCAGCGCCGCTCCTGGCCGCGCAGCTCAACCAGCTCGGCCACACGGCGGCGGCAGTGGAGCGCGTGGCTCGCGCGCTGGAGGTGCTGGCCAGCGAGAGCGAATACGATGCGCTGCGAGTGTTCTTTTCCGTGTGGCGTACCAGCGCCGACGGCCCCGAGCTGGTCGCCGCCGTGCAGTCCGTGGGGCGAACCTTGCTGCGCATCGGAGCAGCCCCGGGGCGCCGATTGGTGCAATTGGCCGCCCGCGACCCCCTGACGGTGCCGGAGGTGCGAGCAGAGCTGGAACGTGAGCTTTCGCGCGATTAGCCCCTGGACTCAAAGGAGGATAGAGTTATCAACGCCGTGCGGGATCCGAGCGTCCCCACTCTCGTTTCCCTGCTCGCCGGGCTCTCAGGCCCACCTCCCCGTCTCGCACCGCGCCCATCATGTACGAGCAACTCGCGTCCGCCGCGCTGTATTTCAGCCTGGTCGCCTACTCGACCGCCGCGACCTTGTATTTCGTGGACCTGGCCCGGCGAGAATATAGCCCCGAGGGCAACCGCTGGGCATCGCGCGTGCTGCTGGTGGGGGCGCTGCTGCACTCGGTGCAGATCGGCCTGGCCAGCTTCGCCACCGACACCTGTCCGGTCGAGTCTCTGCCCTTCGCGCTGAACCTGAGCGCGCTCTTGACGGTGTTTGCCTACATCGTGATCCGCCGCCGCTGGCGGGTGGACGCGATGGGCATCGCCGTGGTCCCGATCGCGCTGGCCTTCGTGGTGGGCGGGCAGTTCGTGGGCTCCGGGCCCGTTACGGCGGATGTGCCGCGTGGCCTGCTGGCGGTGCACATCGCCTCCAATTTGATGGGGCTCGGCCTGTTTCTGCTCGCGGGCGCCGCAGGCGCCTTCTACATCGTGCAAGAGCGGCGGTTGAAGATGAAGCGGATGCCTTCGCGCCTGCCGGCGCTGGACGCGCTGGACAGCACGGAGCACCGCCTGCTGCTCGCTGGCTTTCCGCTGCAGACCCTGGGCGCCATCAGCGGCGCTGCTTTCCTCTCTGACCTGCACCTGAGCCAGGCTCAGCTGCTGCAGGTCATCCTGGCGTACGGCACGTGGGTGCTGATCGCCGCGGTGTTGCTGCTGCGCGCCATCCTGGGCTGGCACGGGCGGCGCACCGCATACGGCACCGTGGCGGGCGCGGCCTGCGTGATGCTGGTGCTGTTCCTCTACATCGTGCGCGGCACTGGAGCCTGAGCCCGTCATGTTCGCCGTCGTCGGCCTCTCTCATCACACGGCCCCCATCCACGTGCGCGAGCGCATGGCGCTGGAGCGCGACCAGATCGAGGCCCTGCTCAAGCAGCTGGTGGCTCAACCCGAAATCGGTGAGGCGCTGGTGCTCTCCACCTGCAACCGGGTGGAGGTGATGGCCTGTGCGGCGCCCGGCGTGGAGACGGACCGGCTGGATCAGGCGGTGCGCTCTCAGCTCGACGTGTTCGCCCAGGCCCTCAGCCCCTACCTGTATCGCCACCTCGGGGCACAGGGCCTCAAGCACCTGTTCCGCGTGGCTTGCTCGCTCGACTCGCTGGTGGTGGGCGAGCCGCAGATCCTGGGCCAGCTGAAGCAGGCGCTGGAGCTGGCGCACGAGGTGGGCACGGTGGGCGCCAACCTGCGGCGCGCCACCACGCACGCCATCCGCACCGCCAAGCGCGTGCGCACGGAGACAGCCCTGGGCGTGGGCCAGGTATCCGTGCCCAGCGTGGCGGTGGACCTCACGCGCCGCATCTTCGGCGACCTGCGGGGGCGCAAGGCCGCGCTGCTGGGCCTGGGAGAGATGGGGCAGCTGGTGGCCAAGCAGCTGGGTGGCGAGGGCGCGCAGCTGATCGCGCTCGGGCGCCAGCCGGAGAAGGTGGCAGCGCTGGCGCAGGCGCTGGGCGCGGCGCCGCGGTCGATGGCCGAGCTGGAGGCCACCCTGCTGGAGGTGGACGTGCTGGTGGCCATGACCAGCTCTCACGGCTTCGTGGTGGAGTACGACAGCGTGGCGCGCCTGGTGAAGCAGCGCCGCGGCCGCTCGCTGTTCTTCGTGGACCTGTCGGTGCCGCGCAACATCGATCCGCGCCTGGACGGGCTGGACGATGTCTTCCTCTACAACATCGATGATCTCTCGCAGATCGTCCACGACACCAAGAGCAGCCGCCGGGGCGAGGCGGACCGTGCGGAGCAGATCGTGGCGGAGGAGACGCGCAACTTCGAGCGCGCCGCCTCGGCCGAGACGGTGACGCCCACGGTGGTGGCGCTGCGCCGCCGCTTGCACGGCGTGCTGCGCAGCGAGCTGGGCAAGAGCCTGCGCAAGCTACGCCATTTGACCAAAGACGACCAGGAGGCGCTCGATCGCATGCTCGATGCCGCGGTGAACAAATTGCTGCACACTCCCACGATGCGCTTGCGTGAAGCGGCGTCCAACCCGGCCGAAGGCGAACGCCTGGAGCAGTTCGTGGGCGCACTGACGGAGCTGTTTGGGCTCGACGGTGAAGAGCCGGTGGCAGCACGCGACAGCATCCCTACGCGCAACTCGCGGGGCCCGAGCAGCCCGAGCGGCAAGCCCGAGCGGCGCGACTCGCGCACGCCCTCCCCCGCGGAGCGCCCGGCGGGTGCCCCCGCGGAGCGCCCGGCGGGCGAGCGCCTGGGAGACGCGCAATGAGCGGCGGGCGTACGGTGACGGTGGCCACGCGCAAGAGCGCGCTGGCGCTCGCGCAATCTCGCGCCTGGATGGCTGAGCTGCGCGACAAGACCCATGTCGAGACGAAGGAGCTCCTGGTGGTCACCACCGGCGACAAGATCCAGGATCGCCCGCTGCAGGAGGTGGGCGGCAAGGGTCTGTTCCTCAAGGAGATCGAGGAGGCGCTGCTGGCGGGCGAGGCCGATCTCGCCGTGCACTCGCTGAAAGACGTGCCGGGTGAGCTGGCGCCCGGGCTCTTGCTCGGTTGCGTACCTCGGCGCGAGGACGCGCGCGACGCCGTGCACACGCGCACGGGCTGCAAGTTCCTGGAGCTGCCGCACGGGGCAAAGGTGGGCACCTCCTCCCTGCGCCGCACCGTCCAGCTGCGAGCGCTGAGGCCCGACCTCGAGTTCGTGCCGCTGCGCGGCAACGTGGATACGCGCCTGCGGCGCTGTGCCGAGGGCGTGGTGGACGCGGTGATCCTGGCCCATGCCGGTCTGCGCCGCCTGGGGCGAGCAGACGCGGTGACGGAGCTGCTGTCCCCGGATGTATGCATCCCTGCTGTAGGCCAGGGCGCGCTGGGGATCGAGATCCGCTCCGGGGATGAGGCCATGCTCAGCCTGGTGTCGGAGCTCGAGGATATTGAAACAGCGATCGCCACGGCCGCGGAGCGTGGCGTGATGATCGCCGTCGAGGGCAGCTGCCAGGTGCCGGTGGCTGCGCACGCAGAGCACATCGGCAACGAGCTGCGTCTGCGCGCGCTGCTGGCCGAGCCAGACGGCAGCAACGTGCGCCGTGAAGAGCTGCGCTGCCCGTGGCCGGAGACGCTGCAGCGCGCGCAGGAAGTGGGTGCCCTGGTGGGCCGTGCGCTGCGCGCCGCCAAGGTCTGACCCGGGCGGTAACGTTTCCAGAAAGCCGTCGAAAATGACGCCGCGGGCTCCCGAGCGAGCCCCGGGGCTAGTGTCGGGAAGGCGGCGCGTGCGTACGCGCATGCCAGCAGCAGACGCGGGCACTGTTCACGCTACCCGCGTGGTGGCACGCTGGACTACACCCGTTTAGATAAAGTCGTCACGGTCGTACAGGATCAACGAGCAAGCCGGCGCGTGGGGGGGCCAGCACGGCGCTCGGGGTCGCGTGCTAGGCTAATGATTCCGCCGCTGCCCGCCTCGACGACCCGAAACGTTGACCGCAGCATCCCCGAAGAGGAGCTCATGCAAGATCAGAAGAAGGACAACAGCAAAGAGGGTACGCGCACCTCTACTCTGAGCAAGGGACGAGAACGCTTCCTGGCGCACGTGATCGAGCACGGCTTCGAGGTCGGTCGGCGCTCTCCCGAGGATTTTGTGCGGCACTTTCCGCCCACCCTCATCATGGAGGGTCTCAAGGATCAGCCCAAGCTCCGGGCCAACATCCTGGTTGCCGCCACGGGGATGAAGGAGAAGGTCGCGCTCAAGAAGACGTGGGAGTCCTGCGCTGACGATCTGCAGATCGCGCTCGATGAAGGCGAGACGGATGCCACCTCGGTGATGCGCGTGTTCCAGATGGACGATCGGGTCCGCTATCTGGATGCCAAGCTGCTGTGGACGTACGTGATCGAGGGCGAGTTCTGGAAGATCTCCCCCAGCCGCCAGAAGGAGTACGCGGCCGCGAAGAGCCACATGGCCTTCATGCTGGCGCGCGCGCTGGAGGACAAGCTGGTGACCCACGCCGACATCGTCGAGGGCATCACCGTGGAGGAGCTGGCCTCGCGCCTGCCAAAGAGCGAGCTGGGCAAGATCATCAAGGGGGCCCTCGACTGCGGCAAGCGTAACGCGCCCTTCACCGAGACGGATCTGCTGGGTTCGATGCCGCCGGACGTGCTCGTCAACTACATGCCGCTGTTCCAGGTGTGGGACTCGATCATCGAGACCAAGATCGCCCACGAGCACGGCTACGCGGTGAAGAAGAAGGGTGACAAGCCCGAGCCGTCCGATCAGGGCAGCAGCGCAGCCGGCGGCGGCGGCACTGTCGGCGGCTCCGCAGTGAACCCGGCGGCCGCCAGCCCCGCAGCCGCGAGCCCTGCAGCTGCCAGCGCGGGCGGCAGCCTGATGTCGGCCTCCGGCAGCGGCGCGAACGCCAGCGCCGGCGTCACGGCCAGCAACGACGACGACAGCTCGCCGTCCACGACCGACGATGACTTCGGCGCCTTCGCTCCACCCACCTCGCGCACGCAGACGGAGAAGGTGTCGGCCAAGGATTTGAAGGACGCCAAGGACTTCAAGGACGCCAAGGAGAAGGACGGCAAGGGTGTGGCCAAGGGCGCCGCCGCCGCGCGCAAGACGCCACCGCCGCCCGCCGCAGCCGCCACCTCGGCCGGCGGCAAGCCGGTGGAAGATCCCTCCACCTGGTCGCAGGAGTTCGACGAGGACACCGAGTTCGTCGACGCCGCGGACCTGCTGGACGAGGAGCCCACGATCAACAGCAAGAGCGGCCTCGGGAAAGAGTCCGTGGTCTGAGCTGGGCGGGCTTGCCGCGGCGCGAGCCGCGGCAAGGCGCGCGCGTGGTTTCCGAGCGGGAGAAGCCGGTGGCTTCTCCCGCTTGGCATTTTGTGGGCCGGAGCGGTGCTGGCGATGAGCTGGCGCTCGCGCAGCTGCTAGCCCGCGCTGCGCCCGAGGCGCGGCTCGCGCGGCTCGGAGTCGTAGCTGCGGATGCGGCGCACGCCGCTCTGTGGCGCCTCATCGGCGGCAGCGCGCGCGGCCGCGCGCAGCTGCGGCGCGCGCAGCTGCGCAAAGGCGCCAGCCAGCCTCAGCGCGCTGCGAGCACGCTCGCGCTGCATCACATTGCGCAGCAGCCGGCGCAGCTCGTTGCGGCCGTCGCTGGCGGACTCCTCGTCGCGCCAGAAGTGCAGTGCCTCGCGGATCGCTTGCCAGCAGTCGGCGGACTCGCTGGGCAGCTGCAAGCTGCGCAGCGAGCGCCGCAGCTCCGGCGTCATGTGCTGTTGCAAGAGCACGTCGATGGCGGCGACATGCGGCGCGGACCCGGCGCCTTCGCCCCGGGCGTGGGCGCTCTTGAAGCCCAGCACCTTGACCTGGCCGTCATAGGTCAAGAAGACGTCGGCAGCGGCAACGGGGCCCCGGATCAGCTCCAGCGCGGCCTCGGACGTGGCGACGGACTCGGCGTGTTTCACCGCGTCGATGATGGCGAGCAGCACGCGCGCCACGATCGCATTGCTGAAACGAGTGTGAGTGGCCCTGGCCCAGCCCAGGAGCTGCGGCAAGGTCACCCCCTCCAGGTATTCGCAGAGCTGAAAGTAGCCGCCCGCCTCGAGCCCGATGCCCAGGGTACGCACCAGGTTCTCGTGGCGCAGCTGCCGCGCCAGCTCCAGCTCGACCACGAGGCGAATCCAGTCCGCTCCCTCCGCATCGCGGCCGAAGCGCTTGAGGACCACCATTTCTTCGAACGAACGTGCGCCAGGCCCCACCGCCAACGACACCTCCGCCCGGACGCTCTTCGAGAGAACCTCGAGGATCGCGAGCTCGCCCGAGCTCATGAGCCAGGGCTGTCGCTCGCGATCAAAGGACGCTTGGTTACGATTGAAGGTCAAAGACATGATGTATTCCAAGCTGCACTACGGTCGTGCACCGGCGAATAGGTAGCCCGGGCACAGCCTGAAACGAACTCCAAAGATGCTGCCGCAGCCGCGTTCTTCAGCGGACCTCTGCACGAAATTGTTTCGTGCGCGATTCACACCGCTTCTCTCTCGCGCCTGTGCCAACCACGTGTAGCCAGCGTGTCCTACGCGAGACGAGCGCAGCTCTTGCAGCAGAAGCTTCAAGGCGTGGCGCACGAGGCGCAGCCGGTGGTCCAGATGCCCACGTCTTCCGTGCAATCTGCCTCCGCCACTGCACAATCACAGCTTCTCTGCTCGGGCAGGTAGCAACCGTCAGGGCCCTCGCGCGGTGGCTGGCGCTCGCCCTCCGGCTGGTTCTCCAGCTGCTCCATCTCGAATGGCTCCATCTCCTCCCCCTGCACGGTCGCTTCATCGTCACAGGCGAAGGCGCAAGCGAGAGCAACCGCCAGCAGGGGTACGGCACGCGCCAGCACGGAGCGCTTTTCGGGGAGAAAATCGGGCTTCATGATGAATTTGAGAGCTAGTATCAACCAGCTCGGCGCCCGTCAAGCAGCGCTCTCCAGCAGCGCCGCCGAGCGAGCGCCGCTGGCTCAGAGCTCCAGCGTGGTCTTCGCGTAGAAGGCGCGCCCGGGCCGCTGCACACCGATGAAGTCGTAGGCGGGCTCGTTCGTGAGGTTCTGCACCTCGAGCGAGCTGGTCACCTGCACGCCCTGCGCCCTCACCACGTAGCCGAGACCGAGCGAGTGCAGCAGCTGCGAGGGCACGCGCTGCTTGAACTCGCGCAGGCCCACGCTCTCCCAGCCCCGGAAGAACTCGGCCACGTAGCGGCCGTTCCAGGTCAAGGACAGCTCGTCACCGGGAGCGAGCGTGCTCTCCAGCTGCAGGCGCGCAGAGCCATTGGCAAAGAAGTACGGCCGGTTCGGGATGCGATCCCCGTCGAAATCGCCGAAGGTGCCCTGGCTCGAGGCGTTGCGGAAGTCCTGATACGTCAGGTTTCCGTCCAGCGCCAGCAGCCTGCCGGGAGACGTCCAGCCCGCTGACGCCTCGATGCCCAGCGAGCGCGCCGCGTACACGTTCTGGTAGCTCTGCACGCGATCATTGCCGAGCAGTACGATCAGCTCGTCGGCATCGCGCAGGAAGCCCGTGGCCGTGGCTCGCCACGCGCCCGCCTCCGTCTCCGGCAGGTCGAGGCTGGTGCTCAGGTTGAGGTTGTGGCTGGTCTCGGGCTCCAGCTCCAGGTTGGCGACGACGAACACGTTGTCGCCGAAGATCTCATCCGGGCGAGGCACGCGGGTCGCCCACTCGTACGACAGCTTCGAATACAGCCACGGCGTCCAGCGGAAGCGCAGGCCATCGCCCAGCCCCGCGCGCTGCGTGGTGCGATCACGCCGCAGCAGGACGTTGCCCGGTCGCGGCTCCTCGCTCCACAGCTCTTGCAGGTAGTACTTGGCGAAGGCAATGTTCTCGAGCCGGTCGCCCAGAGCGTCGAGCTCGTATTCCAGGCCGTTCACCATGGTCAGCAGCTTGCGCTCGGCGGCCAGCGGATCGCGCGCGCTGGGATCGAGCTGGCGCCGCTCATCGGCGTCGCGCGTGATGTAGCTGGGCGCCAGAGCGAGCCGCAGCGCGTGGCCGGAGGCCACGCGCCAGGCGAGCTGCGTGCGGTTGAAGACGGTGTGATCCCAGTACAGCTGATCGTGCGGGCGCGTGTCCGTCTCGCCCGGCACGTTGCGCCGGCGCACGCAGCGCCCGAGCCAGTCGTACACGCACTCGGACACGTCGAGGAAGCGCCCGCGCGAGTAGCTGTAGCCGACCAGCGCATCGAGCGCCACGCCGGCGGCGAGCGGCTGCTCGTAGCGCAGGGTGGTGCCGGCCACCTTCTCGGAGTAGCTGACCTCGCCGTAGGGCACGGTCATGACCACGTTGTGCTGGTACTCCGTGTCGTAGCCGCTGGCGTAGCCGCGCAAGAGCAGCCGGCGCGCCCACGGCCGCTGCACGAAGCCGAGCTCCAGGCTGCCGCCCCCGGCGGTGTACGCATCGTGAAAGCGGGAGACGCGGGCGGGCGACAGGCGCCCGCGCGCGTCGGGCACCTCGACGTCGATGCGATAGTTGTTCAGGGCATGATCGAGGTAGCCGCTGCCGCGCACGAAAAGCCCGGTGGCCTCATCGTAGTGCTGCCCGCCGAGCGAAAGCCGGTGAGTACCGAAGGAGCCTGTCTCGTAAGAAGCCGCGGCGCGGGTATCGCGCGGATCCTCGGGGGTGACCAGGTTCACGGCGCCGCCCAGCGCGTCGGCTCCGAAGCGCACCGGCACGACGCCCGCGTACACCTCGATGCGCTCCATCAAATTGACGGGCACGTTGGCGATGCCCTGCGGAAAGCCGGCCAGCTCCAGCGGGATGCCATCGAGGAAGAAGCGCACCTGATCGTCGGTCAGGCCGTTGAGCGAGAAGCGCGTGTCGGAGCCGAGGCCGCCCTGGCGCCGCACCCCGATGCCCTCGGTGCGTGCCAGCACCTCGCCCATGTCCGCGGAGGAGCGCCGTGCGCGCTCGGTCTCGATCACCTTGACGGACTCGGCGGACTGCCGGCGCTTCTCGGCGCGTGAGAGGCCGAGCGCCGTCACGTCCATCACGGCGCC
>JAICQL010000403.1 GCA_025937895.1 Polyangiaceae bacterium | reverse complement strand
TGCGCCGCGCTGCCACCCTCCGGTAACAGATCGGCGCGGCGGTTCAGGCGCTCCGCCTCCTTCAAGGTGACCCCGAGCTCCAGCGGCTCGTAGCCGCTGGCCTGGACCCGTACCTGATGCGCACCGGGGTTCAAGCGGTACGGCGGCGGAGTGCTCGGTGCTTCGCCATCGATCTCCACCTCGAACACCACCCCCGGCGGGCTCACCTCCAGCCACAACGACGGAATCATGCCCGTCAGGCGCAGGTTCGATTGCGCGGCGCGCTGGCGTGCCTCTTCAAACACGGCCGGCTCACCTCGCTGCTTCGGGGCCGACGCCACCTCGTGCGCGGCGGCCTGCGCTTCCACCAGCCTGCCGAGCGCCGTCAACGCCTTGACCACTTCGATGCCCACCGTGGGCACGTGCACCAGCTGGTACGCCTGCGAATAGAGCTCGAGCGCTCGCGCAAAGTGGCCCCGCGCATGAGCCGCGTCGCCCTCCAGCACCAGCTGCCGCGCGCGCTCCCGCTCCGCCGGCTTGGGCGAGCCCGCGGCTTTGCTCGGCGCCTTTGCCGCGGCTTTGCTTTGCGGTTTCTCCGCTGTTTTGCTTTGCGGTTTCTCCGCTGTTTTGCTTTGCGGTTTCTCCGCTGTTTTGCTCTGCGGCTTCTCCGCTGTTTTGCTTGCTGCGGCCTTGGCCGGCGTCGTGTCCGCCTGCTCGGCGGCGTGCGCGCGCTGCGGTGCGCTGGCCAGCACCGCCGAGCTCAGCGCCAGCCCTGCCACCAGCGCGGCAGGATACGAACAGCGAGGGCGCGAGAGGATCCAGGACGGCATCAGCGAGGTCTCGGCGGGGAGGCGGGACCAGCGCAGGCCCCAGGCTCGACTGATCTCATGACCTGCCGCGTTCTCGCAAGTTCATGCAGTCCGCTGCGCGCGACACGTCGCTGGCGCTGGTCTTTTCTGCTGGGGCCATCAAGACAAGCCCCCTGGTGCTACTTCCAGCTACCGCGGCTGCACGGATCGCCCGTGATCGTGATGGTGTGCGCGTGGCGTCCTGCACGACATGCGCTCAAAGCTCGGCGCCGCCGCCTGCGCTGGTCCGAGCAGCTGGGTCCACACTCCCGCCCCGCGCCCCTCTCTGGCAGGCAAACCAGCCAGCTCCGGGGCAAGATTTCGGCTCGAGAAGTGGCTCCGGACGCGCCCTTCAGCAGGCAGGAGCCGGAGGACGCGCCCGAGAGCAAGCGTAAGTCTTTGCCAGCGCTTCAACCCGAGCCCATCCAGGGCCAGCGCCCGCGCCGGCGGCCGAGCTCGAACAGACCTCGCCTGTCGGCGGCCCGGCGAGCGCAGGCTACATCAGACGCCTGCTTTCGCGCAGCAGCAAAGTGGGTCCCCGCCGATGCCCGTGCGCCAACGCATGTTGCTCGGTGGAACATTGCGCGACGCGCGGCGAGGCGCGGCGCTCGCGCGGTCCGGACCAGAACACCTGCGGTGCGCGACCCTCGCCGTGTACAGTGCGCCCGTGGCGTCCGCCTTCACACACGCCTTCGCTGCCGCAGCGCTCGGCCACGTGCTCGTCCCGCGCCGGCCGGCGCTATGGCTGCTCGGCGCACTGTGCGCTGCCGCCCCCGATCTGGACGTGATCGGCTTCCGCCTGGGCATCAGCTATGGCCACCTGCTCGGCCACCGCGGCCTCAGCCACTCGCTGCCCTTCGCTGCCCTCAGCGCCGTGCTGCTATCACGCCCCTGGCGCCACGCGACTCGAGCCGGCGAGCAAGGCGCGCCCTCCACCCTCCGCCTGTGGACATACCTGTTTGCCGCCATCACCTCCCACGGCCTGCTCGACGCCCTCACCAACGGCGGCCTCGGCGTCGCCTTCTTCGCACCCTTCGACGGCGAGCGCTACTTCTTCCCCTGGCAACCCATCGAGGTCAGCCCCATCTCCGTGCGCCGCTTCTTCACCGCCCGAGGCTGGCGCGTGCTGCAGAGCGAGTTGCTCGTGGTGTGGCTCCCCGCGCTGCTAGTCATGCTGCTCGCGTCGGGGTGGCGCCGGATGCGCTCGCACAGCTGAGCGCACAGCTGAGCGCACCCAGCTGAGCGCCCCTCCCTTTCGGCTCCGGCAAGACCTGGCCCGTTGATCCACGCGGCACGATCGTCGTTCTGCTGGCGGTAGTTGAGCAAGCATATCAGTGCTCGTCAGAGGTGCGCGCCAGTGGCGATAGCGATGAGGGAGTCGGCAGCGCGGCCAAGAAGCGTTCTCTGCCCAGCAGGAAGCGCTCCGCCGCGAGGCCGCGAATTGACCACGTAATCACCAGAAACAGCAGTAAGTCGAGTGGCAGGCGAAGGTGGAAAAAATGGCAGCGTGGTCTGGTGGCGCCGCGCTGTACGCAAAGTGCACCATCGCACCGAGGTAGAGGACCGCGGTTACCTTACGGGGAGCGCCCAGATTCGCGAACCGCCCAATGACGAGACTCGAGCAGACGCCTGCGAGCAGGCCAGCCATGACACGGGCCACTTGCGGATGTCCGGTGAGCATCAGGGTGACTGCCAGCGCGCACGCGAGAAGAAACCCCACCTTTTCCTGATTGCTGGGCACAGGACCTTCGCCGCTGCCCTTGCGTTCTGGACTGAGCGCACAATACGCCGAGAAGATGAAATACGTAGCAACGATGGATGCAGCATTGCTGAGCAGGTCCAGAACGGTAGTCCGCGC
>JAICQL010000278.1 GCA_025937895.1 Polyangiaceae bacterium | reverse complement strand
CGACGGCGACCAGCCCGAAGAACACGAACACCGCCACGTCACCCAGGCCGTGGTAGCCGAGCGGGTAGGGGCCAGCCGTATACGCCACCGCGCCGGCAATGCTGGCCAGCCCGATGAGGATCAGCACCGGCCCTGCCACGCTCACCAGGTACACGCCCACCAGCAAGGCGAGCCCCAGGATCAGCCACAGGCCACGGCGCATGGCGCTCGCGCTGATCCAGCCCGCCTGAACCGCTCGCGCGGGGCCGAGCCGTGCGGCGGTGTCGGCGCCCTTCTCGAAATCAAAGACGTCGTTGGCGAAGTTCGCCGCGATCTGCAGCAACAGCGCGCCGAGCAGCGCCGCCAGCGCGGGCCCCGCCCGTAAGCCGCCGGCCACGTGCGCGCAGGCGCTGCCCACCAGCACCGGCGTTGCGGCTGCAGGCAGCGTCTTCGGGCGCGCTGCCAGCCACCAGCGGCGCAGTCCAACGGCAGCAGATCCAGGCGGTGGCTCGGCGAACGCCGAGAGCATTGGCGCCAGGGGGGCGCCGGGCTCGGGAGAATTCACGGTGCGGCCTCGAGCGCCCTGGTTAGCACACCTGCCAGGAATTCGGGGGCCTCCAGCGGCACGTTGTGGCCCGCCGCCGGCACGAGCTCCAGGGCTGCGCCGCTCACCGCCTGCATTTGTCGAGCGATCTCCAGGAACTTCTGATCCAGCTCGCCCGCCAGCAGGCGCACGCGCAGCCGGCAGGCGGACAGCACGCCGCGATAGTCCGGCATCTGCCCCAGACCGAGCACGCGCAGGGCCTGCGCCAGGCCGCGCGCACCGTGCAATGCTCGCGTCTCCTGCTGCCGAGCCAGCCTCGCCGCGGGCAGGCGCGCCTGCGAAGCAAACAGCGGCTGCGCTTGCCAGGCCTGGAGAAAGCCGTGCAGCCCGGCGCGCAGCAGCAGCTCAGCCCAGCGCTCGTCACTGCCCACGCGGGCAGCCCGCTCCGCGCCGCCGGGCAGCCCCGGATTCACGCCGATGAGCGTCGCGCCCTCGAACAGATGTGCGTGTCTCGCCAGCAAGCCGAGCGCAACCCGCGCGCCGAGCGAATAGCCGCACAGGTGCGCACCGCTGAAGCGCTCGGCGCGAATCAGCGCCGCCAGGCGATCGACCTCGGCCTCGAAGCGCTGCAGGCCAAGCTCCGGCGTGGCGCCATGCCCGAGCAGCCAGGGGCTGAGCACACGCACTCCGGGCCTTCGCGAGCTCAGCGAGCGCAGCAGCTCGTCGAAGCTCGCTGGCGCGCCCGTGAAGCCGTGCAGCAGCACCAGGCTCGTCACGGTGCGCTCATCACGCTCCGCAGGCAGCCGTCCACCTCTGGCGTCACCTCGGCCGTCACCTCGGACAAGCGCGCGCGGGCGCTGTCCGGATCCACCAGCACCTCGACCAGACTGACATCCGAGCGAGCGTACGCTGCCTCGAGGGCGCTGCGCAGCGCCTGCTCGTCGCTCGCCTGAAAGTAGCCGATGCCGTACAGGCTGGCGGCCGCGCGCAGCTCCAGCGCGTGCGGCGTGGTCCAGAAGCGCTGGTACTCGCCGGCGTGCCTGGCCATGGGCAGCTGATCGAAGATGCGGCCGCCACCATTGTTGATCACCACCAGGACCAGCGGCTGCCCCGAAGCAGGGGCGTGCGTGCGCTCGCTGCGCGCTGCCCACAGCGAGCCCACGTCGTGCAGGAAGCTGATGTCACCGCAGAGCAGGGTGGTGGGGCCGTCTGCAAGGCTGGCAGCGCCCAGGGCGCCGGCGATCAGGCCCTCGATGCCGCTGGTACCGCGCTGGCTGAGCACCCGCACCCCGCGCTTTGCGGCAGGGCAATAGCGATCGACGAGGCGCGGCGGCAGGCTGTTGCCCAGCACCAGGAGCGAGCCGTCCGGCACCGCCGCGCAGGCTCGAGCCACCGCCTCGGTCTCGCCGAAGCCCCGCCCGAGCCCGCGCTGCACCACGGCGCGCACCCGGCGGCTCGCCTCCTGCCAGAGGCGCCGGGCAGGAGCCGCGGATGGCCCGCGCTCCTGCAGCTCACTCGAGAGCGCGAGCAGCAGCTCACGAGGGCGCGCGCGCACGATGCGCGCCCGTTTGAGCATCGGGTCGGGCCAGCCCGACTCGGCGCACACCCACAGCTCGAGCTCCGGTGTGTCCTCGAACAGGCGGCCCAGCTGTGCGGAGAGCGGTGGCGCGCCCAGCTGCAACACCAGGTCGGGTACAGCAGCCCGCGACCAGCCCGGATGCGCGAGCAGCCAGTCGTAGCCATCGCACACGGTCACCCCGGGCTCGTCTGGGTCCAGCTGAAAGCGCAGCTGGCTCACGCTCTCGGGGCAGACCACTGCGCCGCTCCGCCGCGCGAAGCGCTGGACCAGCTCGGCGCCGGGGCTCTCCTGGAGCGAGAGCGCGCCGCACACGAGCAGCGGGCAGCGGCTGCGTGCCAGGCGCTCGGTGAGCTCGACCACGTCCTCGCGTGCAGGCTGCGGAGGAGAAGCTGGCCGCCAGCGCCGCGCGGAGGCGGGCGCGGGCGCAGAGCCCGCGGCATCCGGCGACGGCTCGAGGGGCTTCCTCGCGCGAAAGTTCAGGTGCACGGCTCCGCGCGGAGCCTCGAGGGCTGCTGCCACTGCCTGCCATGCCATGCGCTCCAGCCCTAGCAGCGCCGAGCGCTCCGAGACCGGCGTGCCCAGCTCGAGGTACCTGGCGTAAGCCCCAAACAGATGCGCCTGGTCGATGGTCTGCGCTGCGGCGCAGTCCTGCAGCTCAAAGGGGCGATCCGCGCTCAGCACCAGCAGCGGCAGGCCGCTCTGGCGTGCCTCGATCACCGCGGGAAAGTAGTGGCTCGGTGCGCTGCCCGAGGTGCACAGCAACAAGCTGGGCTGGCCGCTGACCCGCGCCTGCCCGAGCGCGAAGAAGCCGGCGCTGCGCTCGTCGATCAGGGCATGACGGCGCAGCGCAGGTACCTGGCACGCGGCCCAGACCAGCGGGGTCGAGCGAGAGCCTGGACTGATGACGACGTCGCGCACACCGGCCTCTGCCAGCGTACTGAGCAGCAGCTCTGCCCATTGGCTCTGCGCGTCGGACACGGCGACGCTCTCAGGGTCGGGCTCGCAACGAGCTCAGCATGGGCGCCAGCTTGAGCTTGGTCTCGTCATACTCGGCGCTCGATCGCGAGCCGCGCACGATGCCGGCGCCCGCATAGAGCCGGACGCTCCGCCCGCACACCAGCCCGGAGCGCAAGGCCACGTTGAACTCGCCATCTCCCAGCGCATCCAGCCAGCCCACGGGGCTCGCGTACCAGCCACGGTCAAAAGGCTCACGGCTGGCGATCCAGTCCATCGCTGCCGTGGTGGGCACGCCGCCGACCGCCGGGGTGGGATGCAGGCGCTCGACCAGCTCGAGCACGTGCGTCTCGGCGCGCAGCGTGGCCTGAATGGGGGTGCGCAGGTGCAGCAGGTGTTTCAGCCGGTGAACCGCCGGGCGGCTGGGTAGCCGCAGCTCCTCGCACACAGGGTCGAGCGAGCGCTGGATCGCGGACACCGTCAGCTGGTGCTCCTCCAGCTCCTTCAGGCTGGCCTTGAGCTGCCGCTCCGGGCTCTCCGCGTCCACGTCGATGGTGCCTGCCAGCGCTTCGGTCTCGAGCGCACGACCGCGCCGCCGCAGCAGCCGCTCGGGCGTGGCACCCACGAAGGCCGCGTCACCCCAGCGAAACAGAAAGCGCTGGCACTCCGGCGCCTGCTCCGCGAGCGCGCTGACGGTGGCGACGGCATCCACCTCGGCGGCAAAGAGCAAGCGCACCTCGCGCGCCGTCATCACCTTCTGCAGCGAGCCGCCGGCAATCGCCCGCACCAGCTCGTCCACTCTGCCGCAAAACTCGGCGGCCTGCGGCTCATCACGGCGCACCAGCACCGCCTCTGCCGCGGGCTGGAGCTGCGGGTGCTGCAGCACGACCTCGTACACGCGCTCCAGGAGCTGCACGTGCTCGCTGGCGCTGCCGCGCTCCAGCTCCGAGCGCTCGACCGCCAGAGCCAGCACCGCCCGGTCCCGCTCGGCAGCGTACGTGACCCGCGGCAGCACCAGGCGCGCCGGCCCGAACTCCGACCACTCGGGATCGGGCTGCTGCTCTGGCGGCCGACCCGAGGCACCAAACGCAAAGCCGCCGAATAGGCGCGGAGACTCCAGCGCGGCCCGGGGCAGAGACGGCGCGCGCAAGCGCGACCACAGCTCCGCGGCGCGGCGCCGCAGCTCCGAGAAGCGACGGCTACCCTTCCCGGTCAGGCTGGCAGCGATGCCGATGCCCGCAAAGCGCGGCCCCTCGGGCGGGCTCCACAGCACTACGTCACGCTCGGGAAAGCGCTGCAGCAGCGCCTCCGGGGAGACCACCGGAGCTTCGACGCAGACCCAGACAAAATCCGCAGGCTCACCCAGGCTCGCTGCGCGTGCTGCCTCGAGGCGGCTGTGCAGTGACTCGCGAGTGTCCACGGCGTCCGTGCTGTGCGACAGCGGCTGCGTCATGAGGCCGGCGTCCCGACGTACAGGTGGCACACCCCAAACGTCAACGGCTCGATCGAGAGCACGCGCAGGCCGCTCTCGGTCATCGAGCGCGCAAACTCCTGGGGCGGAGGAAAGGCTGCGATCGAGCGCTGCAGGTAGCGATACTCGCGCGCGCCCGAGAGCAGCGCGCCGAGCCAGGGCACCACCGTGTGCACGTGCCAGCGCGCCAGCGGACCCAGCAAGCCTCCCTGGGGCTCGGACAGCTCCAGCACCGCCACACGGCCACCGGGGCGCGTCACCCGCGCAAACTCCCGCAGCGCTTGCAGCCGATCCGGCACGTTGCGGATGCCGAAGGCGATGCTCACGGCGTCCTGGCTGTGCGACTCGATGCCGTCCAGGCGCTCCGCATCTCCGCGCCGCAACTCCACGCGCTCGCTCAGGCCCGCGGCGCTGACCTTGACCTGGCCGATGCGCAGCATCTCTGCCGACGGATCGAGCCCGAGCACCCGCACGCTCGGCTCGCTGCGGGCGATCATCAGCGCCAGATCGGCGGTGCCCGTGGCATGATCCAGCACGCGGGCGCCGGGCGTCAGCTCCAGGCGGCGTACGAGCAGGCGACGCCAGCGCTGATCGATGCCCAGCGAGAGCAAGCGATTGAGCAGGTCGTAGCGGGGTGCGATGGCGTCAAACATCTCCCCCGATCCCCCGCGGGGCTCTGACGACATCACGGGCCCGGTGTTGGCGAGATCCTTCATCACAAATTTGGGGGGGCAGACGCGGCGCGCCGGCCGAGTCGAATAGACTCGGGCTGCGTACACCGTCAAGAACGGCGGCATACCGAACCACGGACCAAGGTGCATTGTTGCAGCAACATCAGCCCCATGGTCGGGCGCGAGGCAGCCGGAGCCCGCCCGAGGCACGCTCGGGGCTACACGGCTGCTCGGGCATCCTTCAATCGGCGATGGCAAAGGGAGCTTCGACGAAGCCCGCGCTCGCCGCGTCCCAGATGAAGAGCTTGTGCGCCGCCACTTGCCCCTGATCCACGGCGGTGACCAGGTACGCCAGATCATAGCTCGGCTCGCGCGTGCCTCCGAGCGTCATGCTCGCCGCATCCTCCGCGCTGAAATAGGCGCCACAATCGAGATGCGAGTGGAAGAAGACCTTCACGGGGCGCTGGCGCTCCAGCCCTTCCGCGATGGCGCGCTCGAACTTCCGGCCGTTGATCTTGAAGTACTCGCGACCCGTTCGCGGATGGCCCTCGGGATCCGCCTGGTGGTACTTGTTGGCCAGGTTCTCCAGCTCCACGGCCTCGTCGCAGCGCAGCGGATCTGCCTCCGGCCCCTGGAGGTAGCCGCACGCCTCCTCGTCCCTGCCGTAGGCGTCGCGCCCGGCTTGCTCCACGCGGGCCAGCGCGGCTTTCGTGATCGTCAGGCCCCCACGCGTCCAGGCGGGCTTGCTCACCACGTGTACCTCCGCTCCCACTTCATGGGAGCAAAGTAGCGATCCCCTCGATCGCAAGCAATTGCCACGATGCAACCTTCCTTCTTTTCGCGCTGCAGCTGCCGAGCGAGCTTCAACGCGCCGTACACGTTCGCGCCCGTCGAGTGCCCGACGTGCAAGCCCTCTTCGGCGCCGAGCCGGTCCGTCATCTCCCAGCCCTCTTCCGTCGTCACCGGCATGATCTCGTCGGGCACGTTGGAGTCGTAGATGGCGGGCTGGATGCTGGAGGCCATGTGCTTCAGCCCCTCGAGGCCGTGCAGCGCCTCGGCGGGCTCCACGGCCACGCAGTGGATCTTGCGCGTGTGCTCGTGCAGCCGGCGCGTCGTACCCATGGCCGTGCCGCTGGTACCGAGCCCCGCGACGAAGTGGGTGATACGATCACCGAAGGCGTCGAGGATCTCTTGCCCGGTGCCGCGGTAGTGGGCGAGCGGATTGTAGGGGTTGGAGTACTGATCGCAGTAGAAGTACCGGTCCGGATGCTGCTCCACCAGCCGCCTTACCAGCACGATCGCACCATCCGAGCCCTCCATGGGGCTCGAGTAGGTCAGCTTGGTGCCAAATGCCTGGGTGATGTCTTTCCGCGCCCGCGTCACGTTCGCGGGCATCACCAGCTCCACACGGAAGCCGAGCGCCGCGCCGATCAGCGAATAGGCGACGCCAGTGTTGCCGCTGGTGGCGTCGATCAGCACCTTGTCATCGCTGAGCGCGCCCGTGGCCAGCGCCTGCTGCACCATCGACAGCGCCGGGCGGTCCTTCACGGAGCCACCGGGATTGGCAAACTCGAGCTTGAGGTAGAGCTCCACGCCCGGCACTTCGCGGCCGATGCGATCGAGGCGGATGCTCGGCGTATTTCCGATGGCCTCCAGCACGGAGGACATGCGACGAGAGCGACGCAGCTTCACCATGGACGACGTTCAAGGCCGCTGTGCGAGGATGGCTTTGATGCGCGCGAGCGCTGCGTGAGCGCCACGCGCGACCAGGGCGGGCCCCGCAAACTGGAAGTGCTCCGCCCACGGAAACTCCGGAGCCGGAGCGCCGGGGGCGAAGCTGAGCTGCTGCACGCCCGCGCGCCGCAGGTAGTCCACCTCCAGCTCGGAGGCCTCATGCGGCGCGAGCACCTGCACGGCGGCCTCGAGCCGGCGCTGCCCTGCCGGCCCCACCTCGGGGAGCCGCCGCTGGCGCGTGTAGCGATCCTCAAACGGCAGCATCAGCCACCAGCGATCGCTGGGATGATGCTGAGCTCTGCACCCGAGCTGAGCGGGGTGTCGAGGCCCTCGAGGAAGCGTACGTCCTCATCGCCGAGGTATAGATTGACGAAGCGGCGGATGCCCTTCTCGTCGAGCAAGCGCTCCTTCAGCCCCGGGTGCTTCTGCTCCAGATCCTCGATGACGGCGCGCACGGTGCTGCCCTCGACGGATACCTGCTCCTGACCCTTGGTCAGGCTGCGCAGCGGGGTGGGAATGCGAACGGTTACGGCCATGTTTATTTCCTTTCGATCTTTGCGCTAGGCACTGGCGGCCAGGTAGCGCGACTCCTCGATCTCGTGGATGCTCGGCGCGCTGCCGCACAGCGGGCAGTCGACTCGGGCTGCCACCGGGACCTGGCGCAACGTGTCTGTCTTGCCGTCCACTGTCCAGAGCTGGTTGCACGCTCCGCGCGCGCTCAGCGTGCGCAGCCCGAGCTCCGCCATCAGGGCGCCGATGATGCCTACCACGGGGCCCATCACGCCAGCGGCGTCGCAGTTGGCTACTGGCTCCGCCGGCACGTCTTCGAACAGGCAGCGATAGCAGGGGCGGCCAGCTGCCGTCACGCTCCAGGCAGTGCCCAGCCAGCGCAGCCCTGCGCCATGCACGAGGGGGCGCCCCTCGAGGTGGCACGCATCCGCGACCAGGAACTTGGTCGCGAAGTTGTCTGCGCCCTCGATGACCAGATCGACATCCCGGGCCAGGGCCCGCGCGTTCTCCGGCAAGAAACGGCTGTGCACGAGCTCGATACGCGTGCCGGAGGCCTGCGCCAGCGGCCGCAAGGTGCGCTCGGCCGCGCGCAGCTTGTCGGTGCCCACATCCTGCGGGCCAAACAAGATTTGCCGGTGCAGGTTCGCCTCGTCGACCTGATCATCGTCACACAGCCGCAACACGCCGACGCCGGCGCGCACGAGCGCCAGCGCCGCGGGGCAGCCCAGCCCGCCCAGGCCGACCAGGAGCACGCGCCAGCCAGCGGCGGGCGAGGGGAGGGCGCGCTCAGCTGTCAAAATACTCATCCAGGCTGAAGTAGCGCTCGCCCGTGTCGGGCAGCACCACCACCACGTTCCCATCACTGGGCAGCTGACGGGCGATGGTCGCCGCCACGTGCACCGCGGCTCCGGAGCTGATACCGAGCAGCAGACCCATGTTCTGCGCAAGCGCGCGCTTGGTGCGGTACGCGTCGTCATCGCTCACCGTCAGCACCTCGTGCGGCACGTCGGCGGCGTAGTTGCGCGGCACGAAGCCCGCCGCCAGGCCCTGAATCTTGGTGGGCCCGCGCTCACCCCGCGAGATGGAGGCGCACGCCTCGGGCTCGACCGCGATGATGCGGCACCCGGGGCGCTGCTCGCGCAGCAGCCGGCCCACTCCGCTGATGGTGCCGCCGGTACCTACGCCAGCGACGAAGGCGTCCAGCCTGGCGTCTCCCAGCGCATGCAAGATTTCCCACCCGGTCTCCCGGTGGTGGACGCGAGGGTTCTCCGGATTGTCGAACTGCTGCGGCATGAAGCTGTTGGGCTCGCTCGAGGCAAGCTCCCGCGCCTTGGCTATCGCGCCTTCCATCTGCGCGTCTTCATCGGTGAGTACCAGCTTCGCCCCGAGCGCCTCCAGCAGCGCGCGCCGCTCCAGGCTCATACTGGCAGGCATGGTCAAGATGCAGCGATAGCCACGCTGCGCGCAGACCAGCGCCAGACCGATGCCGGTGTTGCCGCTGGTCGGCTCGATCACGGTGCCGCCTGGCTTCAAGGAGCCATCCCGCTCGGCCTGCTCGATCATTGCCTTGGCGATGCGATCCTTCACCGAGCCGGCAGGGTTGAAGCTCTCCAGCTTGCCCCAGAGGCGTGCGCCGCTGGGCGCTGCGGCTCGCCGCGTCCGTTCGCTGGGGAGGGAGAGCAAGTCGGGGATGAGCTCCAGAGGGGTGTCTCCCACAAGATCCAGGACGTTCCCGTAGACCCGTTGGTGCTCGGGCAGCGGAGGGCGCGCTGCTTCAGATGACATACGAATAGCTCTCCGTTTG
>JAICQL010000275.1 GCA_025937895.1 Polyangiaceae bacterium | reverse complement strand
GCCCACGTAACGTGCGGCTCTGGCTGCGTCAAACCAGAAACGCTGCGCAAATCAGAATCTCCCCCGCGGCCCCGCCGCCAAAGCGACGGAGCATCACGGAGAAGCCTGGCCCTCGCGGGCGCAAGAGTGTAGCCCTTCGCGCGCCTCGCCACCAGTCATCGCGGGGCTCAGGCAGCCCAGTTTCGTCGCTGCGCGGGGGTTTTACCCGGGTTAGCTCCCGGCGCGCCCGGCGGCGGCGAGCTGCCGGCGAGCCCAGGCTGCGAGCTCTCGCGCCCTGCGATCGAGCTCGGCGGGGCGCCATGAGCTCAGCAATTTCACCGTAGTTCCCTCTACCTCCAGGGTGCGCGTGCGCGCCCACAGGCCCTCGGGATCCTCTCTGCCGGCTGGCAGGTCGTGGCTTTCTCCGGCGCTGGGCAAAGAGATCCAGCGGCGAGTCTGCTCGGCCAGCGCCCGCGCCCGCGCCGCGTCGCCCATGTCGACTCGCAGCTCCAGCTCGGCGTCCCGCGCCAGGCGGAGGCTGGCCAGGACCCGAGCGTCGCTCAGCCACTCGGGGGGGCCGGGATACGCCCAGGCAGAGGCCGCTTGCGGAGCCAGCGCCGCGCCGCCTGCACCCTCCCGCTCGAGCCCGAGCTCGCGATGGCGGCTGGACGCGGGCAGCGCCGCGGCCAGGGTGGCGCGCTCGCTGGCCAGGATCAACGTGCCGTCTTCCGCCTGCGCCCGCAGCGCACCGGCTGGCGAGCGCTCGAGGCCGGCGTCGACGCGCCGCCAGCCGCCGACATTTTCATCGTGCAACACCTGCTCCACGACGGCGAGCAGGCCCTGCTCTGGAAACATGCCGCCGAGCGCCACCAGCCAGCCGCCGCCAGCGGTGGTGGCCACGACGATCTCGCGCAGATCGAGGCCCAGGTTGAGCCCGGCCGCGCGCAGGCGCGCGAGCCGCCCCGGCGCTTCCGGCAGGGCGGGCTGAGCAGGGGGCGGTAGCTCCTCCACCAGCGGCAGTAGATGACGCCGGACGGGTTCGAACAGCAACACCTGCTCGACGTCCACACGGGCGGCGAACAGCGTGTCCGCGGGCAAGTGCTCCGCGGCCCGGCGCCGGTAGTGGAGCAGCTCCGCGTACGCCACGTAAGCGCCCAGCGCCGCCAGCGCGGCGAGCAGTGCGGCCAGCCACGACAGGCGCCGAAAAGAAACGGCCTGACGTTCCTGCATGACGGCTTCTAGCTCCGCCGCTACGAGGCCGCCCCGGACTGTAGCCGCGCCTCGATGCGCCGCACTGCTCGCACGATGCGCTCCACCACCTCGTCGATGCCCAGATCGGTGCTGTCCAGCAGCTCTGCGCCTGCGGCCTGGACCAGCGGCGCCACGGCTCGCTCCGAGTCTCGCCGGTCGCGCTCGGCCACTTGATCCAGCACGTTGCCGAGGCTCGGCGGCTCGGTACGGCCGGTGAGCTCGAGGAAGCGCCGTTCGGCGCGCCGCTCCAGGCTCGCAGTCAGGAAGAACTTGGCTTCGGCATCGGGAAACACCACGCTGCCGATGTCCCGCCCTTCGACCACCACACCCCCACCCTCGCCCATCTGGCGCTGCAGCTCCAGCAGCGCCTGTCGCACCGGCGGGAGCGCCGAGATGACGCTGGCTCGTGCGCTCATCTCCGGCGTGCGAATGGCGTGAGAGACATCCTCGCCGTCCAGCAGCACCCGGCTCGAGCCCTCGGAGCCGGGCTCGAGCACGATCGCGTTGCGCGCGATCAGCTGCTCACAAAAGGCTCCGAGCTCATCGCGACCGGGATCCAGCCCGGCGCGGCTCGTGGCGAGCGCCAGCGTGCGATACAAGGCGCCTGTGTCTAGCACCACGTAGCCCAGGCGCTGGGCCACCAGGCGTGAGACGGTGGTCTTGCCGGAGCCGGCGGGGCCGTCGACGGCCACGATGGGGAGACGGCGGCTCATGGCGACCTTCTGGCGAGCAACCTTCGGGCGTGGGCGGGAGCTCGGGCTGAGCCCGCGTGCAGCTGAGCCCAACCCGGGCCGGTGTGCCGCTCGAGGGCTGGTGGCGGAGGCAAAAATCGTTTCATCAGCAACTTGATCGCGGCAGCATCCACCGCGAGCACGAGCTGCGTATCATTGCCGACGGCTCTTGTCTCGAGCTTGCGCAGGGGCTGCCCAAAACCAAATAGCTGGGCGTAGACGTTGACACTGCCGCCCACCTCCAGCAGGGCGGTAGCGCTGTGGCGCGCCGCGTTCGGGTCGGCGTGCTGGATGGTGCCGGCCACGTTGATGCCGGGCGCAGTGAAGTTGCCCACCGCTCGCAGCTGCGAGGCGCCATCCAGCAGGGCCAGCTGGCGAGGCAAGGAGGCGGTCAGCGCGTTGCCGGACAGGTCGCCGCCGAAGGAGAAGGCCGCATTCGGCGAGGCCAGGAGCTCCTTTACCCAGCCCGGCAGATCGTCCGCCACCCGCCCGTCCGAGATGCGATCCAGACAGCGGCGCATGCCGATCTCGTTGCCGAACAGCGCCGTGTGCGGGGTGAGGATGGAAAATCCCACGTTTTGCGCCGTGAACAACGTGCGACCCGCGTACTCCGAGCGGACCAGCCCGGGCGCGAGCGGGCCGCCGCGGTAC
The DNA here is from genome assembly GCA_025937895.1 of Polyangiaceae bacterium. Classification (GTDB taxonomy): domain Bacteria; phylum Myxococcota_A; class Polyangia; order Polyangiales; family Polyangiaceae; genus SZUA-265. Next base: position 6,693 of record JAICQL010000275.1, on the reverse strand, counting down.
TCCAGAGATGCCGCGGCGATCTTTGCTGGATCGAAGTTGCCCAGCGCCACTCCAGCAAAATCGATCCCCTGGATCGAATACGTGGCCACGTTCAGCTCGCGCACGTCGCGGCGGAACGAGAAGCCGGACTCCACCGGCATCGGAAAGCGGGCCTCCAGATCGGCCAGGACGTGCTGCCCGAGCTCGCTCTGTGCGCTGCTGGCGACGTCCAGGTGAAACCAGGCGATGCTGCCCGCCGGCAGCAACTGCAGTGGATTGCGATCGACGTCCTCCGCCGTGACCTTCGCCCCGGCGGCGGTGCGCAGGATCACCTCCGGCCCGGCCCCACACGCGGGGGTCAGCGCGGCCAGCACCAAGACCAAGGCCCTGGCGGTGGAGAGCTTCACGTCAGCACCGCCTGCAGGGCAGCGAGGCAGCGCTCATTTTCCGGGCGAGTGCCCACGCTGATGCGCAGCATGGTGCGGAGTGCAGGCAGGCTGCGGACCAGCACGCCCTGGGCCAGCAGAGCTTCACCCACGGCTGCTGCAGGGCGAGCCACGTCCACGAGCAAAAAATTGGCCTGGCTGGGCACCACGCGCAGCCCCAGCTCGCTCAGACCTGCCTGCATAAAGGCGCGTTCGCTGCGGTTCAGGGCGCGGCTGCGCTCGACGTGCTCGCGGTCACGCAGCGCCGCGAGCCCGGCGGCATGGGCCACGCTGCTCACCGTGAACGGCGCGCGCACCCGGTGCACCGACTCCGCCAGCTCGCGCGGCATCACCGCGTACCCCAGCCGCAGCCCCGCCAGGCCGTGGATCTTGGAGAACGTGCGCACCACGATGGCGTTGGGGTGCTCGCGACGGAGCTCCAGACCACTGACGAAATCCGGCGCGTCCGCGTACTCCGCGTAGGCCTCGTCCAGCACCACGAACACCTCGCGCGGCACGGACGACAGGAAAGCGCCCAGCGCCTTGCGCCCGACGTACGTGCCGGTCGGGTTGTTGGGGTTGGCGATGAACACCAGCCCGGTGCCCGGGCTGACGGCACGTGCCATGGCGGATAGATCGTGAACGTAGCCATCGAGCGCCACCTCGGTGAACGGCACGCCGTGGGCCAAACATGCCAGGCGATAGATCACGAAGGAGGGCTCAGCGAACACGGCCCGCTGCGGGCCGGTGCAGATGGCGCGAACGAGCAGCTCGAGCAGCTCGCTCGCCCCATTGCCGACGATCACCTCCTCCTCGCTGACCCGCAGGTGCTCGGCCAGGGAGCGGCGGAGCGACGAGGCGCCGGCCTCGGGATAGCGATGGATCCGGCTCAACTCGGCCTGAGCTGCAGCGATGACCCGGGGGCTCGGCCCCAGGGGGTTCTCGTTACACGCGAGCTCCACGCGCTCTGGATGCCGGATCATGTCCCAGCCTAGAGCGCCCATCCCCGTGGCGCTAGAAACGAGCGGGCAGCGTGGCAGCGGGGCCCGCTGGCCGTGAATCGGCAATACAGCCCGGCGTCAGGTTGGGGCCCGGCGGCCAGGGCGGCCAGCACCGGTGGATCAGGTCGCGGCGCTGGCGGCCTTGGGAGCGTCGGCCTTGGACGACGAGCTCTCGCTGGACGCTGAAGACTTGGCCCCGGACTCCGTTTTGGTGCTGGAGCTAGAGGAGCTGTCGCCGTCCGAGCTGCTCTTCGTGACCGACTTATCACTCGAGCTGCTGTTCGAGCTCGAGCTTCCATAGCCGTCGGCGTACCAGCCGCCGCCCTTCAGCAGAAAGCCGGTGCCGCCGGAGACGAGGCGCTTGGCTGTCTCTTTGCCGCAAGCCGCACAACTCTTCAGTGGTGCGTCTTTGATTGACTGTTCGGCCTCCCAGTGATGGCCACAGGCTGCGCAGGCGTATTCGTAGGTCATTGCGCGGCTTCAGATGTATCGGCGAACCCTCGCTGTCAACGCTTGATGCTGCAGAAGGCCGCCTTTCCGTGGGTCACTCTGCCCCTTTGGAATGCTGAATGGCTTTCCAGCACTTGAACGCTTGTATCGGTCGATGCCCAGTGTATCATGGCGTTGTCATGTGGGGCACTGCAGCGTCACATATGGCAGTCGTAGATCGCCAGCCTGCCGAGTTTTGCTCGGCTCTTCAACGTTCAAGCGGCCAGCAGGTTAAACCAAACGCGGCTTAACTAGCGTCCCCTTGAAGGCGAAGTAGAAAGGGTCTCCGGGACCAGCATGCACATAAAGAAGTTGGAAATATCCGGTTTTAAGTCGTTCGTCGACCGGACGGTTATCCACTTCGATCACGACGTCATCGGCATCGTCGGCCCGAACGGCTGCGGCAAGTCGAACATCGTGGACGCCTTGCGCTGGTGCATGGGCGAGCAAAGCGCCAAGCACCTGCGCGGCCGCTCCATGGATGACGTCATCTTCAGCGGCTCGGAGTCCCGGCCGGCCCACGGCATGGCGGAGGTCATTCTCACCTTCGACAACACGGACGCCTCCTACGCCGCCACCCTTCCGGAGATGTACCGGGACTTCCCGGAGATCGCTGTCGCTCGCCGCCTCTACCGCGACGGCACGAGCGAATACCTGATCAACAACACCCAGGTTCGCCTGCGCGACATCACCGAGCTGTTCCTGGGCACTGGCGTGGGGACAAAGGCCTACTCGATCGTGGAGCAGGGCCGCATCGGCCAGATCGTGAGCGCACGACCGGAAGACCGCCGCCTCTTCATCGAGGAGGCGGCTGGTGTGACCAAGTACCGGCAGCGCCGCAAGCAGGCCGAGCGCAAGCTGGAGCTCACCAAGCAGAACCTGCTGCGCGTCTCCGACATCGTCGCCGAGATCGACCGCAATCGCGCCTCGCTCAAGCGTCAGGCGGCCAAGGCCGAGCGCTTCGTGCGCTACCGGGAAGAGGTGGAGGATCTGCTGCTGCACCAGGCCTCCCATCGCTGGCTGGAGCTCAGCGTCGTGCACGCTCACGAGTTTGAGCGTCGCATCACGCTGGCGAGCCGCTCGGAAGAGCTCCGGCAGCAAGTTGCCTCGCGCGAGGACGAGATGGGGCGGGCCCGCGCCGAGGCCGCCAGCGTCGAGGCCAGGGCAGAGGCTGCTTCGAAGCGCGCTTACGAGGCCGACAATCGAGTGGCGACCCTGCAGGCTGAATACGCGCGCGGGCGCGATCGCCTCACCCACCTGCAGGAGCGGCTGCAGAGCTCCACTCGCCTCGGGCAGGAGCTCGCGGGGCGGCGGGAGCGGCTGGCGGACGAGGAGATCGGGCTGCTGCAGCGCAACGAGCAGCTCACCCAGAGCGAGTCCGTCTTGGCCGGCGAGACCAAGGTGAGGGCGGATCTGCTCGCTCGCTTGCTGCAGGAGGAGTCGAGCGCGGTGACTCAGGCGCAGCGCCTGCGCCGGAGCGTGAACGACGTCACCTCGCGCATCGCGGCGGACGAGGTGCGCATCCACGCCACGGAGCAGCGCCGGGAGATGGCGCGCCAGCGGCACACCACGCTCGGCAATCAGAGCGCCGAGTTCGATGCCCGGATCGAATCACTGGAGCAGCGGGAAGCGGAGGCAAGCCCGCGCCTGGACCGCGCCAAGCTCGCCAAGCAGACGGCGGACGCCACTCGGGCGGAGCTCGACGCTCAGCTGCGAGCCGCCACCCCGCGGGTCGCCGAGAGCGAGAAGGCACGGCGCGCCGCAGAGCGCGAGCTGGACGCCAAGCGCAGCCGCGTGCAGGTGCTGGAAGAGCTGGAGCGCCGCCTCGAGGGGGTGAAGTCGGCTGCCAAGGCCGTGCTGTCGAGCGGCAATCCCGAGGTGCTCGGCTCGGTGGCAGAGCGCATGACGGTGCCGGCGGAGCTCACGGACGCCATCGCCGGCCTGCTCGGCGAGCGGCTCGAGGCCGTCGTCACCACGGAGCCGGCGCGCCTCACCGCGCTGCTGGACGAGCTGCGCCGCACCAAGAAGGGGCGCGTGGCGCTGCTGCCGCAGCGGCCGGGCTACGTGGCGGGCGCCGCCGCGGTCCCTGCCGCGCTGGCGGAGCTGGAGGGCGTGCTCGGGCGCGCCGTGGATCTGGTGCAGTTCGGCTCCGAGGATGAGCCGCTGGTGCGCGCGCTGCTGGGCAGCGCGGTCATCGTGCGTGAAGCGGCGGATGCAGCGCGCGTCGCTCCGCGCGCGGGCGTGACGGCAGTGGCGCTGGACGGCACCGTGGTGGACCCGCAGGGCATCACGGCGGGCGGCAGCATTGCGGCGCCGCAGATCGAACGCCGGCGTGAAATCGGCGAGCTGCGCGCCGAGATCGCGGAGCGCGCCGCGGAGGTGGCAGAGCTGGCCTCCACGGCCGTGGCCGAGGCGGAGCGAGTGACCGAGCTGCGCCGGGAGCTGGAAGCCGCCAGCAAGGCCACCCACGAGGCAGCGCTGGAGCTGCTCGGCGCCGAGAAGGATCTGGGGCAGCTCTCGAAGGAGCTGCGCTCCGCGCAGCAGCGTGCGGCCGAGCTGGTCGAGGAGCGGCGGCTCCTGGAGCAGAGCGCAGCCACGGCCGAGGCGGAGCAGCAGGCCAGCCACGCCTCGCTGGAGCAGGCCACGGCGGAGCTGGAGGGCTTGCGCCGGGATCTGGAGGAGGCGGAGCGCGCCGCTGAAGAGGCCAAGCAGCGCGTGGCCGAGCACACCGCCAGCGTGACGGAGCAAAAGGTGCGGCTGGCGCAGCTGACCGAGCAGCGCGAGGCCGTGCTTTCGTCTCTGCGCCGGGTGCAGGAGACGCGCGACGCGACCGAGAAGCAGGTGCTGGAGCTGGAGCGCAGCGCGGAGGAGTCGGCTGCGTCGTTCGGTGAGACTGCGGCCAAGCTGCTCGGCTGGCGCGAGGAGCGCACGGTGGCGGAGGCCACGGCTCAGGAGGCCCACCGTGATTTCGACAGCGTGCGGCTGGTGCTGGAGGAGATCCGCAACTCGCTCGGTGTGGGCGAGGAGGAGCTGCGCGCCATGCGCGCGGAGTCGAGCGAGGTGGACAGCCAGCTCGCCGAACGGGTGATGAAGCTGCAGAAGCTGGAGCTGGAACGCGATCACTTGAACGCCGGTATCCGCGAGCGCTTCCGCGGCCTCGAGCTGGCGCGGGTGGTGGGCAGCTACCACGCCCGCCCGCCGACGGACGAGGAGCACAAGCGCCGCATCGATGAGCTCACCAAGATCATCGATCGCATGGGCCCGGTGAACCTGGACGCCACGGCTGAATACGAGCAAGCCGAGAGGCGCTTCGAGGAGATGTCCGGACAGAAGCAGGACATCGAGCGCGCCATGGCCGACCTGGATGGCGCGATCAAGCACATGGATCGCGAGAGCAAGCGCAGGATGCGCGAGACCTTCAAGGCCGTGAACGAGCTCTTCTCTCAGACGTTCCGGCGCATGTTCAAGGGCGGCAGCGCCGAGCTGGTGCTCACCGATCCGGACAATTTGCTGGAGACCGGCGTGGATATCGTGGCGCAGCCGCCCGGCAAGAAGATCAGCTCCGTCGAGCTGATGAGCGGCGGGGAGAAGGCGCTGACGGCGGCGTCGCTGATCTTTGCCATCTTCCAGCACCGCCCCTCCCCGTTCTGCGTGCTGGACGAGGTGGACGCGCCGCTCGACGAGGCCAACGTTGCTCGTTACAATGAGGCCATCCGCGCGATGACGGACAAATCGCAGTTCATCGTCATCACACACATCAAGACCACGATGCAGTCGGTGGATCTGCTGTACGGCGTGACCATGGGGGAGCCGGGTGTTTCGCGTGTGGTGAGCGTCAAGGTCAACGAGCGGGCGCAGCCACGAACGGAAGTAATCGCAGCGCGGCCGCCGCGCAGCGCCGTGGCGGAGCCCCCGCCCGATCTGGAGCTGGAAGAGGAAGAGGCGCGCAGTCAGGTGGCGTGAGCTGGCAGCGCGCGTGTACGGCCGGGGCTAGCGAAAGTCCCGTGACGTGTGGCTGAGCCGCCGGCGCTCCGGCAGGCTCAGTCGCTCGGCGGACTCCACGATCAGATGGATGATCGAGGCGACGCCATTCTTCTGGCGCGGATCGCTCACGTCTACAGAGCCGGGCTTGGGATCCTGCCGCTCTACCTTGCCGCGCGCGAGCAGCAGCGACGCATGCTGCGCGGCCTGGCGGTACTCATCGAACACACGGCTGTAAAATACGAGGTTTGCGACGCCCGTCTCGTCCTCCAGCGTGACGAACACCACCCCGCTGGCGGTACCTGGCCGCTGGCGTGCCAGCACCAGGCCCGCCACAGCCACCCGGTCTCCCGTCGCGCGCTGCGCCACCTCTGCGGTGGTGAGCACCCCTTTTCGCCGTAGCTGGGCGCGCAGATGCCGTAGCGGATGATCCGTGAGGGAGAGCCGCACACGCTCATAGTCGAGCGCGAGGACCTCGATCTCTTCCAGGCGAGGAAGCTGCACTGCGGGCTCCTGGCTCGCTACAGCCCGAAACAGGCCCAGCTGTCGTGGCTCGCGCGCGGCCCACAGCACTTGCCGGCGCTCGCGCAGCAGCGGCTCGAAGGCGCCTGCCTCTGCCAGCGCCTCCACGTCCTTCTTGGGCAGCTGCAGCTTTCGGTTGAGCTCCCGGAAGCTGGTGAACGTCTGGCCGCTGTCCAGCAGCTCCTGACGCAGGCGCAGGAGCCGCTGGCTCGTCTCCTGACTGAGACCCTTGATCATGCGCAAGCCCAGGCGGATCGCCTTTTCCTTGCTGGGCCGACCACCTGCGATGATGCGCG
>JAICQL010000393.1 GCA_025937895.1 Polyangiaceae bacterium | reverse complement strand
CTTCAACAGCTTGCCGCTCTGAGCGTCGACCCAGGCCAGAAAGCTCGCGGGGTGCCGTGCGACCTGCATCTCCAGTTGCGCTCGCCAGGCGTACTTCAGCCCCACGGCGCCGCTGGGCGCGTTGCCATACGGTAGAGCCACGAGCACCGGCGCCGCCCGGCCCATTCTCACCTCCCTCCCGGGAGCGAGCCGCTCGAGGGCGCGCCGTAAAAACGGGCGAGGGTCAGCATCCGGTGCCGGCCGCTCGTTGGTCGCCTCGTAGTGATGGATCAAGGTGCCCGTCAGCTGGCTGACTGTCTCGCCGCTGCGGCGCCTGGCCGTCAGCGCGGTATGCTCGATGGGCACGTCGCCGAGCACCTGCGCGAACAGATAGGTGAGCTGCTCCCGCTCGAACTCGGCCCGAAATTGCTCGACGGAACGCCCCGTCAGGAAACGGAGCCGGGAATCCGCGCTCTCCGAGGGCTCGCCCAGCGCCGCGGTGACGATCGTGCCGGTGGCAGGCCGCATGCGCTCCTGAACGTTGAGATACTGGTCCACCAGTAGCGCGGCGGCTCCGTGCAGGTTTGCCGTCGGCTCGGGCACGGCCTTCGACGGGATGCGGAACGCATCGGTGCCTCGGGCGAAGCTCAGCGCCCGGAGCAGTGGCGCGACCACCCGCTCGAAGACCTCGCGCGGGCTCTGCGCAGCGGCGGAGCTCGGCCGCAGCTCCAGCGAAACTCGTTGCAAGCTCAGGTTGGAGACCGCGAGGCGGCCGCTCTGCAGCTCCGGGGGCAGCAGGTCGAGCCGCGGTTTGGGCGCCAGCGTGGCTTTGATCTCGGGAGTGGCCAGGCTGGGAAAGTCATCGCTGGCTGCGACGCGGCTCGGCGCGCGCGGCGGGGTGCTGGCGGCGACGCAGCCCAACATCAGGCTGCAAATCGGCGCCAATCGCAGCGAGAGGCGAGAGAGCGAGCGCAGGGAGCGAGCGGAGCTGGATGGAGACCGGAGATTTGGGCACATGAGGATTCCTCCAGGGTTGGCGTGTGGAGCGCCCCAGAGAGCTCACGGAGCGGGGCAGGCGTAGCTGCCGGTGACCCCTGACCCTGGGGACCAGCGAGGCCCAGCGTCGTCCACGATCCGTAGCTCTCCCAGAGACCCGCGGTTCAGGCACCAGAGGCCCAGCTCGGCCTCCACCCGACGAGAGAGCGGGTTCCAGTCGAGCTTGCTCGAGGCACCCTGCAGATCGATGCTCTCCTGCGCGCTGAGAAACAGCTTGGCCACGCTGACGGCGCTCGGGTCCACAGGGATGACAGTGCCGGATTGCAGGCGCTCGAAGTGGCGGGCGATGTTGATGCCCTCCAGGCGGGCGCCAGCTTCGGCAGAGTAGGTGGCGAGCCCCAGGGCATAGAGCGCGTCGTAGCCCGTCTGGGTGCGCCCGGGCTCGGCACCGTATCGAGCTCGGTAGCGAGCCCTGAAGCCCTCGAGCGTGCGCGCCTGCTCACTGTCCACAAATGGGCTCACGCCGCTCAAGCGAGCCAGCAGATCGTCATCGCCGCCGACCACCGGTGCCAGCAACTCGGGCTCCTGATTGAGCAAGGTCGCCACGTAGTGAGGCCTGGGCAATGAGACGGGCCACTGCGCCTCGAGCAGGCGCAGGGAGTAGCTGGTGAAGTGATCGGCCATGGCTACCACCAGGATGTCGGGGGCAAAGTCGATGACCTGAGCCACGGAGTCGCGCGGGTCCTGGCTGTCGTAGCGCGGGTCGACGTTGCGCAGCTCGAGATAGCTACCCGCACCCGGTGCCAGCTCACCGCCGCCGAAGCCAGCCAGCTGGCGCAGCCGCTCCAGGAAAAGGTCGAACGCTGGGCCCTGATCGGCCCAGGCCGCCACGCGCAGCGGCACCTCCGGGCCCAACCCCCGCGCCGCACGAATCCGCGGCTCCAGATCGCGGATGCGCCAGGCCACCATGGGCGCCTGCTCCTCGAAGGGCGGCAGCATGCGCCAGACCAGGCCGTCCTCGAACAGCGGCACTACCGGATCCGGTCCATGACTCTCGACGTGGACGAGCGCCGCGCGTGCCTGGACGGCACGGTCGACCACCGCCGCTGCTTCGATGTCGGTGAGCGCGAGCACCGCCGGCACCTGGATGTCCCTGACCAGGTGCTCCATGGCGCGCTGGGCCACGGCAGGCTCACCGTTGGAGTTGCAGTGCACCATCGCGAGCGGCCGGCCCGAGTTGAACAGGCCCTCCGGCACCTCGCGCTGCCACTCTTCCAGCCCCAGATTGATGGAGTCGACCAGGCGCCGGACATGATCGACCGCGCTCGCGCTGCCGTCCCAGTTCAACATCGTGTGAGGGCCGATGCTGCCCAGCAGCAAGACGTCTGGCCGCTGCCAGTCACCTGCAACGTCCGGGCAATCTGCCGTGGCAATTTGCACGCAAGGGCTGCCCGGGAAGCGGCAGAGCGCCGGCCGCCCGCCGTTGCGCTCGATGCAAGCCGAGGTCGACTCGCATCCGTCCGCGAGCGCAGCTTGCCGGCTCACGCACAGGCCGTATTGCGTGTCGCAGCTGAGCCCGCTGAGCTGCGGCTGACCCTGACAGTCCGCATCGCTGCTGCACTGGCGCGGAGCCGCGGGCTCATACACGAGGCTGCAGTGCAAGCACAGAAGGTAGAGCAGCCACTCGTGCTCGCGCCGCCCGTCGAGCCGTGCCCCCACCGCCGCCATTTCTCAGTCCTCAGCCACGTAGGTGCACTCCTCCGCGCACGAATCGAACATGCAGCTGAGCACCTCCTCGAACGGCAGCGGCGGCGCGCCGTTGCCAAAGCAAGAGGCGGGGCACCCTGGCAGCTCCGGCTGCGCCACGCAGCGCGCGAAGCAACCATACACCGCGTAACACTCCGTGTCGGCGGAGCACGCGGTGAGCGCAGCGCAGCATCGCTGCTCGAGGCAGCTATCGCAGGTGGCGTTGATCAGCTGCTGGCGCGGGCCGCAGCTGGCAATCGTGTCCTGCGACGAGGGCGGTGGCGCCGGCTGCTGCGCCTCGCTGGCTTGCTCTGTCGAGCGCTCGCCGGAGTCGCCGCACGACCCGAGGAGGAGTGACAGCAGCGCGCAGCTTCCGGTCCGGCTCATGACGTCACTTGGTCGCACAGTAGCAGTAATCGGTCCCGATGATGCAGCGGCGAACCTCCGTCGGTTGGCGGCACCTGGGCTTACCACCGGCGTTTTCTCCCTCGCACACATCGCCCTTGCGCTCGTATGCCGGGCCACAGTCCTCGGTGCACAGCCGATCCGCTTCCAGGAAGAGGTGGCCGTGCGCCTTGCATTCCTCGAGGG
>JAICQL010000273.1 GCA_025937895.1 Polyangiaceae bacterium | reverse complement strand
TGCGGCCCGCCGACGAGCGCGCCGGTGGCGGCGCTGCGCAGCGCCACGCCTGCGGACGCCCAGAACTCGGCGCCGGGGTTGGCTGCAGTGATGTCGGCGGCTACTCCGCGGCCCACGTCTTGCCCGGTCTGATCGCTGGTCAGCAGGATCTCGCAGGTGGCAGGGTCACGCACGGACCAGAAGGGCTGGTTGGTGCTCTCCGCGGGCATGAACGCCTCCAGGCCAGGACGGCTGGGCACCAGATCGGTGACGTGCAGCGCGTCGCCGTGGCCGCGCCCGGTGGAGCACATGCCGCGGCCATCATGATCGATGGTCATCTGGCCGTAGATGATCTCCTGCTCGGGATCTGCGTCCACGTTGGCCACGCTCAGCGAGTGTGCGCCCTGACCGGTGAAGGGCCGGTTGCTCGCGTCGCGAGGCGTCTGATCGCTGTCGAACTTCCAGCGCGGCACGAGCCTGCCCTCGCGAAAGTCCCACGCAGTGAGGGTGCTGCGCGTGTAGTAGCCGCGAGCCATCACGATGCTGGGCAGGCCGCTCTGATCCAGGTATGCCGCCGCCGCCAGGAAGCGATCGACCCGGTTGCCGTAGTTGTCGCCCCAGGCGTTCACGCTGCCGCGGGCCTGATCGAAGTTGACCGTGTCCAGCTCGCGCCCGGTGGCGCCCTCGAACACGGTGAGGTACTCGGGGCCGCTCAGGATGTAGCCGTCGGCGTTGCGGAACACCTGCGCGTCGTTGTCCGTGGCGGCGGGGCCGCGGCTCAGGAAGTTGCCCTCGCCGTCGCGGGTGCCCGGCGCCGTCTTCACCGCCATCTCGGCGCGGCCGTCGCCGTCGGCGTCGATCACGATGAACTGCGTGTAGTGCGCGCCGGCGCGGATGTTGGGGCCCAGGTTGACGCGCCAGAGCTGGGTGCCGTCCAGCTCGAGCGCGTCGATGAACACGTCACCCGTGGCGCCCGCCTGGGAGTTGTCCTTGGCGTCGTTCGGCTGCCAGAGCAGGAAGAGCTCGAAATCGCCGTCACCGTCCACGTCGCCCACGCTACTGTCGTTGGCGGTGTAGTTGGCGCCCGGCGAGCTCAGCGGGATGCGCTGAAAGTTCTGCGCCCAGGGCTGGACGGGGCGCGAGCGCGGGCTGGCCACGCCCTCGCGCACGAAGGCGACCGAGTAGCTGGAGGCAGCCGTGCCCTGTGCATCGAAGAAGTTGGTGCTGTCGGTCACGTTCGCGATCAGCTCATCGCCGCGATACAGGTCGTACGAGACGAGCTCGGGCTGCTCGCGCTCATATTCATCACCGAACATGCGCCAGCCGACGTACACGCCGCCCTGTTGCACGACAGCAACGAGGCCGCGATCGAGCGCCTCGACGACCGCGAAGCCAGGCGGGCGCACGGGGGCTGGGACAGGCGGGCCCGGCATCTCCATCCCCGGCGGGTTACTGCCCGGCGGCTCATTGCCGGTGAGGCCGCCCGGGTTGGGGTTGCCCTCGGAGCTGGGCGGGGCACTGGGCTCGCCGGGCTGCATCGGCTCTACGCCGCCCGTGCCAGGCTCGAGCTCACCCGGCATCATGCCGCCGGGCAAGGCCGAGCCGCTCTCGCTCGAGGGGCGGCGCAGCGGAGCGCCGCCGTCGCCACAGGCGCCCAGCGCGCTCAGGATCAATCCGCCCACCCCCACCGCGGCCACGCCGCGCGCGCCCACGGCTGCTCGCCGGCGCCAAACAATTCTGCTGGCTTCTTGCATGAATGCTCACCTCGGTTGACCGAGTTATGTCTCGTGGCGCCCGCACGGTGCCACTGTTTGCCAGCGAGCAGCATGCGGGGAAGCGCCGCGCCTGACAAGGCCCCCGGCGCCGCCCGCGCTGGCGTCCGCGGAGAAACCGGCGTGGCCCGGCGATCACGATTCCCGCTCGCACCAGGCACTTTTCCCGTATCGCGATTCTCCTGCGGCTTTTGTGCAAAGCTCCGCCCATGACTGGAACACTCGTGCTCACGGGCGGCGGCCGCGGTATCGGCGCGGCCACCGCGCGGCTGGCGGCGCAGCGCGGCTACGCCGTGTGCCTGTGCTACCGCCAGCAGCGCGCCGCGGCGGAGGAGCTGGTGCGGGCAATCGAAGCCAGTGGCAGCCGCGCGCTGGCGGTGGCGGCGGACGTGGCGAAGGAGGCAGACGTGCAGGTGCTGTTCGAGCGCTGCGCCGCGGAGCTCGGGCCGCCCACGGCGCTGGTGAACAACGCGGGCGTGCTGGAGACGCAGATGCGCCTGGAGCAGATGACCCTGGAGCGCTGGCAGCGCGTGTTCGCGACGAACGTGTTCGGCGCCTTTCTGTGCGCGCGCGAGGCGGTGCGGCGCATGTCGGTGCGCCACGGCGGCAGCGGCGGCAGCATCGTGAACGTGTCTTCGGCGGCGGCGCGCCTGGGCTCACCTGGCGAATACATCGACTACGCCGCTTCCAAGGGGGCGCTCGACACGCTCACCGTGGGGCTGGCGAAGGAGGTGGCGGAGGAGGGCATCCGCGTGAACGGCGTGCGGCCAGGCTTCATCTACACGGACATGCACGCGAGCGGCGGCGAGCCGGGCCGGGTGGAGCGGGTGAAGGCGCTGGTGCCGCTGCAGCGCGGCGGTCTACCGGAGGAGGTGGCGCACGCCATCCTGTGGCTGCTCTCGCCCGAGGCATCGTTCACCACCGGCGCCATCCTCGATGTGAGCGGCGGGCGCTGACGGAGAGCGCACGCGGCGACGCAGACAGTAGAGGAATACAGCGCAGAGGGGCGGGAGAGCACCTCCCGCCCGGCTCTGCGCGAGCCCTCACTCCGCGTCGATGCGGTACACGGCGCCGCCGTATTCCACCACGTACAGGTTGCCTGCCGTGTCCTGTCCGAAGGAGGAGATGCCGTCGAGGTTGTCGTCGGGGTTGAGGTTGTCGGTGATGTCGGCCTGCGGCGTGGCCACGGCGCCGTTGGCCATGCGCAGGGCGAAGAAGCGCGCCGACTGATAGTCGGCGTACAGGTACGTGCCGCGCAGCGCGGGGATGGCGCTGCCGCGGTACACGTAGCCGCCGGTGATCGACTGGCCCAGGTTGCGGCCGTAGCTGGCGACGGGCAAGGTGAGGTTCTGCGCTGCGGCGTCGCAGCCGCTGTTCGGGTTGAAGCACTCCTCGGCTTCCATCAGGCGCCAGCCGTAGTTGCGGCCGCCCGTCTGCGCCGGCTCGAAGTCGACCTCCTCGAACGCGCTCTGCCCCACGTCGGCGATGTACATGTCACCGGTACAGGCGTCGAAGCTGTAGCGCCAGGGGTTGCGCCAGCCGTAGCTCCAGATCTCCGGCAGCGCGCCGTCTGCCGTCAGGTTGCCTGCGGGGATGGCGTAGTTGCCGTTCGGGCCCGCGCCGCTGCCATCGACATCGATGCGCAAGAGCTTGCCGAGCAAGGTCTGCAGGTTCTGACCGTTGCCGATGTCGCCGTGCTGATCGCCGCCACCGCCGCCGTCGCCCAGGGCGATGTACAGGAAGCCATCCGAGCCAAAGGCGAGGTGGCCGCCGTTATGATTGTCCTCGGGCTGCTCGACCTCGAGCAACACGCGCTCGCTCGCCACGTCCGCGACGTCAGGGTCATCGGCGAGCGCCGTGTATTCGGCGATGCGGCTGATGTGCTGGCCGCCGTCGATCGTCGAGTAGTAGACGTAGAAGCGGCGGTTCTGGGCGTAGTCAGGGTGGAACGCCAGGCCCAGCAGGCCCATCTCGTCGAAGCGCTCGCTGACCTCTTCCTCCAGATCGAGGAAAGGATCGGGCGAGAGCGCGCCGCCTTGCACGATGCGCACGAAGCCGTTCTTCTCCACCACGAACAGCCGCTCGCTCTCGCCCGGTGGCTGGGTGAGGAGGATGGGGCGGGTCAGCCCGTCTACCAGGGGAGTGAGCTCGAGCTCAGGCACCGCCGGATCGCTGGGCGTGCCGCAGTCCTTCGTGGGATCAGGCTCGACCGACGAGCCACCGCCGCCGCCTCCGTTGTTGCCGGTGCCGCCGGTTCCAGCATCGCCGGAATCAGTGCCGGCGTTGCCGTTGCCCGTGCCGTCGCTGCCGGCGGTGTTTCCGGGTGAGCTGCTGTCGTCACCACAGGCGGCCCACGAGGCCGCGAGCAGCATCCAGGGCCCCAGCGTGGAGGAAGCAGCGCGCACGCGGGCGCGGGAAGTAAAAGGCAAAGAAAAAGAGCTCATGAATTACCTCGAGGGGTGATGGCGCCCGGAGTCTTACGCGGCAGGGGCGCCCTCGTCGAGCAGAGCTGAGCATTTGTGGCGGGGCACAACCCTGGGGGTGGGGGCCTCGTGGCGGATTGACGCGCTCGCCACAATTGCGCAAAGGCGCGGCCTGCTGCAGTTTGCAGGGCAGATGCTAGAGGCGTTTACCTCGCGTTTTTGGCTGGCGCTGGCGCTCGGCGTGCTCTCCTGTGAGCAGTCGGACGCCCCCGCCAGCGGCATGCAGCTGAGCCAGGAGCAGCTGCTCGATCCGCGCTCGTGTCAGAGCTGTCACCCCAGCCAGTATGAGGAGTGGGCGCTCAGCAACCACGCTCGCGCGTCCAGCGACCCGCTGTTTCTGGCGATGAATCAGCGCGGGCAGCGGGAGGCGGGCATCGGCGACTTCTGCGTGAACTGCCATGCGCCGATGGCGGTGCGCACTGGCGCCACCAGCGACGGCCTGAACCTGGACTCGCTGCCCGCCTCACTGCAGGGGGTGACCTGCTACTACTGCCATGCCGTCGATGCCGTGGAGGGCACCCACAATAACCCGCTGCGCCTGGCCACCGACGGCGTGATGCGCGGTCCGCTGCAGGATCCGCTGGCCACCCCGGCGCACGCCTCCGGCTACTCGCTGCTACACGATCGCGATCGCCTGGAGTCTGCCAGCCTGTGCGGCGCCTGCCACGATATCGTCAATGAGCACGGCACACACCTCGAGCGCACGTTCGCCGAGTGGCAGGGTTCCGTGTTTGCGCAGCCGCTGGTCGGCAACAGCTGCGGCCAGTGCCACATGGATCAGAGCCAGGAGCTGAAGATCGCCGGGGCAGGGCCGGGCGCGGTGCCGCGGCGCATCCACAGCCACCTGTTTCCGGCGGTGGACCTGCCGCTCGAGCGCGAGCCCGAGCCCGTGCTGCGCGAGGCCGTGCAGAGCTTTCTGGACACCAGCTTGCAGAGCGCGCTGTGCGTGGGCGGCACCGCCGCGGCGGACGCGCGCATCCAGCTGGTGCTCGACAACGTGGCCGCCGGCCATAGCTGGCCGAGCGGCGCCGCGCAGGACCGGCGCGCCTGGGTGGAGCTGCGCGCGTATGCGGGGGGCGAGGTCATTTACGAGAGCGGTGTGGTGCCCGCCGGCAGCTCCGTGACCGAGCTGGCCGATCCCGATCTGTGGTTGATCCGCGATTGCCTGTTCGACGAGCAGGGCGAGGAGACGCACATGTTCTGGGCGGCGCGCGAGGTGGAGAGCAACCTCCTGCCGGCGCAGCTCACCTTTGACACCAGCGACCCGCGCTACTACCAGAGCCATGTGGTGCAGCGCTATCCGCGCACGGGCCAGCTGCGTGCCTTCCCGGACAGGGTCACCGCGCGGGTGTGGCTACAGCCCTTTGGCCTGGACGTGTTCGACGATCTGGTGGCCAGCGGAGATCTGGCGGATACGGAGCGCTACACGGTGACGGAGCTGCGCGAGCGGCTGCAGCCGTATGCCGTGGGGGAGGAGCTGGAGTGGACCCAGGCCGCCGCCACCGAGCGCCTCGTGGAGGAGGGCTTGCCCACGTCGTGCGCCAGCGCCACCAACCTGAGCGGCAGCGCCGACAAGGTGCCGGCCGTGCAGCACGCTCGCTGCGGACCGGGAGTTTTGCCGTGAGCTTCGACGAGATCGACCCGGAGCGGCTGCGCCAGCGCCGCAGCGCCAAGTGGGTGCACTACGGGCCCGAGCTGCTGCCGTGCTGGGTGGCGGAGATGGACTACGCGGTGGCGCCCGCCATCCGCGCGGAGTTGCAGCGCGCCATCGATTACGACGACTACGGCTACCCCGCGTATTCGCGCGAGCAGCTGGTGCCCGAGGCGTTCGCCGAGCGCATGGCGCAGCGCTTTGCCTGGCGCATCGATCCGGCGGACGTGCTGCTGCTCAGCGAGGTGGTGCAAGGGCTGTACTTGAGCCTGCTGGCGCTGAGCGCACCTGGCGCCGGCGTGCTGGTGCAGACCCCCATCTATCCGCCCTTTCTCTCGTGCGTGCGCGAGACCGAGCGGCGCCTGCTGCTGAGCCCGCTGGTGGAGCAGGGCGAGCGCTACGGCATCGACTTCGAGCAGCTGAGCGCGCAGGCGCCAGAGGCTCGCGTGTTGATGCTGTGTCACCCGCACAACCCCACGGGGCGAGTGTTCGAGCGGGCGGAGCTGCACCGCCTGGCGGAGCTGGCGATCGAGCACGACTGGCTCGTGCTGAGCGACGAGATCCATGCGGATCTGGTCTACCCAGAGCGCGAGTTTCAGCCCTTCGCGTCGCTGGCGCCGGAGGTCGCGCGCCGCACCATCACGTTCTCTTCTGCCAGCAAGGCGTTCAACATCGCTGGCCTGCGCTGTGCGGTGGCGCACTTCGGCACGCCCGAGCTGCGCGCGCGCTTTGAGGCCTTCTTGCCGGCGCATGCACGCGGCGGAGTGGGCCTGCTCGCGCAGCAGGCGACCCTGGCCGCGTGGAGCGACAGTGACGAGTGGCTGGCGAACGCGCTGCGCCAGCTCGATAGCCAGCGCCAGCGGCTGCAAGTGCGCCTGCGGGAGCGGCTGCCCGCGGTGAAGATGTATTCACCCGAGGCCACGTACCTCGCCTGGCTGGACTGCCGCGGCCTGCAGCTGGAGCAATCCCCCGGCTCCTTCTTCCGCCATCACGCGCGGGTCGCCCTCAATGACGGAGCGGCGTTCGGGCCCGGCTTCGAGGGCTTTGTGCGGCTCAATTTTGCGACCTCTGCCGGCATCCTGGACGAGATCGTGGAGCGCATGGCGGGTGCGCTGAGCGGCGCGTAGCGCGGGCCCGGGGGCTGCAGCCGCGGGCGCGCGGTGTCCCGATGAGGAGCAGTCCCCGCGCGACGGAGGAGGACGGCGCTACCTCCAGCCCGGTGTTACGCGCGGAACACGAGCGCAATCGCCGTGCACGGCCCTCGGCGCGGGCTAAGCTCTCGAGATCGCGGACCTGGAGGTCTTGCGATTCAGAGGTCAATCATGCGCTGGTATCTGGTCTGCTCGTCGTTATCGCTCGCGGGGCTGGCTACGGCACCGGCCGGGGCAACCGACTTCGAAATGTCAGCTCATGGCGGCGCGCTCTCGAGGACACAGGAGAACGACGCGCTCTCCTCACCGGGCCCGGTTCTCGGGTTGTCGCCGATGTTGCGACTCAGCGATGTCATCGCCGTGGGCTGCTGTTCGAATACGCGCGCCTGAACTGGTCGGAGGCCGCACTGAGGGGCTTGCCGAGCGCCAGCGCGGACCGTTTGCTGGTCGCCGGTGCTTTCCGCCTGTATCCGCTGGGCGGATACGCCGTGGAGCCCTATTTCCAGATCGCCGGCGGTTATGTCGCTCACTCTAGCTTCCCCGACGGGGGCGGTTGCACTACCGACCTGTCGAACGGAGCGCAGCTGACAGGAGGCCTGGAAGGGCGTGTCGCGAGCTGGGCAAAGGTCGGCGGCTCGTTCTCGGTGACGACGACGGGCTACTCGACGGATTGCGTGGAGATTGCCCGCGTAGCCGTCGAGCCCGGCACTGGCTTCTCGAGCCAGCTCACCTTCACGACGATCTGGGAGCAGGTCCTCTAGCGCGCAGGGTGGCCTGCGTTGCGCATCGCTACTGGCAAGGCGGATATTCAGGGCCGGGAGAGTCACCGCAGAGCTGGCAGGTGACCACCTCGGAGTCGTCACATTCGGCGAAGAAGTCACGCCCGGCTCTCCAGTTCGACATGGGGCAAGGTTCGAACGACTGATCGTCGCTGAACTTGGCCGCTCCCACCAGCCGGGAGACAGCTGGCGCCGCGTCTCCCGACGCAATCGATGGCTCGAACACCCAGGCACGGCCCGAGTAGCCGTTACGGTCGATCACGACCACCATCCCGCAGCCCTCGAGGCGCTGCACCG
Organism: Polyangiaceae bacterium; assembly: GCA_025937895.1. Lineage (GTDB taxonomy): Bacteria > Myxococcota_A > Polyangia > Polyangiales > Polyangiaceae > SZUA-265. The sequence continues at coordinate 1,483 of JAICQL010000273.1, read as the reverse complement.
CCGCTGGCGGCACCGTCACCGCACACAGGCTGCGCTCCGCTTCCTCGAGAGTGGCGGGGCAATCCTCCAGCGAGCAGCGGCACTCGAGCGAGTCGCGCACTGGAGCGAGAGCTGCGAAATCACCCTCGAAACCGTTCAGCGCGGAGCACAGACAATCACTCTTGCAGGCGCCTTCGTCGTAGAAGTGAAGCCAGCCCGCAGGCGCCGCACCTTGATTGGCGTAGCGGCAGCAATTGCCCGTCGCTGGATCGCGCGCCCACGCTGCCCGGTCATCCAGCGGCGAGCTGCGCAGTGGAGCGGGGCACTCGGCGCCATCGCCGCTCGGCAGCGAAGCGCCGGGGTCAGCGCCGTTGCTCGCTGGCGACTCACTGGGAGCCGGCGCGGAGAGCTCATCAATGGCCGTCGCTCCAACATCACCGGCCATGGGCGGGGTTTGCCCGCTTTCAGCGCGCCCGCAAGCGAGGGCGAGCACGCCGAGCCATGCCGCGATGCCATGGTGCACGCCGTGCGTTTGCATGGTGGCAGCATACACTCGGAGCTTCTCTGTCCGCTTGCAATTCGGCGCTGAGCGGCTAACGAACATGACCGGTTCGCACCGAGCCGACCAGCGGTCAGGCAGGGGGGCATCATGAAAGTCATCATCGGGGGTGGAGGCTCCGCAGAGCAGGAAGCGGAGGTCCTGGCGCGCTATTGCGGCGCGCTCGGTGCCAACGCTCGAGTCCTGAATGTCCCGTGGGCTCAGCAACGACCTGGCGGCGCCAGTGTCGGCTGCGTGGGTTCGAGTGTGAAGAGGGCCAGGTGACCGCGATCGGTCCCGGCGTGGCGCGCGTGTGGACGCCCGAAGGGCCGCTGTCAGAGGGCGGCTCTCGAGCGAGCGGGGAAGGCGGACCAGAGGCATGAGCAATCCCGATGATTGCGTGTTCTGTGCGCTGTATCGCGGCAAGGCGGAAAGCAGCACCGTGTTCCGCAACAATCGGGTGATGGCCGCCATGACGATTCAGCCGACCCACGTGGGGCATGTGCTGCTCTTTCCCGCCCTGCACGTGGAGGACTTCGCGCTGCTCGATCAGGAGAGCCTGGGCTATCTATTTCACGTTGCGGGCAGGCTGAAGGCGGCGGTCTGCGCTGCGATTCCGTGCCAGGGCTTTCAGCTCCTCATCAATCAGGGTGAAGGTACCCGCCAGAGAGAGAACTGCCGGCATCTACATGTGCACCTGATGCCCTGCAGCTTGAATGTTCCCGTGGAGGAGGGCGCGCGGCGCGCGGAGGTGCCGCGCACCCAGCTCGACGAGATAGCGCAGCAGATAGCCCGGCGGTTGGACGTGGGCGCCGCGTTCGCTGTGCGGTGACCCCAGTTGCACGCATTGACAATGAGTAACAATGTTGTTACACATTGAGCATGGACGCGGTTGCTCAGGCGCTGGCGGACCCGATTCGTCGGGAGATCCTGCGGATGTTGCGGGACCAGTCGATGAACGCTGGG
>JAICQL010000213.1 GCA_025937895.1 Polyangiaceae bacterium | reverse complement strand
TTTTGCCGCGTTGCGCCACGCCATGGTCCCCCCAAGTGTCTCGAAGCGAAACGAGATTTTGGGAGCGTAGATTGCTCCAGACTGCCGGCTCGTGTCGCGCACAAAGCGTACGCATCAGAACAGATCGATGAGTGAGCTACCGAACTGGTTCGCGGTGATCGCCGCGCGGCTCCTACGCGAGCTCGGTGCTCGCAGTGCCCCGGGATGAGCAGTGGTGCAATTGCGCCACTCTGAGCGCCTGCGTGTCGACGATGCCAGTGTTCTGCGTAGCGGTCGCGCGAACCTCGACACCTCGCGGAGATGCATCGGAAGCGCGGTCTCCGTTCAAGAAAGTGCGCGCGGCGCGCGTTCTCCAGTTCACACTGCAGGGTGAGTGCTCGAGGTTCCCCCTCGCTGTACCTGTCCGCATGACTGTGGTACTTCGGGCCCGCATGGCGCGGCTGAGACAGCGGGGGGCGCTGAGCTCGCATGAGTTGAGCGCAGAAACCATCGTGGGCAGGGCACCAAGCGCGACGATCCGCGTGCACCAGTCCTACGTCTCATCACACCACGCGACCTTGCGCTGGACCGAGCGCAGGTGCTGGGAGTTGAAGGATCTACAAAGCAAGAACGGCACCTACGTCAACCGCGAGCGCATCGCTCCCGGTGAGAAGATCAAGCTGAAGCTGGGTGACGAGATCGGCTTTGGCTCACTGGGTGAGGCGTTTGTGCTGGAGGACGTCGCGCCGCCGCGTGCCATGCTCCTGGCGGTCGAGCGCACCGCCGAGCCCATCTTTCTCGATCAGGCACTGATCGGTCTGCCCAGCCTCGATCAGCCGGATATCACCGTATTTCAGGTGGCCAGCGGCCAGTGGCAGATCGACTCGGGGGATCAGTCGGGGCCGCTGGAGGATGGCGATCTGATCCGCGTTGGCCCGCACTCGTGGCGCTGTTGCTTGCCCACCCCCACGGACGACACGGACGTGATCGACCGCTTTCCGAGCCTGTTCGCGCTCTCGGATCTCGACCTGCAGCTGAACGTCTCGCGCGACGAGGAGCAGATCGAGCTGGCCTTGAACGCATCCGGGCGCGCCATGTCTCTGGGCGTGAAGGCCTGTTATTACCTGCTGCTGACCCTGGGGCGCTGCCGCTTGCGGCGTGACCTGCCCCCCGCGGCCGAAGTGAATGAAGACGGCTGGATCAGCGTGGGCTCGCTGCTCGATCTGCTGCGCGTCACCGAACAGCGCTTGAACGTGGACATCTTCCGTATCCGGCAGGAGCTGCGCACGGCGGGCGTGGTGGACGCCGCCGCCATCATCGAGCGCCAGCCGCCCCGGCGCCTGTTACGGCTGGGCACCAACCGCATCGAGATCCGCCTGGGCCACGGCGGCTGAGCAGGCGCAGGGCTGCAGTTGGCTGAGGCAGTTGGCTAAGGCAGTGGGCGCAGCGGCGCGGCGGCTTAAAGCTCGATCGACAGCCCCGTGCCGAGTGTGAACACCCACGCGGTCCACGGCAAGGGGCCAGAGCCCTTGGGGGTGTGGAGGGTCAGCAATGGATAGCCAGCGTCGAGCAGCAGATCCAGGCTCACCCGCTCGCTGCGCAGCCTCGGGCTGAGGCGGATGCGTCCGCCCAGCAAGACCAGCGACTCACCGACGTCGTTCGCGCGCTCCGTCTCGCCGTAGCCCAGCACGTGAGCAACGGTCAGGCGTGGCCCGAGCTGGACCTGGCGCTCGCTCGCCAGGTTGTAGTCTGCGCCGAGCGCCGCATTCAGCCACTGCAGATCGTACAGAGCGCGGTTCGCCGTGCTCCTGCCCCCCGCATACGCAGCGTCGATCGCCCAGTCGACGTGGCCCGCAAGGCGCCCTGCCAGACCCGTGCCCGCGCCATAGATGAGCACCCCGACTCGGGGCACCCAGTTCGCCCGCAGAGCACCGCTCCAGTACACGCGGTACGGTTCCGGGTAGGGGTCCGAGCGCAGCGGCAGTCCGGCGTAATGAGGCATATCGTCGGGCAGGGGAGCGAGCGCATGCGGAGCGCCCGTGGCGCGCTGCTCCGGCGCGGGGTGAGCTGACTCCTGGCTCTCTCGCCAGCGCGCAGGGCGAAGGGCGTCGCTGATCAGCAGTGCGAGCGTGCGGGCGCGCGCCGGCCAGGGCACGTCGCGCAGCGAGAGCTCGCGCTCGCGCGGCGGTGTGCCGGGCTCCTGCCAGTGCAGCCACAGCGAGCCCGCCCGTGCGTCGCAGCGAGCCAGCAGCACGTACAGCTGTGAGCCACGGGCAGCTGCGCCGTCTTGCACGCGGGCGCGCAGGCCATATGGGCTCAGCTCCAGCGCGAGCGAGCTCGACAGCTGCTCGGGATCATACGGAGGCTGCGCGCAGTCCTGCAGCTCTATCCAGACCTCGGCTGGCTCGCGTGCAGCGGCTACGCGCACCACTCCGAGCGCGAGCACGGCGCTGAGCAGAGAGCCGAGCACCGTGCCGAGCACCGTGCCCAACATGATCTCGAACCCCTGGCGCTGCTCTCTCATTTCCCTCTGCCTCCCCGCTTGCCCTCAGGGCCGCCGAGCGACCCTGACGTGACCAGCCCTTGCATGGCGTCCCTGTGCTCTCCCAGGGGAAAGCTACGCAGATAGCTGCGCGCCACTTCGCGTGCCGCTTGCTCGTCGCCCGCGTGCCGCAGCGCCTCCACCTGGCGCAGGTAGCAGCTCTCCCGCAGCCCGGCGGCGATGCCCAGCTCCAGTGCCTGCCGGAAGCGCCGCGCGGCAGCGCGCGGCGCCGCCAGCTGCTCCAGCTGCAGCACGCCCAGGGTATAGGCGGCCAGCCCCGCCTGGGAGTCTCCCGGATATTCATCGATCAGTTGCTTCAGCAGCCGCGCGGCACCCGCCGCGTCGCTCGCCCGCCGCGCCGCATCGACTCGTGTCCAGAGAGAGCGCGCGCTCTCTGCCGCGCGCGCGCGAGCGGGCAGCGGCCTGGCAGGCGCGGGCGCGGGCCGTGCGCGTGGTCTGCGCTCCGTGGAGCGCGCTCGATCCTCGAGCGCAGACGTCCCTGCCTGCGCTGCTGGCTCTGGGCTGGTCCCAGCGGGCTGCTCCGGCACCTCTCCTTCTTCAGGCTCGACCTCTGCGGCCGCCGGCTCCTGCCCCACGTCGAGGCGCAGCGCTTGCCCGGCGCTCAGCCGCTGCACGCCGTCCGCCAGCAGCGCGGAGCGGACCAGCACCACCCCTGACTCGACCTGCACCGCGAACACCCCCGGGCGGCTCGTGATCGAGAAGACGGTGCCCACCACCTCGACCCGGGCTCCACGTGCCTCGATCAGCCAGCGCCGGGGGCCGCCCGGGGTCACCGAGAAGCGCGCCTCGCCCCGCCGCAGCAGCAGCACGAGCTCGCTCGCGGTGGCAGCCAGCCCCTCGAGCCGCGCGCCGGCGGCCAGCTCGATCTGCGAGCCATCGGCAAAAGCCACGCGCTCCGGCCCCTGCGCGCCGGCCTCGGCGCTCTCGAAGCGCTGGCCGCTGGCCGTCAGCAGAGGACCGGGGGGAGCATCGCTCCGTGAGGGCCACAGGCTCCAGCACAGCAGCAGCAGCGCCAGCGATGCCGCCAGAGCCAGCGCACGCGGTGCGAGCAGCACGCGCGGCGCTGCACCGATGCGCGCGCGGCGCTCGATGCTCTGCCACATCCCGAGCACGCGCCGCTCGTCCAGGCTTGTGCTCGTCAGCCGCACCAGCGGCCCACGCAGCCCGAGCGCAGCGAGCGCACGCGAGGTCTCCGTCGGCACCTTTTTCATGGCGCTCCTCTGTCGCCGCCGTCGAGCCGCTGCTCGAGCAGCTCGTCGGCTCGGGCGATGCGGCGCTTGACGGTCGCCAGGGAGCAGCCGCACTGCTCGGCAATCTCCGCGAGCTCACAGCCCTCCACGTGCCGCAGCATCCAGGCCAGCCGCAGCGGCACGGCTAGCTCGGCGAGCGCGCGGTCGAGCCTGCCCAGCTGCAGCCGCTCCTCCGCGCCCAGCTCGCGAGCCGCCACCTGCTCCAGCCGCGCATCGTCTCGACCGCGATCGAGGCCCAGCCGCGCGAGCAGCCGCCGGCGGCGAAAGCGGCGCTGGGCCTGGTGGATGGCGATGCCCATCAGCCAGGCCGCAAAGCGCGAGGGATCGCTCAGCCTGCTCAGCTCGGCGAAGGCCGCGACGAAGGCGTCCTGCACCACGTCCTCGGCCTCGCCCGTCCGCGCGAGCAGCCGCGTGATGCGTCGCGTCACCGCGGCCACGTGCCGGCAGTACAGGAGCTGCAGCGCCACTCGCTCTCCCGCGAGCGCTCGGGCCACGAGCTCGCCATCCGACAGGCCCTCCGCGGCTGCCGGCCGCGGCAAGGCCAGGATGACGGCTTCACGCGATTTCATGGTGGGCTCCGGGCAGGGCTGGACGGCTCTTGCCACCCTGAGGGCCCCGAGCGGCCCCAAACGGCTCATCCGGCCCGGGCCGGAGAGCACCCGCGCTCAGTCGAGCCGGATCGGGACGTGAGCTTCCTGCGCGGCAGGCCTGGGCGCTCGCTTGCGGATCGGCTTGGGTTTCGGCGGCAGCTTGAAGTCGCGATCGAACACGAACACCTCGTCCCGTGTCTCGACCTGAAACACCTGCTGAGGGTTCTGCGGCATCAGCTTCGGGTCGGACGTGGTGTCGACCGAGACCTCGAAGCGCGCACCCGGATCGGAACGCAGGTAGAAGTGGCCGAAGCCCAGCGAGTCCGTTTGCCCGACCACGCTGCCGTCGATCTTCACGGGCAAGCTGGCTGCCGCGCCGCTCACGTGCACCAGCACCACGGCATCGCGCTTCGTCGGCTGGCAGCCGAGCGCATGCTCGATGGGCTTGCGCTCTTCACCGCCCAGCCCCTGCACGCTGCGCAAGATGAGCACGCTCTCGGCAGGGCTGGCGGCATAGCCAGCGGGGCAGGTGAGGGTGATCGGCACGCGATCCCCCTCGAAGCCGAGCAGCGGCGCCTGCAGCAGGCCCTGTGCGCTGGTCACCCCGAGGGGCTGCCCGCGCGCGGCGATCTGCGCGCCTGCGACCGGCGCCTTTTCATCGGCAACCACGTTGAAGTGCGCCGCGAAGGGCACCGGCTTGGGATCGGCACAGCCCAGCGCGAGGCCGATGGCGAGCGCCGGTGCACCCGCGCGGAGGTTCAGGATGCGGGCCAGCAGAGCAGCGCCGAGCCTCATGGCTGCGCTCCGAGCTGCTGCGCTCCAGGCTGTCGTGCTCCAGCTGGCTGCTCCGCCTGTTGCGCTCCGAGCTGCGCGGCGCCGCCGCCCAGCTTCTGTTCCAGCACCTTGCTCATGGCCGCGTACGCAGTGTTCTGAGGGTAGTCTCGCTGCAGGGTGCGATACAGCGGCAAGGCCTCCGCGAAGCGAGCGGCCAGCACGTGTTTGCCTGCCTCCGCGGCCAGCTTTGACTCGGGGCTGGCTGCGACCACGGCCTCTTCCGCCGCATTGCTCTCGCGGCGCTTGCTGCCGCGCTTGCCCTTGACCGGCGCGCTCTCTGCTCCTGCGACGGGCACTGCCTCCACTGCTGGCATGGCAGCTTCGGCAGGGCTGTCTGGCGTAGCCCCGGCTGCTGCCACGGTGGTGCCTGCAACGGCGCCGGCCGGCGCTGCCGGCAGCGCGGGAGCCGCAGCATTCGCAGCCGCCGGCTCCACCTTGCCCGTTGTGGCGGGCCCGGCTGCGGCCCGGCTGGGCATGTTCGTCAGGGTCGCCTGATCGGCGGGGGCGCCGGGCAAAGCGCCGCGACCGATCACTCCGCGCCGGGCCAGCTCGACCATCGCCAGGTCACGCAGCTCGGGGCCAAAAGCAGCGACCACCACGGACAGCAGGGCCAGCACCGCCAGCACGATCATGCGCCACTGCGAGCGAGGCTTGGCGCGCCTGCCCGGGATTGCCTTGGTCTTGCCGTCGTGTGCGGGCCGCCCCCACTGCGTGGTGTTGTTGTGCTCGATCGGAAGGTTCAGGCCGAAGGCCGTGGCCTGCTGGGCCAGCGAGCTCCGTGGCGGAGGCACCTGCTCGAAGCGCAAGGTGGGATTGGCGGGCGGTGGGGGGCCGCCCTGCTGCAGGTTGCCGCCCGGTATGCTGGGGGTGCGATCCAGCATCGTGCCGACCAGCGCTTGCGGCACCGCGTTGCGCAGCGAGCCGCCGTGGGCCGCCACCGGAGCGTGCGCCGCCGGTGCGCCCTGAGGCGCTGCGGGGCCGGGGTGCGCGGCGGGGCTCGGGTGAGCCGCGGGGGCGACGGCTGGCGCGGCCGGTGTTGCCTGGTGAATCACCGGGGCCATGGGGCCGTGAAACGACGCCCCCAGCTCACCCATCGGCGGGGCGACGGAGGCCTGCGTGCCCATGCTGCGCGGGCTGGGCCCGGGCTCTGGCTCGCTGAACGACACTCGAATCGCGCCCGGCGCGACCGTGTGCAACGGAATGGGCCCCGGCGAGGAGAGCTCTGCCGTGGGCGGGGGCCCCATGGTGGGCGGAGGCCCACCGGCAGCTGGCGCTGCGGGAAACCCGGCCGGCAGGGGCGCAGCGGGTGGTGAGGCGAGCGGCGCGGGCGCAGGACCGCCCGAGGTCACGGTGGCGCTCATGTCCATGACCGGCGCAGCCGCTGCTGGCAGCTCCTGCCCGTGAGGGCGCTCGGGAGCAGGCATGGAGAGCGGGCTGTAAGCAGTCTGTTTGCCCAGGTCCGCGGCGCGCGGCGCTGCTGGCATGGCTCGCTGCGGAGCCGGGTCAGCCCCCAGCACCGCGTCGCGCGCACCGCGCAGGTACTCGGAGGCGAGCGCGGTGTGCTGGAGCCCTGCTGCGGGACCAACCGCGGGACTGACGGCCGCGGGGCTAGCAGCTGCAGGGGCTTGCGCGGGAGCTGGTTGTGGAGCTGGGTGCGGCGCGGCTGGCTGCTGCCGAGCAGCGGGCGGCGCTTGCGGCGGCATGGGCCAGGCGGGTGAGCCATGCAGCGCCGTCTGCTCCGGGCCAAGCGCGCGCGGGACGCCCGCACTCTGCCAGCCGCCCTGCAGACCTGCCGGGCGCGCCGGCGCAGGAGCGACCCCCTGGGGTGAAACATGCGGTGCAACAGGCGCCGCCGCTGCACCGCGCTTGTCGCGATCGCTCACCGAGATCATCGGAGTGGCGATGATCGCCGAGCCGCCTGCCGGCGCGGCTCCGCCGGCTGCTGCTGGCGGAGCCGGCGCGGTCGGCGCCACGCCCAGGAACGTGCTCTCCAGGTTGGCGGGACCTGCGCGGCGCACCTCATCCGGCTTCGGTTCTTTGGGCGGGGTGCTCATCGTTGTCTCCTCTTTGCCGCCCCGTACACGGCGGGCGGCAGATCGTGACCGTGAATGCGGATCGCTTCGAGGCAGGCGGGCAACACGCCCGTCGGCAGCAGCGCCGGGCGGCGCGCGTGCTCGCCGCGGAGAGCGTCGGGACGCTGGGCATCGAGCGGCTCGTGCTCGGCCTGCTCGAGCACGAACAGGTCCTGCAGCTGATAGCGATTGTGCTCGTCACAACCGAGCACCTCGCTGATGTGGGTCAGGCGGCGGCTGCCGTCGCGCACGCGCCCGACCTGGACGATGATGTCGATCGCGGAGCCGATCTGGCTGCGCAGCGCGGGCAGCGGCAGCTCCACCCCGCTCATCAGCGCCATCGTCTCCAGGCGCGCCAGCGCGTCTTTCGGATAGCTGGCATGGACGGTGGACATGCAGCCACCGTGCCCCGAGGTCATGGCCTGGATCAGCTCCAGCGCCTCGCCCCCGCGGATCTCGCCCACCACGATGCGATCGGGCCGCATGCGCAGGGTGGCCTTGAACAGATCGCGAATCGTGACCTGGCCCTTGCCGCGGGCGTCGGCGGGGCGCCCCTCCAGCTGCACCACGTGGGCCTGCTGCAGCTGCAGCTCGCGCGCGTCCTCGATCACCACCACGCGCTCCGTCTCCGGGATGAAGGACGACAGGCAATTCAAGAGGCTGGTCTTGCCCGAGCCGGTGCCGCCCGAGACGATGATGTTCTGCTTGGCCGCGACCAGTGCGGCGAGCAGCGACGAGGCGTCCGGGGTGAGCGAGCCAAAGGCGAGCAGCTTCTCGATCGTCAGCGTGTCCTTCGAGAAGCGCCGGATGGCCACCGAAGGCCCGTCGGGTGAGATCGGCGGCAGCAGCGCCTCGATGCGCGAGCCATCGGGCAGCCGCCCCTCCAGGATCGGGTGATACGCATCGAGCGGCCTGCCCACGAACTGCGCGATGTTGCGCAGCGCCGAGAGCAGCGCCTCGTGAGAGGCAAAGCGGGCATCCACCCGGCTCAGCTGGCCGCGCCGCTCCACGTAGATGTGCTCGGGCCCGTTGATCATCACCTCGCTGACGCTCGGGTCATCGAGGTAGCTGAGGATCGGCTCCAGAAAAGAGCGCAGGCTCTTCTCGTACACCTGCGCCGGGATCATGGCCGCGCCTCTCGGCGGCTGCGCACGGGCACCGCGACGGCAGGCGACACCCCGGGAGGGGACTCGGAAGATACCTCCGGAGAGACGGCAGCGTGCAAGCTGAGCCACTCGCTGACCTCGCGCGCGTTGGCCCCAGCTGGCTCGATGCGCAGGTACTCGCGGAAGTGCGCGGCAGCGGCCTCGGAGTTGCCGAAGCCCTCCCATTCCGTCTGCCCCAGCAGGTACTCCGTGCGGCCCTCATACGGTGCCTTGCCGCGGATGGCGTGCAGGTGCTCGCGCGCGCGCAGCGGCTGGCCCAGGCCCAGGTAGACCGTGGCCACCAGGTAACGCAGCCAGAGCTCATCGGGATGGGACTTCAGATACGGATTGGCGTAGTTCAAGCCGGCGCGCAGGCGCGAGCCCGTCAGACACACCCTCAGCAGCGGCGGCAGTGCCTCGCGCCAGTCATGCCCCTCACGCAGGGCCGCGGCCAGGTACTGTTCGGCTCGCACCGAGTCCCCCTCGGCGGCCAGACTGAGCCCCCGCTCGAAGAGCGCACGTGCGGCGTCGCTGCGCGCCATGGCCGGCGCCTGAGGGGCCGGGGCGGGCGCGCTGCACGCAGTGAGACAGAAGCTCAATACCAGTACGCTGATTCTCAACATTCGCGAGGAAGCGGGGCTGGCACCCGGACGCGGCAACCAAGGTAGGACGCTTCGGAAAGACGTTCATACCTTTACTGCCGATCGGCCGGGCCGATGGAGTTCGCTATCAACCAAGATCGGCCCTAGGGCTGCTTAGCCGGTAGCGAGCGCCGCTTCAAGGCTCAGCTGCTGGCTGTGCGCGTCCTCGCCTGATCCGCGCCGGTACACGCGCGCCGCGCTGCAGGGCGCCGAGCGGCTCGTTTCGAGGGCGTGCCACGCGCCCCGCACGGCTCAGCTGCGCAGCAGCTCGCGAAAGTGCTGGGCGCTGAAGGGCTTGGCCAACATGAACTGAGCGCCTGCCTGGAACGCCGTCTCGCGCATCTGCTCGCTCGCGGCAGCACAGGTAACGAAACCAAACTTGACGCTGCAGCCGCGGGCGCGCAGCTCGCGCAGCAGCTCGATGCCCGTCATCTCGGGCATGCTCCAGTCGGAGAGGATCAGGTCGGGCAGCTGCAGAGCCAGCTTTGCCAGCGCGTCACTGCCGTTCTCCGCTTCCTCCACGTGCAGCCCTTGCACGCCGGTCTCGAGCAGCGCCCTGCGCACCATCACGCGCATCGCCTTGTTGTCGTCGACGAGCAGAACGTTCATGGTTGTCAAATGCCGAGAACGTCAGCTCGTGATGGCCATTGAGCAAAAAGCGGCTGACCGCGCGCGGGGGAGCAGAGCCGCGCACCTGCGGGTACCCGTCTGTACAATTGGAGCTGACTGAGTATGGTGGCGGCGGTGTCTGCTCCGCCCTCCGGTCCCGTCGAGCTCCTGCGCAGCCAGCTCGGTTTGACGAAGACGGTGGCGGGGTGGCTGGTGCGCCGCGGCTTTGTCGATGTGGAGCGCACGCGCCGCTTTCTGCAGCCGCGCCTGGCGGATCTCTCACCGCCTGATGCCATGATCGACCGCAGCGCCGTGGCCCGCCGGTTGGCCCAGGCGGTGCGAGCGCGCGAGCGCATCGCCGTGTTCGGTGACTACGACTGCGATGGGATCACCTCCGCCGCGATCCTCACGGAGGTGCTGCGGCGCCTCGGCGCCGACGCGATGCCGCTGATCGCCAGCCGCTTCGACGGCGGGTACGGCGTGTCCAGCTCGGCAGTGCAGCGCATCCTGGGCACCGGCGCACGCCTGCTGGTGACCTGTGACTGCGGCTCCTCGGATCACGAGTCGCTCGCGCTCATTGCGCAGCGTGGAGTCGAGGTGATCGTCATCGATCATCACCTGGTGCCGGACAGGCCGCTGCCCGCCCTCGGCTTCCTGAATCCGCATCGTCCCGAATGTGGCTTTGCATACAAGGGCCTGGCCTCGTGCGGCCTGGCGCTCTCCGTGGCGGCGGCGCTGCGCAAGGAGCTGGGGGTGGAGCTCGACCTGCGCTACTGGCTGGATCTGGTCGCGGTGGGCACGGTCGCCGACGTGGCGCCGCTCGACGGCGACAATCGCGCGCTGGTGCGAGCGGGGCTGGGCGTCATCGCCAGCGCGCAGCGGCCCGGCATGCAGGCGCTGCTGGAGATCGCCAAGATCGGGCGTGACGTGCCCCTCACCGGGCGTGATGTCGCCTTCCGCATTGCGCCGCAGCTCAACGCGCCCGGGCGGCTCGGTTCCGCGGAGCTGGCGCTGGAGCTGCTGCTCGCTGCCGATCTGCCCAGCGCTCGCGGCCTTGCCGCGCGGCTGGACCTGCTCTCGACCGAGCGGCGCGCCCAGTCGGAGCTGATCCTGGAGCAGGCGCTGGAGGACATCGGGCGCCACGGCCTCGAGCAACATCCCGCCCTGGTGCTGGGCAGGCGGGGCTGGAATCCGGGGGTCGTGGGCATCGTCGCCGGGCGCCTGGCAGATCGCTTCGCGCGGCCCGTGATCGTGGTCGGCTTTGATGGCCAGACGGGCAGGGGCTCGGTGCGGGGGCCCGCCGGTAGCCGGCTGTACGATGCGCTGTGTGAAGCGAGCGAGGTGATGGTGCGCTTCGGAGGCCATCAACAGGCTGCTGGCGTGGAGGTGCTGGAAGAGCGCCTGAGCGAGCTGCGCGACTCCTTTGCCGCTGCCGTGCAGCGGCAGGGTCCCGCGCCGCCGGTGGAGTCGGGCGCTGACTGCGTGACCCTGGAGCCCGGTGATGACCCCCTGGCGGTGCTGACCGATCTGAGCCGGCTCGAGCCGTGCGGCCATGCCAACCCCAGGCCCAAGCTGCGCGCCGTGGGGCGAGTGTGCGAGGCTCGAGAGGTCAAGAACGGACACCTGAAGCTCCTGGTCGAGCTGGGCGAGCGGCGCTGGCTGGCCTGCTTTGGCCCGCGCCTGGGGGCCCACGCGCGAGCGCTTCGCGGCGAGGTGCAGGTGGTTGGCGATCTGCGTCACAACGCCTACCCCGGCGGTGATCCGGTGGAGCTCTTCGTGGAGCAGCTGCTGCAGGGCGGCGTGCCTCTGGAGGCTGCCTCGAGCGCCGTTGCACCGAGCGCTGCCGTTGCCAGCGGCGCCGTTGCCAGCGCTGCTGCCGGCGCCGCCCCTGCCGGCGTGACCGTGCCGAGCGTCATTGCTCCGAGCGTGGTCGAGGTGTCCGGTGCGCGGTCAGGTGTCCTGTCCAGCGGACAGCTGTGAGAGGGCCGAGGCACCCCTGCGCGTAGCAGGGTGGCACCTGCAACTGTTGCAGCCGCGCGGCCGAGCAGCCTCAACGGCGTTTTTCGCGAGCTGGCTGGAGGGACCAGGTGGTACGAAACCTGCAGCCTTCTCGACTCATGACGCAGCCATTGGCTTTGGCCCAGCAGGCAGCCTTTCCGGTTGGTACCGAGTCGTATTCCAGCCTTCGTGGAAGCGCCGTGGGGCGCTCGCTCGAGGTGCTGATGTCGGAGTATGTGGCGGGCAGTCCCGAGGCCTTCACCGAGCTCCACCGCCAGCTCGCGCCCAAGCTGCACTCCTACGTGCTGCGGCTGTGCCGGGACCCCGCGCTGGCGGATGACGTCGTGCAGGCCACCTTTGCCAAGCTGCATCGCGCCCGCGCCACGTATCTGCCCGGCGCCAAGGTGATGCCCTGGGCGCTGGTCATCGCCCGCCGCACCCTGCTGGACGAGCGGCGCGGTCTGGCTGCACAGCGCGAGCTGCTGGATGAGGACGGTGTGTTGCCCGAGCGACGCGCCGAGCTGCCCAACCCGGATCAGGTCGCGGACATGCGGCGCGCGCTCGCGCGCTTGCCGGACAACTACCGCTCGGCGATCCAGCTGACCAAGCTGGTGGGCTTCTCCGGCGAGGAAGCGGCTCGTTTGCTCAGCACCACGCAGAGTGCGATCAAGCTGCGCGTGCACCGCGGCTACGCGATGTTGCGCAGCATCCTCGCTGCCTCGTCGCCGACGCCGGCCTGAGCCGCGTGCGGGCGCTCACGGCGGCGTGTTTTAGAGCGCCGGTGTTTACAGCATCCGTTTTAACAGCACCCGTTTTTACAGCACCCGGTCTGCGTTCTTGCGGATACGCTGTAGCTCCAGCTGGATCTGACGCTCGGTGCTCGCCAGGGACGAGACGTAGGGGATGTCTTCGCCTGCCAGCAGGCGCTGCAGCGCACCGATGGCGGTGAGCGCGGTGTTCAGATCGTTGTCCTGCAGCGCGGTGCGCAGCCGCAGACGCGCTGCCCGAAAGTCTTCCGTGACCTGCAGCCGCCAGGCGTCGCCCAGCTGCTGCACGCGCTGCTGGTTGGCCGCGTCACCGGCCGCCTGAAAGCACTTGGCCGCCTGTGCATACAGGCGGCCCGCCTGCAGCCCGTCATGCGCTGCATAGCGATAGCGTTCACGCTTGGTCTGTGCTGCACGCTCCAGACCCACGGCACGCCGGGCCGCGCCCGCGCTGTCGGAGGGCGGGCACGCGGGCGCCTCCGGAAACAGCACCACCTCTCGCTCGCTGCTCGCCGCGGCTACATCGAGCTCGCTCTGCTGGGTCACGACGAACGCCACGCCACCCCCCGCCAGCACCAGGCAGGCGATGAGCAGCGGCAGCAGCTTGCTGCCGCCCTCTTCCTTCGGCCTGGTGCAGCTGAAGCGAATGCGCTCGAGATAGAAGTCGCTGCCGTAGGGCACCGCGCCGCCGGAGAAGGGGCGCCCCTCATACGTCAGCGGGCGTGCCCCGGGAGCGAGCCGGATATCGACGTCGTTCACCCCCAGCTTGATGCGAAAGTGCTGCGCGATGATGCCCGGCACGTCGAGCGACACGTCGGCGGTCGGCCCCTTGCCGATGATGGCGCGGGTGTCGATCGGGAAGTGCCGGTCTGGCTCTCCGGGCAGCGAAATTTCTAGCTTGGTTTTCATGAGCAGCCTCGCGGGTAGCGCCTGCAAGCGAGAGCACCGTGGCGCTGGAGTGGGGGCGCAGCCATCAAAAGGTGATGCCTCCGGACAGGAACGGCCCCATCACCAGCAGCAGCACACAAACCAGCAGCATCATCAGCGGCAACATCAACATGACCCCGGCGCGTGACGCCGCCTCTTCCGCCTGGATGCTGCGCTGCATGCGGCTGAGCTTGGCCTGCACTTGCAGCACGTCGACCAGTGGATTGCCCTTCTCCTCCGCCTGGATCACCGCGCGCGCGAAGGTGCGCACCGGCTCGATCGGCACACGCCGCTCGAGATCTTGCAGCGCCTGACGCCGCGTGTGGCCCAGATCCAGGCTGGTCAAGAGCTGGCCCAGCTCCTGAGCGACGATGTCGTCTTCGTTGCTGTTCTTCACGATCATGGCCAGCGCGCCCGGGAAATCCAGGCCACCCACCATGCACATCGCGGCCAGGTCGATCGCGCCGGGCAG
>JAICQL010000421.1 GCA_025937895.1 Polyangiaceae bacterium | reverse complement strand
GCCTTGAACGGCTTGAGCATCCAGCCCTTGGCGCCAGCTGCCTTGGCGCGCTGCACGGTGGCGGCCTGGCCCTCGGTGGTGAGCATCAGGATGGGCAGCCCCGCTCGCGTCGGATCCTTTCCCACCTTCTCGACCAGCTCCAGGCCGTTCAGACGCGGCATGTTCACGTCGCAGACGACGGCGGCAAAGTCACTGACCTGCTTGATGCGCTCGAGCCCCTCTTGACCGTCCACCGCTTCGGTGACGTCGAACCCGGCAAGGGTCAGCGCGGCTCGAACCTGCTGGCGGACCGTGGGTGAATCGTCGACGATGAGTACTTTCTTTGCCACTTTGGGAGACTCCAACCTCAAAACAGAATTAGCTCGCCGCCAGTGTTCAGATCCGAGCAGTCCTCGCTCTGGGCCTGGTCATTGAAGATGCTCACCTCGCCCGCGTGCCGGTCGAGGTTGCGGTTGGCCGTGCGCAGCACGGCGGGGGTCAAGAGCTCGGGGCGGCTCTCCAGCACGGCTTGCGGCACCCGGGCCACCACCTCTTTCAGCACCACCTCCAGGCTCAGCAGGTGCTGAGCGCAAGTGTCCTGAAACTGCAGGTGCGAGAGCGCGGCGTGAGCGTGCTGCACGATGCGCTGCGCCCGCTCGTCACCGGCGCGGATGGCATCCTCCAGGCTCTTCTCCAGCACCGCGCCGCCCTCGCGGATCTCCTCCAGCTCCGAGCCGATGCGCGCCGAGAAGCGCTCCGTGGTGGTACGCAGCTGCTCTGCATGCTCGGCCACGCGTGGCAGATCATGCGATAGCGCGCCTGCCAGCTCGGCGATGGCAGCGTTCGCCGCACCCACCTCCTTGCTGAAGCGCACCATCTCCGAGGCGATCACCGCCAGCGCAGCGCCCTGGGCACCCAGGCGGGTGGCCTCGATGCGAGCGTTGAGCGCGAGCAGCTTGGCCTGCAGGGCGATGCCCTCGATGACGGCGCCCAGCTGTGCAATCTTCGCGCAGCCTCGCTCCGAGTGCTTGGCCATCACCTCCTGCTCGGCGATCAGGCGCTGGCTCGTCCCGAGAAACTCCTGGATGGCCTCCGACTGGCGCACTGCCAGCTCAGGCACCCCGGCGCGCCCGTCCGTGCCGGCGGCTTCGCCCAGCGCTTCTCGTGTCTGATGGACGTGCGCCTGCGCCTCGCCCACCACGCGCTCGATCGCTTCGCCGGCGCTCAGGACCTCTCGGCCCGTCATGGCGTTCACGTGCGAAATGCGCTCCAGTGTGGTTTGAGACGCCGCTTGCAGGAACTCGCCCAGACGCTCGCTGAGCGCGCTGGTGTCCTGAAGCCCCGTGGCGGCTGCGTTGCTCAGGCGCTTGCCTGTTGCTCGTCGCGAAAGCACCCCTGACCCCTCACATCTGAGCCCACTCGCTGTGCTTTGAGCAGGCCCAGTGTCACAAAACGGCTTCTGGGACCGACCCTTGACCAACCTTGGGGGTGCTCCAGCAGACGCTCGACGGCTCGCGGTCCGCGTCGTGCTGCTCCAGCCCGGAGCAGCTTGCTGCACGCTCTGCCCGCGCCGTGCTCAGAACGCGCGCGCGAGGACGGCGATGCGACCGCCGAAGCTATCCACCAGGTCGCAGCGCTGCGCAGGCTCGGCAGCCCAGGTGAAGCTCCTGAACTCGAACTTCTCGAACGCGCCCACTCGCACGTGTCGGTGCGGCTGGC
>JAICQL010000311.1 GCA_025937895.1 Polyangiaceae bacterium | reverse complement strand
GCGGCTTCGTGCGGGACATTCGCGTGCGCTGGGCGCTGGAGGAGGCGAAGCTGCCGTACCGGGTGGCGAGCGTGCCGTTCAAGCAAGAGCGCGGCCCCGAGCACCTGGCGCACCAGCCTTTCGGGCAGGTGCCGTGGCTGACGGACGGCGAGCTGTCGATCTTCGAGAGCGGCGCTATCCTGCTGCACCTCGGTGAGCGCAGCGAGGCGCTGATGCCCCGTGATCCGAAGGGGCGCGCAGCGGCGATCGAGTGGCTGTTTGCGGCGCTCAACTCCGTGGAGATGGCAGGCCTGCCCTGGGCGCTGCTGAAGTTTTCGGGCAAGAGTGAGCCGACGTTCGACAATTTTCTGAAGTTGCGGCTGGAGCGGCTCGCGCCGGTGCTGGGCCAGCGCGAGTGGCTCGCCGGCTCCTTCTCCGTCGCGGACATCGTGATGGCGGACGCGCTGCGTCTCATCGATCGCTTTGGTGGTCTGGCGGGGTATGAGGTGTGCGCGGAGTACATGCGGCGCGCCACGGCACGGCCCGCCTTCGTGAAAGCCCACGCCGATCAGCTCGCGCACTTTGCCGCGGCCGACCGCTGAGCCTCTGGCGCGCCGGCAAGTGGGGGACGGAGGCGAGCGGCGGTTTGTTGCTCGACAACTACTACAGTCGTGGTAGTTGTACCGGGTGACCCTGGAGCGCGAGGTAGGTCCCTTGCAGATGCGCATCCTCGGCTTGCTGGACGAGGACCAGGGCCTGAGTGTGGCGGAGGTGCAGGCGCGGCTCTCGAGATCGGGGCACGAGGCGGCGTACACCACCGTGATGACGGTGCTGGGCCGCCTGTGTGATCGGGGCCTGGTGCGCCGCGAGCGTAGCGGCAAGCGCTACGTGTACCAGCCGGCGAAGCGCTCGGAGGCGACCAAGACGCGCATCTTGCAGCGGGTGCATCGCGCGCTGTTCAAGAGTGAGCGGCTGCGCCCGATCGCTGCGCTGGTGGACGGGGGGCTGAGCCGCAAGGAGCTGCAGGAGCTGCGTCAGCTGATCGACGAGAAGCTGGGGGAAGGCGATGAGTGAGAGCTGGCTGTTGCCGCAGCTGCTCGGGGGCAGCGCGGTGCTGGTGAGCACGGCGCTGGTGTTCAACACCGTGCTGACGTTCGCCGGTGCGCTGCTGCTGGCCTTGCTCGCGGCGAAGGTGGTGGGCTCGCCGCGGCTGGCCAAGCTGATCTTGCTGGCACCCTGGGCCCGGGTGCTCTGGGATGTGCTGCGCGGGGCAGCGCCGGGCGCGTACGTGCTGAGCGAGCATGCGGGCAGCAAGGGGGAGCTCGGCAGCTTCCAGCTGGGGCTGGGTGCCAGCGCTCCGGCCGTGCCCTTCGTGCATGCACGAGTGGAGATGCAGGCGGGGGGCGAGCGCTACGGCTACAGCGTGGGGGACATGTTCGGGCACTGGCTGTTCCGGCACGTGGGCGCGGCTCCGCTGTGGCTCGCGCTGGCTTTGCTGGCCGCGGTGAGCGCGGCCTTGCTGGTCGTGCGCTGGCGGCATGCGCTGGGCTGGCGGCTGCGCCTGTCGCGGGCGGCGGCACAGGCAATCCGGGTGGAAATGGTGCGGGTGGGCGGGCGGCGAGTGCAGCTCATCACCAGCTCGCTCGAGGAGCTCGGGCCTTTCACCTCCGGGGTACTGCAGCCGCGGGTGTGGCTGCCGGCGAGCCTGCAGGGCAGCCAGCGCGCCGCCGTGCTCGAGCACGAGCTGGGCCACGTGCGCGACTGGGACGTGCTCAGCTTCGGCATCGCCGGGCTGCTGGCAGATCTGTTCTGGTTCGTGCCGGGGGCGCGTTATTTGGAGCGCTGCCTGCACGAGCGCGCGGAAGAGGCCGCCGATGCAAGCGCCGTGGCCCGCGGCATCCCGCGCGCGGCGCTGGCCGAGAGCATACTGGCGCACGCCGCGGCGCCGCTCCCGGGCGCGCCGCCCGCGCGCATGACTGGCGGCAGCGCGGCGCGCTTGCGGCGGCGGCTGCTGGCTCTGGCCACCTCGCGCCGGCAGAGCTGGGTGTGGCGCGGGCTGCGCTGCTTGCTTGCGCTGGCCATCACCCTCGGCGTCTTTCGCAGCGTCTTCCTCGGCTACGTCTGAGCTCATCGAGGACCTCAGCGACATCGGAGGCTGTCCCATGCATCATCATCAGCAAAACTACTACAATCATAGTAACTGTCGCGCGACGCGGCTCTGGCGTCACACTCTCGTCGCGCTGGCGCTGCTGGCGGTGGGCTGCGGCGCGTCCAACAGCCAGGTGGCCCGCAGCGCGCGGCGCGTGCCCATCGCCCACATCTCCGAGCTGCCCGAGGAGCAGCGTGCCACGGCGCTCCAGTCGCTGCCGGTCATCCTGGAGTTCCGCAAGGGGGATCGCTTTCCGCTGGAGGTGCTGCTCGACTCGCGCCTGGCCGCGTTGCACACCGAGGGCAACTGGACGGTCGAGGCGCGGGAGACCTTCTTCATGCTGCTGCGCGAGGAGGGGCCGCCTGCCTTCAGCGAAGACGGCGTGGATTTCGACGCATCCCCACGGGGGTCATTCGGACTGGGCGTTGACGCGCAGGCGGGGCAGCCCGCAAAGGTGCGCGTGGTGCTGCGCTGGCACGCAGACGCTCCTGCAGCCGACTGAGCTCGGCGCGCGTACGAACGTACGCACTCCGGATTGCCACACGCGCGCACTCGGCACCGTGGCAACGCTGCATGCTGTCTGGCCTGCACGGGCTTCGCGCGCTTGCAGAGCCGCGTGCTCACAGCACGGCGTTCACGCTCGGCAATTCACGCGCGCCACGCTGCGCATGTTTCGGGACGGCACGATCGTTGCTGATCGACACGGGTAGACCAGCACGCGCTGAAGGAGCAGCAGCTTGCTTGGGGGGCGCGTTGCTGACGAGGAAGTCGAGATGCTTACTATGAAGATTCCAGCGATCGTCACGGTCCTTGGCTCGAGTTTGCTGCCGGCCCTGGCCAGCGCGGCAGACGGTGAGGTGCCCGCCCTGCCCGGTGAGCCGCCCGCCGGTACGCCTTCGGCTTTGCCCTCTGGTCCCATGCCGGCGCCGGAGCCCGCGCCCACGGCTCCGGCCAGGGACAGGGGTACGGGGGATGGCTACTGGGATGACGACGAAGTGCCGGGCAGCATGGTCAACGTCGATCTCGAGGCCGCCAGCGCCTACGTGTGGCGCGGCATCAACATGTTCGGTGAAGATCAGAACACGCAGACGGTGGCGCTCCTGCCGAGCCTCACGGCCGTGTTCGGCGACTTCAGCGTGGGCTACTGGGGCGCCTACCAGCTCTCCGGCGACAACAAGAGCGCAAACGTGGACGGCGGTCGGGGCGGGGAGAGCGACCTCGTGTTCAAGGTGAGCGGCCCGCTCGGCGACAACCTGCACGCCTCGGGCATGCTGACGTACCGCTTCTATCCGTTCGCGGACGCAGACGTGGCCGGCACGGACACGCCCATGTACCTGGAGCCGGGCGCCGGCATCAGCTACCTGGCGGGCGCGGATCTGGGGCTGTACATCGGCTACTACCGCGGCCTGCAGGCTGTCACGGAGCCAGCCAGCTTCGTGTACATCAACCCCAGCATCGGCAAGACGATCCCCCTGGACGACAACATCGGCCTCGCCCTGGGCCTGTCTGCTGGCTACAAGGCCTTCACCGAGGACCCGCCCGCCGAGGACCGGCAGTTTGATCTGGCCCTGAACGCCAGCGTAGCGCTGCCCTTCGGCGACACCTACGTCACGCCACAGATCCACCTCGCGTATGTCACGCGCGACGAAGACGTGGTGCCGGACGCCGAGTTCAGCGATTCGTTCATCGCCTGGGTCGGCGTGCACGTCGGCTATAACATCGGGCTCTGAGCGCTGCTATCCTGGGCCGGTGCCGCAGAGCGAGCAACAGGTCTCCAATCGGGAGCAGATCGACTTCTGGAATGGCGCGGCCGCGGACCGCTGGCTGCGTGAGCAAGAGCTGCTGGATCAGGCGCTGAGCCCCTTCGGGCTGGCGGCGATCGAGCGGCTGGTGCCGGCCCCGGGCGAGAGCATCGTGGACGTGGGCTGCGGCTCGGGTCAGACGTTGCTGCAGCTGGCAGAGCGCGTGGGCAGCGGCGGTCGCGTGCTGGGTGTGGACCCCTCGCGGCCGCTGCTGGAGCGCGCGCGCCAGCGCACGGCACAGCTGCCACAGGTGGAGCTGTGCGAGGGGGACGCGGCGAGCGTGTCCCTGCGCGGGCCGCTGCACGGCCTGTTCTCCCGCTTCGGCGTGATGTTCTTCGCCGATCCCGCGCAGGCGTTCAGCTCCCTGCGCGCGCAGCTGGAGCCCGGCGGGCGGCTGGGCTTTGTGTGCTGGCAGGCGCTGGACGACAACCCCTGGTGCGCGGTGCCGCTGGCAGTGGCGCGTTCCATGCTGGCTGAAGTGCCTGCCCTGCCGCCACCGGGCACGCCTGGGCCCTTTGCCTTTGCCAGCCCCGCTCGGGTCAGCGGCGCGCTGCGTGACGCAGGCTGGCGGCGCATCGAGATCGAGGCCTTTCGCAGGCCGGTGCGGTTGTCTGCCAGTGGGGCTGAAGGCGCGGCAGATTTCAGCTTTCAGCTCGGGCCTGTAGCGCGTCTGCTCGCCGAGCAGCCAGACGACGTGCGCGCGCGCGTTCACCGGCGGCTGGTGGAGCGGTTGACACCGCTCGCGCGCGAGGGGCGGGTGGAGCTGGAGGGCGCTACCTGGTTGGTCTCCGCACGGGCCTGAAGGAGCTAGCCCGGGGAGGTCTGGGGCGAGGGCCGCCCGCGTGCTGGCGTTTGTAATCGTCGGGCGGTCACGCTACGAGGCGGGGTCATGAAGCACCCCATTCTTTTTACTTCCCTTGCCCTGGCCCTGGCCTGGGGCTGTGGATCCAAGACCACCGATACCGAAGCCGCTGCCCCGACCGAGCCCGTGGAGGCTGCGCCCCCCGCGCCGCCAGAGCCCAGCGAGGAAGAGAAGAAGAAGGCGGAGGAGGCAGCCAAGCTCGAGGCGGACCGCGCCAAGATGAAGGAAGAGGCGGAGGCCGACAAGGCGCGCTGGACCCCCGAGCTGAAGGCAGAAGCCAAGAAGGTTGCAGAGAAGAGCTACCCGAACGCGAAGGCTGCGCTCAAGGCCGTGGTCAGCGCGAAGTATCGCGCTCCCGGCAACGCCGATCGCGATCAGTATCGCCATCCGGAAAAGACGCTGGAGTTCCTCGGCTTCCGCCCGGACATGACCGTGCTGGAGTTTGGCCCGGGTGAGGGCTGGTACACGGAGCTGCTGGCGCCCGCGCTGGCCAAGAAGGGCAAGCTGATCGTCACCAGCCCGGATCCGAATGGCCCGGCGGATCAGCGCGCCACCATGTACGGTGAGCGCACCAAGCTGTTCCTGGAGCAGTCGCCCGAGCTGTACGGCAAGGTGGAGACCACCGTCATCGACGGCAAATCGCCGGAGCTGAAGGTGGAGAACCTGGACATGATCCTGGTGTTCCGCGGCCTGCACGGCATGCAGAACGCCGGCACCATGGACGCCTGGCTCGCCGCGTTCAACAAGGCGCTCAAGCCGAAGGGCATCCTGGGCATCGAGCAGCACCGCGCCAAGCCCGACGCCAACCCGGAGGAGAGCTCCAAGTCCGGCTACCTGCCGGAGGCGTACGTGATCGAGAAGATCGAGGCCGCCGGCTTCAAGCTGGGCGGCAAGGCGGAGATCAACGCCAACCCCAAGGACACCAAGGATCACCCGCGGGGCGTGTGGACCTTGCCGCCGAGCCTGGCGCTGGGCGAAGAGGACAAGGCCAAGTACCAGGAGATCGGCGAGAGCGATCGCATGACGCTCAAGTTCGTCAAGAAGTGAGCTGGCGGGAGCGCAACGCTCCCACCCACAGGGGCAGCGCGATGCCGAGCAACATGATCGCGCTGCCCAGCGTCTGCAGGGCGCTGGGCACTCGGCCCCAGCCCACGTAGCCCAGCAGGAAGGCGAACAGCGGCGCGAGCAGGAGCAGCAGCGCCGACTCGGCCGCGCGCAGGCCGCGCAGCGAGAACATGATCAAGAGCCGTCCGGCGAAGGGTCCGAACAGGGCTGCGGCCGCGACGTACAGCCACAGCTCGCGCCCGCCGGAGAAGGCGCTCTGCAAGGTGCCGGGCAGCAGGGCCATCAGGCCCACCGCCAGCCACAGCCGGCGGGTGTTGACGCTGGCGGGGGAGATGCGGCCGATCTCGCGTCGAGTCAGCACCTGCATGGAGCCGAAGCTGGCAGCGGCGCCCAGGCACCAGGCAGCGCCGCTCAGCGACTGCAGAGACAGCGGCCAGTTCATCACCGTCAGCCCGAACAGCGCGGTACCGGCGCCGAGCGCGAGCGCGGGGGTGATGGGCTCGTGCAGCAGCAGCGCGCCGAGCACCCCCACGAACACCACCTCCGTGCGCAGCAGCACGCTGTTGATCGCCGGCTCCAGCCGCGCCACCGCCTCCGCGCCGCAAAAATTGCCGGTGATGGTGGCGAGCGAGAGCAGCAGCGCCGTGCGCCACATCACTCGCCGCTCCGGCGCGCTGCGCTCGGCCGCAGCAAAGCTACCGCCGGTACGGCGGCGCTCCCACAGCGAGAGCAAGCTGCTGAAGGAGGCGGCCACCAGTAACAGCGCAAAGGCCAGCGCCTGCGCTGGAGCGTACTTCGCGGCCTCCTTGTAGGGGAACAGATACAGCGCCGAGCACAGCGCGCCGGCCAGCGACAGCCCCACACCCCTGCGGCGCTCGGCGCTCACGAGGCGGCGCGCCGCCGCTGGACGCGCATGCGTAGTGGCCGTGGCCCGAGCGTGATGTCCGCAGCGCGGCCCGGCGCCTGCGGCTGGGCCAGCTCGAACGAGAGCGACTGGCACAGGGTGGCCAGGAGCAACGTGGCCTCCAGCTGAGCAAAGCGCTTGCCGATGCAGATGCGGGTGCCGGCGCCAAACGGCAGGTACGCGCCCGGATGGAGGGCGGCGGCAGCCTCCGGCGCGAAGCGCTCGGGCAGGAAGCGCTCCGGCTCGCGGTGGTACCGAGCATCGCGTTGCACGTGATACACGCCCAGGATCAGGTGGGTGCCCGCCGGCACATCCCACTGCCCGAGCTGGGTATCGCTGCGCGCCTCGCGCGCGAGGGTGAACGCGGGCGGATACAGTCGCATCGACTCCGCCAGCACCTGCGCCGTGTAGGGCAGCTGCGCGGCGTCTTCAAAGCTGGGCAGGCGCCCGCCGAGCACCTCGTCGAGCTCGGCCGTCATGCGCGCGAGCACCTCGGGGTGCTGCGAGAGCAGGTACAAGGTCCAGCTCAGCGCGTGCGAGGTGGTCTCGTGCCCGGCGAAGAACAGGGTCAACGTCTCGTCCATCAGCTGCTCGCGCGACATGGAGCCAGGCTGCTCCAGCTGCTGGGCAAGCACCGAGAGCAAGCAATTGCTCTTCAGGTCAGAGCGCGCCTGGCGGTGGCGCTCGATCAGCTGCTCCAGCCGCGCGCGCAGGCGAGCCCGCGTCTTGGCCTCGCGCCAGCGCGGCGGG
>JAICQL010000406.1 GCA_025937895.1 Polyangiaceae bacterium | reverse complement strand
GACATCGACCGGGTGGCGCCGACCAAGGCCAACGTGCTGATCACGGGCGAGAGCGGCACCGGCAAGGAGCTGGTGAGCCGCGCGCTGCACCGGCTCAGCCCGCGGCGCGACGCGCCGTTCGTGAAGGTGAACTGTGCAGCGATGCCGCGCGACCTGATCGAGAGCGAGCTGTTCGGCCACGAGCGCGGCGCGTTCACCGGGGCGCTGGGCACCAAGCGCGGGCTGTTCGAGCAGGCGCACGGCGGCACGTTGTTCCTGGACGAGATCGGCGACATGGACCTGAGCGCGCAGGCCAAGGTGCTGCGCGTGCTGCAGAACGGCGAGCTGTCGCGCGTGGGCTCGGAGCACGTGATGCACGTGGACGTGCGCATCCTGGCCGCCACCAACAAAGATCTGGGCCGCGAGGTCGCGGCCGGTCGCTTTCGCGAGGACCTGTTCTTCCGGCTGGAGGTCTTTCCCATCCACGTGCCGGCCTTGCGCGAGCGCCCGAGCGACATTCCGCTCCTGGCCGAGGCCTTCGTGGAGTCCTTCTGCAAGGAGAACGGGCTGCGCACCAAGCGCATCGATCCAGCGTTTTTTCATGCGCTGCAGCAGCGCAGCTGGCCGGGTAACGTGCGCGAGCTGAAGAACGTGGTGGAGCGCGCCGCGATCCTGTCGAGCGACGTGATCAGCATCGCCGATCTGCCGGAGGACCCTCACACCAGCCCCTTCGACGTGGACGACGAGCCACGGCCGGTGGTGAGCGCGGCGGCGCCAGGGCTCAGTCAGGGAGAGAAGCTGTCGCTGCGCGAGTACCGGGACGCTGCGGAGCGCGCGTATATTCTGCAGACGTTGATCGACACCGACTGGAACATCTCCCGCGCGGCGGTCGTGCTGAGCGTGGAGCGGACCAACCTGCACAAGAAGATCCGCGCCTACGGCATCAAGCGGGGCGAGTCGTGAGCCATGGGAGGCAAGTGAGCTACGCGAGGGGCGAGTGAGCTTCGGGAGGGGCAAGTGAGGTACGGGAGGCACTGGCCATGATGGGGGGAGCACCGATCGGAACGCAGGAGCGGCCGGGCGCCGCGCCCGCGGTGCTGGCCCTGCACGGCTTCGGAGCCACACCGCACGAAGTGCTGATGGTGCTCGAGCTCGCGGGAGAGCTGGGGCTGCGCGCGCTGGCGCCGCTCCTGCCAGGCCACGGCACGAGCGTGGCGGAGCTGGCGAAGTGTCGCTGGGAAGACTGGCGGCGGGCCGTCAATGAGTCGCTGGATCGACTGGTGCTCGGCGCGCAGGCAGCTCGAGCCCCCGTCATCATCGTGGGCTCCTCGATGGGCTCGCTGCTGGCGCTGGAGCTGGCCGCGGAGCGCCCGGCGGATGTGCTCGCCCTGGCGCTCTTGGCCTGCCCCATCCGCCTGCCCACGCCCTTTCCCAGCCTGGCGCTCCAGCTCTGGTGCGGGCTGGGCGGGCCAGACTTCAACCTGCCGAAGGCAACCGGTCCCGACATTCACGACGCCGTCCAGCGCAAGACCCAGGTCACGTACGAGGCGCAGCCCTGCTACGCCGGCAACGAGCTCCGCCTCGCCGGTCAGCGGCTGCTCGGGCACCTGTCGGAGATCCGCTGCCCCACCTTCATCGCCCACGGCCGGCGCGATCATGTCTGTCCGGTGAGCAACGCGCGGCTCGTCTACCGGCGGCTGGGCACCCCGGCCTGGGACAAGCAGCTACTGATCCTGCCCCGCTCGTACCACATCATCACCCGCGACATCGAACGTGGTGTGCTGCGAGGTGAGCTGTTGCAGTTCCTGGCGCGCATCTCCGCGCGCGCACGGCCGAGCTCCTCCGAACAGCCTCAGACGCCGGTCGAGCCGTATCCTCCGCCCGCCCTGCCCGTCTCCGACAGCTGCAGCGCCACCTCCAGCTGAACCGGGGCCACGGGGGCGATCACCAGCTGGGCAATGCGATCCAGCGGCGCGATTTCGAACGGCGCCGAGCCATGGTTGATCAGCACGATGCCCAGCTCCCCGCGGTAGTCGCTGTCGATCGTGCCCGGCGTGTTGAGCACCGTGACCCCATGTCGCAGCGCCAGCCCCGAGCGCGGGCGCACCTGGCCCTCGTAGCCTGGCGGCAGCTCCAGCCGCAGGCCGGCGGGGATCAGCCGGCGTTCACCGGGAGCCAACAACACGGGCTCGGGGAGCGCAGCGCACAGGTCGAGCCCCGCAGAGCCCGGTGTCTGCGCGACGGGTAACGGAACTTCGACGGGACCCACGCGCTGGACGCGCACACGGATGGACATGTCCGGCGCGTGATACCCTGGCGCGGCGGGAGCTGGCAAAGGACACCGCAGTGAGGGGCTTACTCTAGTCGCAGCGTACGCAACGTTGAACG
>JAICQL010000102.1 GCA_025937895.1 Polyangiaceae bacterium | reverse complement strand
TTCTCGGATGTCGACTTCTCCACTGGCCTCAACGGCCTGGTGGCGAACAACTATCTCGCGCTGCCCGGTACGCAGTTCCCGCCGACCGCTCTCTGAAGCCATCAGGGCACGGCGGCGGCGCGCAGGCGCCGAGCCGAAGCGGTGGGAGAGGGCGCCTGCGCCGCTCCCGCCGCTTCCGCACGCCTGGCTAAAGCCCCAGCGCGTCGAGCATGACCTGCCCGTAGCGCCGCCCGAACTCGCGCTGACCCGCCAGATTGTAGTGCAGACCATCGGCATTAACCCCGAGCCCGGCGCCGGAGACGACGAAGGCGTTCGGAATCAGATCGGGCAGCGAGGCCACCCTGGGATTCATGGCGTTGCCACAGCAGCCGTTTTGCGGCGCGCCGTTGGCGAGCAACTCACCCGCCAGGAACGGCACCTGCGCGGCATCGAGCCCGAGGTCGGTGCGGATGTCTTGCACCAGCCCTTGCACCTTGCCCGGCCAGGCCTGCTGCAGCGCGCCCGTCGCCGCGTCCGACTCGCCCTGGTGAAACAGGATGCCGCGGATCACGCCCGCCTGTTGCGCCAGCCGTGCGCGCTCGATCAAAGTCGGGTACGCCGAGTCGAGCTGGTTGTCCGGCGGCAGCGAGAACTCGTTGCGCCGAGCGGACACGACGCCCTTGCGGAAGATGTCGATGTCGACACCGGCAATGGCGTCCGGCACGAGCCCGATGGTCACGTTGGGCATGGCAGCAGCCAGCGTCCTCGCGAAGTAGTCACCGGGGCCCAGCGTGCTGCCGCACGTGTGCAGCGACGGCACCGCCGTGTACCATTGATTGTGGACCTGACTGCGCTGCGGACAGTCCCGCAGTGCCAGCACCTTGATGCGCGGGTCTGGCGTACGATCCTGCGCTTCCGACGCGGGCGCGCCCTCCATGTTGGACTGGCCGATCAAGAGAAAGATCAGAAAGTTGGGATCGGGCCCGCCAGCGACGGCGGGAGGATCCATGGCAGGCGCCTGCATGTCCGGCGGTGTCGCCGCGGGCGCCTCGGGTGCGGGCGCCTCGGGTGCGGGCGCCTCGGGCGATGGCGCGCCCATCGACGGGACGGGCACGACGGGCGTCTCGCCACTCACGGGCGACCCCTCACTGCCCGGCGGCGATGCGCTCGGCTGCTCCGGCGCGCTGGGCTGAATGCCTGGCGTATTCTCCGCGCCCGGGGGCGGCGGCGCTGCAGGCGAGCCGGGCAGGGCACTGCCGCTCTCACGCACCGGTGCGCCACGCGCACCAGACTCGTCGTCAGCGCAGGCGGCAAAGGCCAGCAGCAGCGCCGCCCACAAGCCAGCCTCGCCCACTGCACGGCTGCCGGAGGCACGGCTGCCGGAGGCACGGCTGCCGGAGGCACGGCTGCCCGAGGCACGGCTGCCCGAGGCACGGCTGCCCGAGGCACACTGCGCCCCGCGCGACCGGCGAGCCCTCCGCTCCCCTCGTCCGCTCGACTCTTCCTGCACGCACGTCGACATCTGGAGCTCCATCTTCGTTCGCCCGCACGAGCGCGGCCTTGCCTCGGCACACATCTTCGCTACCGCCGCGCGCACAGTCCAGCGCCGTTCGAAGGCTCCCCCGCGCGTTCGGAATTGGTTCGCGCGTGTTCGCGTTTGCGTCAGCGCGAGCCAGCTCCGCGTGACGTGCGCTCGCGAGCTCTGCAGGTGCCAGCTCTCAGGCGCAGAAAATTCCTGGCTTGGAGTCCTTCTGGCGCCGGCGTTCGCCGCTGAGGGACGGTTAGCGCTATGGCACGATCACGGGTGGCACCGGAGCCTCGACGGGCACGGAGCCGTCCGGCGCCTGCACGCTGAAGCTGCCCACCTGGCGGATGTCGACCGAGGACGCCCCCACCAGCACGGTGAAACGGCCCGGTTCGACCGTCCAGCGCCGATTCGCGTCGTACAGGGCCAGGTGCTCCGGGACGAGATCGAACTGGACTCGGCGCGTCTGCCCGGGCCCAAGCCGGATGCGCTCGAAGCCGCGCAGGCTCCTCTCGAACGTCGTGCTGCTGCCGTAGTCGTCGCGCACATACAGCTGCACGACCTCGTCACCCGCGAGCGCGCCCACGTTGCGCACGTCGACCGAGACGGAGACCTTGCCGGAGGCACTGATGCGATCGGGCGCCACCTGCAACCCCGAGTATTCGAACTGGGTGTAGCTCAGCCCGTGTCCAAAGGCGTAGAGCGGGCCGCTCACCTGGCCTTCGTCCGCGCCGTGTGCGCCGGGCTTGAAGGGGAAGTTGTACGGGAGCTGCCCCACGGAGCGGGGCACCGTGATCGGCAGACGCCCGCCGGGGTTGTAGTCACCAAACAACACGTTGGCGAGCGCGTGGCCGCCGTTTTCGCCGGGGTACCAGATGTTCACGATGGCGCGCGCGTGTTTGGCGGCAAAATTGAGGCTCAGGGGTCGGCCGCTCGAGACGATGACCACGAGCGGGACGCCGGTTGCGTGCAAGGCGCGCAACAGCTCCTCCTGATAGCCCGGCAGATCGAGGCTGATGCGGCTGCGCGACTCGCGGCTCAGCTCCTCGGGCTCGCCGACGGCGAGCAGGATGACGTCGACGCCGGCCGCTGCCTTCACGGCCGCCGCAATGCCGGCGCGTACCTCGGGCGGCATGCCCTCTTTGTAGATGTCGCTCTCGGGCCAGTTTGCGTCCCGCGCGTCGACACCCTTGACGTAGCGGACCTCGGCGTTCGCCCCTAACTTGCTGCGAATTCCGGCCAGGGGTGTCACGAAGTCGAGCCGCTGCGGGCCATAGCGGCACCACCACGCGCGCAGATCATCGGCGAGTGGGCCCGCGACCAGCACCTTCTTGGTGCTGCGCGATAGGGGCAGCAGCTTGCCCTCGTTCTTCAGCAAGATGATGGCCTCGCGTGCCGCTCGCTCGGCCGCCTCCAGGTTGGGCGCGGCGCGCACGATGCGGTTCGTGGCCTCGGGCTCGAGCACGTAGGGGGCATCGAACAGGCGGAGCCAGTACTTCACCCTCAGGATGTCGCGCACGCGCGCGTCGATGGTGGCGATGGACAGGCGGCCGCTCTTCACGAGCTCGCGCAGCGGCAGCACGAAGGCCTCGGGCGGCGTGAAGTTCGTGCGCACGTTCATGCCCGCCTGTACGGCCTTCAGGATGGCGTCGCTCGGTGTCGGCGCCACGCGGTGCTTCTGGTGCACGAACTCGACTGCGCCGCTGTCGGACACCACGTAGCCCTGGAAGCCGTACTCCTTGCGCAGGATCTCCGTCAGAAACTGCCGGCTCGCGATCACCGGCACACCGTCGTAGTCGTTGTACGACGCCATCACGCCCAGGGCACCCCCGTCGCGGATGGCGCGGCGAAACGGCGCGAGCAGCACGGTCTGCACCTCACTCCAGGTGGCGTGGGGGTCGGTGCGGGCGTCGCCGTCGCGACCGCCTTGCGGAACGCTGTACACGCCGAAATGCTTCAGCGTCGAGACCACTCGTGCCTCCTGGATGCCGCGCACCTGCTCCACACCGAGCTCGCTCACCAGAAATGGGTCTTCTCCATACGTCTCGATTACGCGCCCCCAGCGCGGATCCCGCGCCAGGTCGAGCACGGGCGAATACACATTGGTGTAGCCGAGCGCGCGCGCCTCGCGACCGGTGATGCGCCCGATCTCTCGCACCAGTGCCCGATCCCAGGTGCTCGCCACCGCGAGCTGCGCCGGAAAGCTCGTGGCCCTGGTGTGCAGCAGCCCGCGGATGCCCTCGTTCGTGAAGTCGACCGGGATGCCCAGGCGCGTGCTCTCGACAAACCAGCGCTGGATCTCGTTCAGGGCTCGCGCATGCTCGGGCCAGGGATAGTCGAACTTCGGATCCGGCAGGTTCTTGTCGGTACCGGTGTTGCCGTTGAGTTGCTCGTCGATATTGCCGATGCCGTCTTTCCAGAGTGACGTGCTCCAGGCGGGGGTCGGCAGCTCGTCCTTCAGCACGCGACCGAAGCCGTACAGCGTCACCATTTGCGCCGTCTTCTCCTCCAGCGTCATGCGCGCGAGCAGGTCGGCGATGCGCGCTTCCACGTCCCGCTCCGGATCCTCGTACGGATCCTTGCGACCGTTCTCGTTCAGGTCGATCCAGCCGTCGCGATAGATGCCGGAGACTGGCTTCTGGTCGATGAACGCGGCGGGCGGTGGCGCCGAGCCGAGCAGGAGCGTCGAGGCGAGGAGTGTCCGAAGGGCGTGGCGCAACACGTGGCGCACCGTACACGGACCTTCGCCGAGGCGGGCAGATGGGGAGCGAAAGAAAGTAACGCACCTTCGAGCTTGGGTGGAGGCGGCGGATCTTGAAGGTCACTACCTTCGATCGAGGGTGGGGGTGCCCCTCGAGGGAAGGTCGGGACCTTCGGTGAGGGGTGGGGAGGGCGTATTTTGAAGGTCGGACCCTTCGTGCGAGCGCGAGCGGTGTGACTGGCCGGTAGGTAGTGATGACGGGTAACCCCGAGCCCCGGACCACGTCCCTCAGGGTAAATTCCGGGCTCAGCCCGGATGGTCCCGGGCACCCCCGCGTGCGAGCTTCTGCTCAGGTCGGGCTGGCGGCAATGGCGCCGCGGCGACGCCGAACGAGACGAGGCCGAGGACATGGGCGGTTCTTCATTGGTGAAGCTGGAGTGGGTCTCCAAGGTCTATCGGATGGGCGAGGTGGACGTGTTTGCGCTGCGCTCCGTCTCGCTCAGCATCGGCAGCGGCGAGCACGTGGCGATCATGGGTTCGAGCGGCTCGGGCAAGTCGACGACGCTGAACGTGATCGGCACGCTCGATCGTCCGTCGTCGGGGCGCTACTTCCTCGCGGGCGAGGTGGTGGAGGGGCTGCCGGAGGAGGAGCTCGCGCGCCTGCGCAACTCGAAGATCGGTTTCGTGTTTCAGGCCTTCCACCTGCTCGCGCGCGAGACCGCCCTGAGCAACGTCGAGCTGCCGCTGGTCTATGCCGGGGTCCGCCCGGCGGAGCGGCGCCGCCGTGCGCTGGAGGCGCTGGAGCGCGTCGGGCTGGCCGAGCGCGCGCGGCACCTGCCGAACCAGCTCTCCGGCGGCCAGCAACAGCGGGTGAGCCTGGCCCGCGCCATCGTGCAGAACCCGGCGCTGCTGCTCGCGGACGAGCCGACGGGCGCGCTGGACTCCGTGACCAGCCTGCAGGTGCTGGAGCTGCTCTCGGAGCTGCACCGGCAGGGCATGACGATCGTGATCGTCACCCATGATGCCGCGGTGGCGGGGCACGCCGAGCGGGTGCTCCGCTTCGCAGACGGCCAGCTCCTGTCCGACCAGGTCACGCAGCGGGGCGAGCGCCGAGCGGTTGCCGGAGGTGTGTCGTGAAGCGGCGGCGTCGCTGGCCGTGGCTGCTGGCGGGCGCGCTCACGCTGAGCGCGGCGGGGCTGGTCGTGGCGCAGACGCGCAACGCCGAGGCCCCGATCGACCCTGCGCTGCTGGTCACCGCCCAGCGCGGCACGCTCAGCATCGACATCCTGGAGACGGGGCGGGTGGAGCCGCGCGAGCAGGTGCAGCTGAAGAGCAAGCTGGCGGGCGAGGTGCTCAGCGTGCGCGTGGACGAGGGCGATCGCGTGCAGCGCGGACAGCTCTTGATCACGCTGGATCCGCGCGACTACGAGCGCGAGGTGGGCGCGGCCGAGGCGGAGCTCGGCAAGGCGCAGGCAGCGGTCGAGCACGCCGAGCTGGCGCTGGCGCGCACGCGGCGTGGGGTGGCCGAGCGCATCATCTCGCAGGCCGAGCTGGATGACGCCGAGCATGAGCGGCGCGCGCGCATCGCGGACGCGCGGCTGCTCGAGGTGCGGCTGCGCACGGAGCAGGACCGCGTGCGCTACACCCGCATCACGGCTCCGATCGCCGGCACGGTGATCCAGCGCGGCACGGAGCCGGGCGAGGTGGTGGTGCCCGGCATCCAGGCCACCTTCGACGGCAAGCCGCTGCTCACCGTGGCGGACCTGTCGGCCCTGATCGTGAAGGTCGAGCTCAACCAGATCGATGTGGCCAAGGTGCAGCTGGGCAACACCGCGAGCGTGGCGTTCGATGCACTGCCGGGCAAGAGCTATACGGCGAAGGTCACGCGCGTGGCGCCCGCTTCAACCAGGGTGACGGGCAAGGACCTGGAGGTGTTCCAGGTCGAGGCCGAGCTCGCCGCGCCGGATGGCGCGATCAAGCCGGGCATGACCGCCGACGTGCGCATCCAGCTCGAGGCGCGCTCCGGAGTCATCACGCTGCCGATCGAGGCGGTGGTGAAGGCAGGTGAGCGTTCGCTGGTCACGCGCGTGCAGCAAGACGCGAGCGGCAAGCGGCGCTCGGAGCAGGTCGAGGTCACGCTTGGCGTGCGCAACGATCGCGAGGTCGAGGTCACCTCCGGCCTCGCCGAGGGCGAGCTGGTGCTGATCAACCCGGCCTCTGCGGCCGAGAACCAGATGAAGCTGTGATGCGCTCCGGGGATGCGTTGCGGCTTGCCGCGCGCGCGCTGGCGGCGCACCGCTTTCGGGCGCTCTTGACCCTGCTCAGCGTGGCGATCGGCGCCTTCGCCATCGTGCTCATGTCGTCGCTCGCGCTGAGCGGGTTCGAGACGCTGAAGAGCGGCATCGAGGAGGTGGGCGGTGCGCGCATGCTGCTGCTGGTGCCCAAGCAGCCCGAGCGGGCCGAGGCCAAGGCGCGCGCGTACGAGGCCGGCCTGACCGAGCAGGCCATCGGCTCTGCGCTGGATGGCCTGCCGCATGTGCTCGACCGCACCCTGTACGGCAGTCTCGGCCAGCGCGAGGTGCTGGGTGATCGCGGCCAGGGCACCCGCGCCCACCTCGTCGCTGGCGACCCGCGTTTTCTGTCCTCGATGCGCCTGTCGCTCGCGGCCGGCCGCGCCCCGGACGAGCAGGAGCACCGCGAGCACGCGCGGGTGTGCGTGCTGGGCGACACGGTCGCCCGGGCGCTGGGCGACGTGGAGGTCGGGCACAGCTTGACGGTCGGCGGCCTGCGCTGTCGGGTGATCGGCGTGCTCGCCAAGAATGAGCGCTTTGGCTTTAGCGTGGGGTTCGACTGGAACGAGCTGATCGTCATCCCGGCCATGACGGGCCGCGACTGGTTTCCGGACATGCCCCAGCGCACGCTCGCGCTGCTCGTGACGGACGCGCCGAGCAACAACGACGTGGTGATGCGCGTGCTCAACGCGCGGCTCGTCTCGGTGCGGCACGGCATCGACGACTTTCAGCTGATCGACTTCGCGGGCATGCTGCGCGGCTTCTACCTGACCTTCGTGATCCTGGAGGTGATCGCGGGCGCTCTGGCAGGGGTGGCGCTGGTGATCGGCGGCATCGGCATCATGAACATGATGCTGGTGAGCGTGAGCGAGCGTACCCGTGAGATCGGCGTGCAGAAGGCGCTCGGCGCGCGTCCGGGCGACCTCGCCGCGCAGTTTCTGGGCGAGGCCGTGCTGCTGTCGCTGGCGGGCGGGGTCGGGGGCACGGCGCTCGGCATGGGCGCAGCGCGGCTGGGCTCGCTGGCGGCTGCACACGTGGTGTCGAGCTGGGTGGGGCTCGTCTCCTGGGGCGCCGTGAGTGCGGCGCTGCTCAGCTCGCTGGGCATCGGGGTGGTGTTTGGGTGGCTGCCGGCGCGGCGTGCAGCGGCGTTGCAGCCAGTGGAGGCGATGCGGCGATGATGGCAGCAGACTTCTCGCGGGCGCTGGCCGCGCTGCGCCAGCAACCGGTCCGCAGCGCGCTGGCGCTGCTCGGCATCGTGCTCGGCACCAGCTCGCTGGTGCTGCTGGTGGCCCTGCTGGGGGGTGGTGAAGCGGCGCTGCTGGCCACCAGCCAGGACGCCAGCGAGAGCGACGTGGTCGTCGTGCGCTCGGCGGAGCCGCCGCCCGCGCAGCGCCGGCACACCCGCAGGCCCCTGTCGCGCGCGGACGCTGCCCAGCTCTCAGCGTCTTCCGCGCTGGGCGGCGCCTGGGTTGGCGCCGAGCACAGCCGCACCAGCATGGCACACGCGGGCGCGCGGAAGAAGCGGGTGACCGTGGCCAGCGTGGAGCCCGAGTCGCGCTCGCTCTACCGCATCGAGGTCGCACGCGGCCGCTTCGTCAGCGCTGCCGACCTCGAGCGGCGCGCGCACGTGTGCGTGCTCGGCTTCGAGGTGGCCCAGGAGCTGTTTGCCGGCGAGAGCGCGCTCGGCCGCTCGCTGCGCATCGACGGCGACGTGTGGCAAGTGGTCGGTGTGCTCGCGGACAAGCCGATGCTCGGCAACACCGACTCGACGGGGATCTGGAACCGCAAGGTGCTCGTGCCGGAGACTACCTTCGACGCCACCTACAACCCGGAGCGCAGCGCCGAGCGGCTGCTGGTGCGGCCGCGTGCGGCTGCGGTGGGCGCCGTGCCGGAGCGCGGCGCCCCAAGCGCGGACCTGCCGCTGCTGCGCCGCTTCATCGCGGGCAGCCTGCTCCGCCTGCACTATGGGGTGCGCGACTTCAACCTACAGCCCGAGAACCATGCGCAGGAGGAGCTCATCCTGCTGGTCTTGCGCGTGCTGCTGTTCGGGGCCACGCTGATCTCGCTTGGCGTGTCTGGCATCAACATCATGAACGTGATGCTCGTCAGCGCCAGCGAGCGCACCGTGGAGATCGGCATCCGGCGCGCAGTGGGCGCCACGCCCCGGCGGATCGCTCGCCAGTTCCTGTGCGAGGCGCTGGTGCTCTCCGGCGCCGGC
The DNA here is from genome assembly GCA_025937895.1 of Polyangiaceae bacterium. Lineage (GTDB taxonomy): Bacteria > Myxococcota_A > Polyangia > Polyangiales > Polyangiaceae > SZUA-265. Next base: position 18,643 of record JAICQL010000102.1, on the reverse strand, counting down.
GGCCTGATCGGCGTCAGCCTGGGAGCGGGGCTGGCCGCGGTCGCCACCCTGGTGTTACGGCGCGTGCTCGGCAGCTGGGCGCTGCACATCGAGCCGTGGGCGATGGCGCTGGGCTTCGGGGCGAGCCTCACCATCGGCGTCGTCTTCGGCCTCTATCCGGCCCTGCGCGCCGCGCGCCTGGACGTGGTGCAGGCGCTGCGCAACGAGTGAGGAAGCGCGTAGCCAGCGGGGCTTGCTAGCCCCGCGACCCAATCACCGCGCTGCGCCGCCGGGAGATGTCTCTCGCTCGAGCTCGAGCACGCGCTGCATCAAGGCCTGTCGCGCCTTCTCAGGCACGCTTCGAATCAGCATACGCACGCGTTCGGTCTGCCGGCGATCGAACACCGAAGCCTCGATCAGAGCGAGGCAGCACTCCGCCATCTCCAGGTTTTCCTCAGGGGTTCGATGCTCGATGTGGAACAAGCGCTGGTAGCTCTCGCGCTGGCGGGCGATGCCCTGCTGCTGCTTGCGACAAGGGACGCAGCGGTTGCAGTCGGCCTCGATGCTGAACCCCAGCTCTTCGTACCAGTGCTTCTGCTCGGCCGCAAAGAACAGGAATGGCCGCTGGCAGCCATGGCACACGCGCTTGACGTCGAAGTAGTGGGTGACCGGCATCGTCGTGAAGCGCTGAAGCGAGACATCCGCCTGGATTGCGGTGTTCGCAATGCGAGCCGGTTCGGGCGAGTGCCAGTGGAAGTTGATGTAGGGAGCCCCGGGCTCGAAAGCTGCGGGCGGGACTGGATGGAGACCCGTCATACGAGGCCGCTGGCCATATCGAGGGTGGATCACATAATCGTCGAACTCGTCGCCTCGTGGTCGCGGGTCTCCTGTCCGAGGTCGCCGGCTCCTTGGCATCCTGCCTCAAATATATCTCGCGGCACTCGCGCCGTCGCTGGCGGTGTCGCGCTCGCGGTGACGCTCGGCGTGGCTACCGGGCAATGGCAATCGCGGTGCAATGCTGTGCCAGAGCAGGCGCCGCTCGAGTCCAGGCATTCCAAGGCGATCGGGGTCGGCTCCGCTTCGTTAAGGCAACGTAATCAGGGCAAACGTAGTCCGGGATTATGCGAAGCGGCGTGCGACCGTCAGATCGCGCCAGAGCCAGCCTGCGCCCTGTCCGCGAGGAGCTTTCGGGCCCCGAGCGGAAACACGCAACTGGCTCGCGCGAGCGACCGATGCAGAAGCTTCGGCGCTCGTTGCCGTTGACACGGCAGAGGGGGGGACGACATGAGCAAGCAGCAGAGGGGTCGCGCGCGATCGATGGTTGTTGGCAGTTCCACTGGCTGGGCCTGTCAGGCCCTGCTGGCCAGCGGCACGCTGCTGGCGTGTGGCGAAAGAGCCGACGCGCAGGGGGTGGCTGCCGCGCTCACTGCCGATGGCGTGGAAACGACGCTGGAGAGCGGCGAGTTGCTGAAGCGCAACGATGGGGCGCACGCTGCGGGCTGGCACCGGGGCTTCCACCCTCGCAAGCGGCACCATCACCGGCGCCACCGGCCGCCGGAGGAGCAGCCGCCTGCGCCCTGTGACGACGCGCTCTCGCTCGAAGAGATCGCGGGAGGAGATGGCGAGTGGCTCATCGGCCCCGCCGCTCCCGCCCTCGACAACGCGGGGGAGCTGGCCTTTGCAGCCACGGACGCCACGGGTGTTGCACACGTGCTCGTGGGCAGCGGCGGGCTGCTGGCCGCCGTGAGCCTGGAAGCAGAGGGGTTGGAGCTGCCGCTGCGCGTCGCGCTGGATGATGCCGGCCACCTCGCGTTCCTGGCCGCCACCTCGAGCAGCGGCAACTTGCTCGGGGCCTTCTCCACGGATCTGAGCGGCTCGGGCGTGGTGGTCCACTACGCTGCGGAAGAGGGCGGTGGGCTCGGGGATGACGGCTCGATCATCTCGGATCGGCCCCTGGCATTGGCGCCCAACGGCATGTTGGCCTTCAGCTCGATCCGCGACGGCAGGGGCGCGCTGTATCGCGGGCCCGTAGACGGCAGCCTGGAGCTCGTGCGAACCGGCTCCGGCGATTTCTTCAATCAGCAGCAGATGGACGTAAACGCCGGCGGCACGGTGGCCCTGCAGATGGAGCACAATGCCTGCGGACTGCAGCGAGGCATCTTGCTGTTTGACGAGCCGGGCGCCGAGATCGCCGACATCGACAAGGCCATCGCGGGCCTGTCGGTGGGGCAGCAGCCGGACGTGGCGCTCAATGACGCGGGCGTCATCGCCTTTGCGCTGCCGGGCACCTTGCCCGCGGTGCAGGTGCTGCGCTGCCCGGTGGGGCAACCTGCTGAGCGCTTCGACGTGGCGCTCGGCGTCTACACCGCGACGCGCACGCCGCTCAGTGAGCTACCCGATCTGACGCTGCTCGCCGACAACGCGGGCCCCTTTGCCAGCTTTGGCTCGGTGGACATCGACAGCGAGGGCCGCGTGGTCTTCGAGGCGGTGCTCGACAGTGGCCAACGCGGCATCTTCATGGGCCCCGATCCGGTGGCAGACAAGATCGTGGCCGTCGGAGATGAGCTGAAGGGCGAAGTGGTGAGCGGGGTGCAGCTGGGCCAGCTCAACGATTCCTGCCAGCTCTCGTTTGCGACGGAGAGCGCATCGGGGCGCAAGGTGTGGCGCGCCGACGGTATCGCCCGCTGATCGGGCGAGCGCTTGCGACAAGCGGTCACGGTCCCGATGCTGTAGAGCAGCCGCCAGAACCAGGGAAGCCGCGGGCGCGCAGCCCGGTCTCGGAGCGGGCCGCGTACTCCCAGTGATCCTCGGTGGGTAGGTGCCACTCCCATTTCGGATCGGGAGCGAAAGCTCGACCCGCGCGCCGCGGCCGCGCCAGAAGTGCTCTATCTGGCGATGCGCCGGATGCTGCCGCTCTCCTCGTAGGTACCGAAGTACACGTGCTCGTCATCCACGGCGAGCGCGGAGACGGAAGGCAGGTTGGACGCGAGGGTCACGGTGACAGCGCCATCCTTCGAGGTGCGCTGGATCGTACTAGCCGTTGACCAGTAGAGGTGGGCTGGGGTGACGGCGATCGCGCCGAGGTAGTCGCCCTGCACCGAGGCGAACGTTTGCGTGGCCGTCGAGCCGTGCGCCAGCACCTTCAGCTGGCCGCCCTCACACCCGCACTCCGGCAGGTTGACGGCCAGGCCATAGTAGACGGCCTGATCATCCACGACCAGCCCCGTGAGCACGCTATGGGGCTCCGTCACCAGGAGTTCCGGCGCGCCGCCCTGTACGGGTGCTCGCCACAACCGCTGAGCGCCGCCGTCGAAGCTCGGGACGCTGGCGAAGTAGTGCTCGCGCCAGTACACGTACCCGCCGTGCAACTGCAATGGGCCGCTCGTGGTCACCGCGGGCACGACGGTCTCGATCTCGCCGCCTTGCTTGCCGACCGCGTGAATGCCTTCGGTTGTGTTCCCCAGGAAGTACACCAGCTGCTCCGAGAGCACCCAGCCCATGTCGCCGACCCGCTCAACAATCGGCTCGACTGGCCCGGACGCGAGCGGCACCCGGCTCAGCGTGCTGCTCACGCGCTCGGCGAAGTACACGTGACCCCTGTCGAGCAGCAGGGAATCGGGGCGGCTTGACGAGCTGACCAACAGCTCCGGCAAGCCACCCTGCTTTGATGCACGCAGAATGCCGCCGTCGCGGTAGCCGCCCCAGTTTGCCCAGTAGACATGCGTGGCATCGAGAGCCAAGGCGACCGGCCACGCCTGAGCCACGGCGATGGCTCCATCGGGCGGATCGGCGCTCGCTGGCGGCAGGGGTTGCGGCTCCAGCTTGCCTGGCTCACTCGGAGCGACGGCAGACACGGGCGAAGACCCTACGCCTGCGGGTGGCGCAGCACCGGGCAACTCCGGCGCCGGGGGCGGCTCGGCCGCTGCCTCGCCATCGCGTGCGGGCTCCTGGCCCTCGGCAACGGCACCGCCGCACGCCAGCAGCACTCCGACCCAAACAGGTAAGCCTCTGAGCATGGGAATATTGTGAGGCCGCATGGCGCCGTGTGCTCGTCGTTCCTGCGAGAGAGCAACATCGCGCCGGAATGGCACGGTGTTCGCTGCCAGCGACTCCGGACAAATGAGCCCGCTCACATTGGCGGCGCAGAATGGCGCGCCCTTCTTCTGCTGAGTCCACGCAGGGGTGCTCATGACGCTGCACGCCGGAGAGGTTCAAATCGATGTTGCCGTCGTACAGACGGCGAGCCGTATTCGGACGACGTGATCCACGACGAGAGGCAGGCGGCGCGCGACCTGGCCCGCTTCGTCCGGGAGCTGCGCCGGCTCGAACGACGCACGGTGCAGCAGGTGTTGCTGGACGTCGCCGGCCAGCGCCGAGGCCCTGCCAAACTTGGGTGTTGCATCGCCTAACCCAAGACCACGGCGCGCGCCTTCCGCTGGTGGCGCTGGGAGATCGGCTCCAGTGTCGCAACGGAGATCCCCAATCAGTCGCCGACCAGCAGCAACGCCGATCGCTTCACGGTCGAGGGCCGGACCTTCGTCGCCGACAACAGCATCGTCAACGAGGAGGATGGCCCCGCCAACGCGCGTTTGGTAGAGCTGCTGCCCAGCGGCGAGCTCGGCCCGGCGTTGACCGCGAAGGGCCAGGTGGGCGGCACCATCTTCCGGATTCGCTGAGCACGCGCTGTCGCGCAGCCCTCCAGCATGTGGCATGCTCCGGCGCCGGCCTGTGCTGGCCGCCCATCGGGAGGACCACATGATCACGCTCTATGCTTTCGGACGCATCTTTCCCGAGGGGGTCGGTGAGACCAAAGACCTCCGGGCACAGTGGGTGCTGGAGGAGACGGGGCTGCCGTATCGAGTCCATGCGCTCGACCACACCGCTGGAGAGCTCGACACTGAAGCCTATGTCCAGCTCAACCCCTTCCGCCAGGCTCCCGTCATCGACGACGACGGCTTCGTGGTGACGGAGTCTGCGGCGGTCGCGCTGTACCTCGCCGAGAAGGCCGGCAAGCTCATCCCGGCAGACGTCCGCGGCCGCACCCGCGTCACGCAGTGGTGCTTTGCGGCTGTGGGCACGGTGGAGCCGACGCTCACGTGCCTGGACCTGCTCGGCATCTTTGACAGCGGCAAGACCGCACAGACGCTGCACGCGGAGGTGCCCAAGCTAGCCCACCGCTGGCTCGAGGGGGTCGAGCGGCGCCTGGCTGGCCGCGAGTGGATTGCTTGCGATGACTTCACCGTTGCCGACATCGTGATGGCCGGTGTGCTGCGCACCATCCGCAAGTCGAACCTGATGGCTCCCTTTCCGGGTATCCAGGCCTATTACCAGCGCTGCTTCGCCCGCCCGGCGTGGCACCGCACCCTCGGCCTCTACGCGGAGCGCTTCGGCGTGAGCGCCGATGACATTCGGTAGAAGCGGGGACAGGTCCGTACGCCTCGCATGAGAGTGGACGCGATCATCTTTGATCTCGACGGGACGCTTCACTCCCGAGAGGCGGCGTTCTGGGCGTGGATTCGCGAGGAAGCGGGCAGTCGGGAGCTGGATGCGGCACCTATCGCAGCGCTCGACGCCCGCGGTCGCGGGCCGAAGGCAGCACTCCTCGAGCACCTCGCTCGTGAGCTCCAGTGGACCGAAACGTCGCTGGAGCAGCGCCTGGTCCGCTTCCGAGCGGGTGTCCTCCGGCACACGAGGATGGATCCACGAGTGTGCGGAATGCTGGGCCGCCTCCATGCTTCGCATCGCCTCGGTGTCGTCAGCAATGGCTCGGGCCCAGCTCAACGCCGGAAGCTCGAGACGCTGCAGCTGGCTCACTACTTCGACCCCATCCTCATCTCCGAGGAGGTGGGCCTTCGCAAGCCAGACCCGAGGATCTTCCAGATGGCAGCGCAGCGCTGGTCCCTCGCGGCCGACCATGTGCTGGTGGTGGGCGATGACCGAAGCGCCGACGTGGAAGGTGCGTTGCTCGCCGGAATGCAGGCGCTCCTGGTTGCAGGCGATGCCCCCAGCGGGCCGCAGAGCATCTCGCACATCACTGAGCTCGAACAGTGGTTGGGCGAGCAAGCAGCGCACCGCCTCGTTCCTCCGTGCCATGCTCCGTCAGCAGCCCGAGAACCACGGTGTCGCCGTCGCAGGTGACCGTGTAGACATCGCTGGTCGGCGCCCGCGCCAGAGGCCACTCCCTGAGGTCCCGCTCCAGCTTTGCGTTCACGGCCAGGCTCATCCCTCGAGGGCACGCTGCTGCAGGAACTGCAGATAGCGCGGCTGGCCCCAGGAGCAGGCCCTCACTTCTGCCGTGCTACCGGCTCGTTGGTGACCGTCCATTGCGCCACCGGTCGTCCATCGCGCTCCCACCAGTCGCCCGCCGTGGTCTGCGGATAGCCCTCTGGCGAGTCTTCCCACGTCTCCTGGCGCCCATAGGGTGTCAGGTCGAGGAGGCGCAACGTGATCAGGCCGCACTCCGTGCCGCGACCGCTGGTCTCATAGGTCAAGAACACCTTGCCCTCGTGGCTCAGGAAGCTGCGCAGGTCACCACCGGTCCTGGTCGCGAGCGCGTCACCCGCGCGGTCGGTGGAGTACCACTGCATCGTCCAGCCCATGAAGTCGCGGTACCTAGCCAGCTCTTCGTAGGGACCTCGGCTGAACACGGCATACGTGACGTCACGCTGGGCAAGATAGGCTCGCACCGCCGTGCTCACCTGCGAGATGACATGGGTGCAGCCTTCGCACTGGTGGTGGTGGGGCGCACCTCGGTTCCACATGAAGAGATAGGCCAGCAGCATCTTCCGGCCTTCAAATGCGTCGTGTAGTGTCACCTTGCCATTCGCCCCTACCAGCTCGACAGGCTCCTTGGGCGTCATGGGCAGGCGCCGTCGAGCTGCAGCCACGGCGTCCCCAGCACGCATGTGCGCCTTCTCGCGATCGAGCAGCTCTTGACGCAGGCGGTGCCATTCGTTTCCATCGACGATGCGGGGCACGGGAGTCATGGTTGTCATCCCTGATTCGTTGAGCCTCGTCTGACCGGCGTCAATGCGTTTACCCGCCCCTCCTCCGTCGCTGCAAAACGCCTCGTCTTGACGGCCATGCAAGCCAAGTCCCTGCGCCACCGTCTAGGCCAACAGCGCTGCACACTCGAGATCGTCGACGGCCTGCAGGGCACGGCCGAGCATCCACCCCCAGGGGCCTCGCTTCTCGACCCGAGTGACGGGATCCGCGCACCACTCCACGGCAATCTGCACGGACTCGAGCGCATCACGCACAACTCCGCCGGCGACATCGTGGAGCGCTACACGACGTTCGATTGGCCGCCACTGTGCGAAGCCGTTGCGGAGAGGGCGGGATGGCCGCGGGCTTCGCCCGCGTCACCTGACGTGCGTCGCGGGATACTTGCAGCTCGCTCGGCGTCGCGGAGTGTCGCTGGGTCGCCGGTATCGAACCCGCCGTCGGTGCAGCTCGCGGGGCACGCTGAGTGACGCTGGGCCGCTCAGGTTCGCATCCCGCCCGCGTCGTCGCGGCTCATTGCGCGACGACCTGCGGCCCTGGGTTATCTACTTGCGGAGAGGGCGGGATTCGAACCCGCGGTAGTGTTACCTACGCCCGCTTAGCAAGCGGGTACCATCGGCCACTCGGTCACCTCTCCAGGCTCTCGAAGAGCGCGCCGGAGGGTGTCTCCGACGCTCTCTTCCGTCAAGCGCATTCGCCTGGAGTGGGGCGGGTTTTCGGCAGTGCCGTGCCCTCGGCCGCGACCTCAGCGGACTCGCAGCGCGAAGGGGACGGCGGTGAGCACTCGCTCGTCGCCGAGCAGGGGGGCGAGGCTGCTGGCGTAGGGGCGCAGGGGCGTTGCCAGCTCCTCGAGGGGTGAGGGGAGGGCGCTGCGGAAGCGGGCGAGCGCGGCGCGGATGGTGGCTTCGTCGGCGTCGGAGTCGATCTCGAGGAGCTCGAGCAAGCTGTCGGCGCCGCCCTCGACCTTGACGGGGGCGCTCTCGTCCAGCCCCGCCCGCTTCTTGGCCATGGCCACGGCGTCGCCCAAGCCGCCCAGGGCGTCGACCAGCTTGATCTCGAGGCCTTGCTCGCCGGACCAGATGCGGCCCTCGGCGATCTTGCGGATGTCGTCCACGGGGGCGCCGCGGCCCTGTGACACGCGGCGGAGAAACAGCTCGTAGATGGCTTGCATCTGGGCGCGCACGCTCTCGCGGGTGGCGTCGTCCCAGGGGGTGAGGGGCGAGAGGTACGCGGCGCGCGCGGCTGCGCCGGGCTCCTTGCTGGCGGGGATGGTGATGCCGGTGATGCCCAGCTCGTCCAGGGCCTCCCCGAACACCATCTTGCCGCCGACCACGCCGATGGAGCCGATCACGCTGCTGCGCTCGGCCAGGATCTGGGTGGCCGCGCAGGCCATGTAGTAGCCGCCGCTGGCGGCGGTGCCGGCGAGCGAGGCGATGAGCGGCTTCTTGTCGCGCAGCCGCATCAGCTCGTGCCAGAGCAGGTCGCTGGCCAGCGCGGAGCCACCGGGGGAGTCGATGCGCAGCACCACCGCCTTGACGCTGGCGTCCTCGCGCAGGCGGCGTAGCGTCTTGCCCAGCGACTCGGCGGAGATGCCGTCGCTGCCGGTGAGGCCGCCGCCGCCGCCCATGCTGATCGCGCCGGCAGCGGGCACGACGGCGATGTGTGCGTCGCCGCCATCGCTGCGGGAGGTGCCGGCGATGAAGCGCAGCAGCTGCGCGATCTCGCCCGCGGCGTCGCGCCGCGCCTGCAGCCCGAAGGAGGTCTCCACCTCCTCCACCTGCGCCAGCGTCTTGGCGTCCCTGCGCGCGTCGGAGTAGTAACCGACCGCGTCGATCATGCCGGCCTTCAGCGCGGCGTCGGCCGACCAGGGCCCGTATTCCACCAGCTTCTGCACGGCTTGCCCGGCCTTTCGGATCTGGGCGCCACCGCGCGAGCCCTCGAGCCCCGCGATCCAGGTCTGCCGGATCGAGCCGAGCACGGCGTCCAGCGACTCGCGCGCAGGCTCCGTCGGCCCATCCTCCGTGAACATCTCGGCGGCGCTCTTGTAGCGGCCCATGTGCAGGAAGTCGGCCTTGACCTTGAAGCGCTCCAGCAGCCGCTTCAGGTACACCATCTGCCCGGCGATACCGACCGTGGCCACCTCGCCCGCGGGGCTCAGCCAGACCTTGTCGCAGCCCGTGAGCGCGAGCAGCAGCGAGGAGTTGGTGTAGGCGTGCGAGTGGCACACGACGGGCTGCTCCGGGCGCAGCGCGGCCAGGGTGCGGCCCAGCTCCTCCGCCTGCGCCCAGGAGATATCGCCCTCGGACATGCGCAACAGGAAGCCGCGGGTGCGGCGATCCCGCGAGGCGGTGGCGATGGTCTGGATCAGGTCCGCGTAGGTGGGGGGGCTCGCGCCGCTGAGCAGGCTGAACTGCGGCGCTGCCTCGGACAGGCCGCGCGTGAGATCGAGCTCGATGACCACGCCACCCGAGGCCTTGTCCAGGCCGCTGCGCAGCATGTGGATGGTCTGCGAGGTGTTGCCCGAGTCATCACAGCCCAGCATCAACAGCAACCCGCCGAGCAGGCTGCGCCAGGGGCTACGGCGTGAGATGCGCGAGGAACGGGGGCGCGCGCGAGACGAGCGGCTCATTGTGACAGCGAAGGTCCGGGCGGCTTGGTCTCGCTCGGCGGCGCGGCGGGGGCGGGCCTCGCCGGCGCCGGAGACTCGACCGGAGCGCCCGGTGAGATCGGCACGCCGCCGATCGGCGGCAAGCGGCGGCGAGTGGGGGTGGGTGCGTCCGTGGAGTCACGCGGCTCTGGGCTTGGCGCCGGCTCAGCGGGAGTGGGGCTCTCCGGGGGCGGCTCGGTGACGTCCGGGGTCGGCTCGGGCGCGGCCTCGCTCGGCGCGGGCTCGCTGCTGCTCTCCGTGGTCGGCGCAGCGCCCTCACGCTCGTACTCCTCGATGCGCGTCATGGCGCGCTGCCAGGTCGGGTCGGAGTGATCCACCTGCGCCAGCGCTCGACGGTACAGCGCCACCGCGAGGATGCGGTTGCCGGCAGCCCAGTACAGATCCGCCCGTGACATCAACGTGGGCACGTGGTTGCGGTTCTGCTTGAGGATCTGATCGTAGAAGGCTGCTGCGGTGGCGGACTGATGGCGCTGGCGCGCGATGTCGCCCAGCCCCGACAGCGCGGCGATGTTCTTGGAGCTGCGCGAGAGCACGCTCTGATACAGCTTCTCCGCGCCGTCCAGATCCCCCTCGCGATGCAGCTTCGCCGCCTGGCTCAGCTGTGAGGGGGTCGAGTCTTCTCGCGGTGCCCGCGGTGCCGTGGGCAGCGCAGTGGCCGCGACGGGCGCTGGCATCGGGTCGGGTGAAGCCTTGCTCTGGGCCAGCTCCACCAGCGAGCGCAGCGCGCCGAGCGCGGCGTGCTTGGGCGCGATCACCTGCAGCTTGTCCAGCTCCGCGTCGGCCCCCGCCGCGTCCCCGCTGAGGGCCAGCGCGTAAATCAAGAGCGCTCGCGCCTTGCCCAGGCCCTCTTCCGTGCGCGCCGCGGTGCGCAGGCGGTCGAGCGCAGAGGGCAACCCCGCCTCGCTCTCGACCAGATCGAGCGCGCCGAGCGTATAGGCGTTGTCCGGCTCCGTGCTGGCGCTGGCGATCGGACCCACGAGCGCGCGCGCGTCCTTCACCATGCCGGCGAGGCGCAGCGAATCCACCTTGGCGCGCACGGCCTCGGGCGAGCTCGGTGCGCGCAGCACGGCCGCGGACACCGCGTTTCTCACCTGGCCCATGCGATCGTTGAACGAGAGCTCGAGCTGCTTCTTCTCCAGCGCGTTTTTCGCTTCTTGCTCGGCCTCGGCTGCGACCTCGGCGGCGCTGGGCCGCTTCTTGCGCGACTGCGACTTCTGCTGCGCGGCGGTCTCCAGCTCTCCCAGGATGCGCAGGCGCAGCCAGGTCGGCTCGGTCCGCGCCACCTCCAGGCGAGCGATCGCCGTGGCCACCGCGGGCTCACCCTCCGCCAGCACGCTGGCCTTCGCCAGCTCACCGTGCGCTTTCTCGAAATCACCCTGGAGCAGCGCGGTGCGCGCGCCGTCCAGCAGCGCCGGCACGCGCTGATCAACCACGGGCTGCGGCGGCTCACGACGCACGAAGCGCACCAGGTACTCGCGACCCACCGTGGCCCCGAGCAGGCCCAGGGTGCCGAGGAACAGCACCGCTACGATCCACTTCGAGCCTGCACCGCGGCTGCCCGTGATGTGGCTGGGTGGCTCGTCGTGCAAGCCTTGCAGCTGCTGCCAGGGCACGGCGGGCGCAGCGGGCGCCGCGATCACCGGTGGCTCCAGCGGGTTCTGCGAGAGGCGCTCGAAGGTGCCGGGTGGCTGCGAGTGCCGCGCGGGGCCGGGCCCGGCGGTGCCCGGCACGGCAGCGTTGCCGTGCGGCAGGGGTCGGGTGCCGGAGTCCTGATGGCGTGCATCCTGTGCCGCACCGGCGGCACGCACGTCATCGCGCACCCGTGGCTGGCGGATGGTGTCACCCCCGCCCAGATCCTCGTTCACTGCCACGTGGTGCACCACCCGCGGCTGGCGAATCGTGTCGCCGCCTGCCGGAGGATCCACGGCTGGAACACCGCCCGTTGGCGTGGAGCGCTCGCGCGGTGGAGGCGGCGGCTCGGTACGCGACTTGCGCGGGGGAGGCACCGACTGTCGTGCTGGCGGCCGCGCCCCCTCCACCTTTGCCGCATCACGCCCGACACCCAGCAAGGTGCGCGGGGGCAGGCGCTGATTGACCGAGCGCTGGCGCGCCACGTCGAAGAACGTTTGCAGCTCGTAGATGTCCTGCAGCGGCCGGAACGGCTGATTGCCGTGAGACATCTCGTGCTTCGGATCGACCAGACCCTTGACGATCGCCTGCTGCAGCTCACGCAAGCTGGTGTACGTGGTCTCCTTGCCACGCGCGTCGCGCACCACCCATTTCTCGACCACGCCTGCGGCCGCGGCCGGTGCGTGTACGCGAAACTGATGTCCGCAGTTCGTGCATTTCACACTCGTGCCGCGAGCCGAGACGAGCGCGTCGTCAAACTCGTACTCGGTCGAGCAACTGGAGCAGCGGACTTCCATCGGCGTTAATCTGGTCTTCGGTCCGGGATCCTAATGCCGGCTCGCTTGCTTGTGCAAGGTTACTGGCTTGCTAAGCTGCATCGCGGCCGGACCGGGGCTGCACATGACTGTCGTGGCGAGAAAATCGACTCAGGGGCTTCTTTGCAGGCCCGCGCCCACTGGTAGGGCAGAGCTCACGGCTGCCGTGCTCGGCAGAGTGCCGTTCGGTACCTGCTTGCTCGCTGGCTTGTTGCTCGGCTGTCCGCTGTACGATGAAGGCTGCTCCGAGGAGCAGGGCTGTGCGCGCGGTTTCAGCTGCGATCGATATAGCCAGCGTTGCGTCGCCGTCGAGGTTCCTCCCAGCTGCATGCGGCCAGCAGACTGCGCCGCGGCGGAGACCTGTACGCCGGATTTCGCGTGCCGGCCAGGCTCTTGCGATTACCACGGCTGCGTGAGCGGATTTATTTGCGGTGTCGTCGACGGCGCACACGCCTGTGTGGCGTCCGGGGCCGACGCGGCCAGTGTTGCGCCACCCATTGTGGATGCTGCGGTGCCGGACGCTGCAGCCACTCCGTCCGATGCGGGCGACGCAGGGGATGGCGGGCCGCCGCTGCTCGACGCCTCGCCGGATGCCAGCTTTTGAAGCGCGCCCCGCCTCTGACTCTGCCGTTGTCTCTGCGCTGAGCGCCTCGCGCGATACAATCCGGCGCAAACGGCTGCGGGACGCAGCTCTACGGCGCGTCCCTCATCACCACCCCATTCCAGCTATCAACTGCCGGAGTCGCGCGAAGCAGCCTCGACTCGCGCCCCCCGTAGACTCGGCGTGTGGCGACGCTCCCGTACTTCCTGCAAAAGCCGCCAGTCACACGGCGAATGCCAATCACACGGCGAATGCCGCCAATCACACGGCTGGATCAGCGCACCAGCCGCAAATACGGCGGACGCTCGCGCTTGCCGGGGGCCACCGGCTCCGAGCGCGGCCGAGACAGCTCCGGAGCGGCCGGCTCGGACGTGCCTGCCACTTCCGTGTCGAGCTCGTCACCGTTTTCGGGCGGTGAGCCCGGCTCGGGCCGGGCCGACGCGCGCGGAGGAGCCGCATTCACCCGGCGCAGGCCCGCCTGTTTGCGGGCCGCATCACTCTTGGAGGCCGGAGCCGAGGAGCGCTGAGCATGAGGTGAGGTCTCCTCTTCATCGCCTTGTCGGTCGGCCGAATCCGAGGTGCCGCCCTCCACGGCGCGCAACGCGGGCTTGCGTGCAGCAGGCTCTTTCTTGGCGGCGGAGCGCTGCTGGGCCACCACCTCGGGCGGCACGTCTTCCGGCCAGACCATTCCGCCACCCTCCTGCCCGATCAGGGCATAGATGGCAGACCACGGCAGGCGACAGAAATGGGGCCGCCGATTGAAGCTCAGGGTGCAGCTGATTCCGGTATCGCCAACCTCCAGATCGGGGATAGCGATGGCCATGTTCAAACCAATCTGTAAGACCAGCTGAGGCTGCTTCGCAAAGACCAGAGGGACGATGACGCCGGGCCGCCGTGGATCCAGATGTACAAACAAAGAAGTACGCTCCAGCAGATCCAGGGCCACGGCCTTTTTGGAAGGGAGCGGAGGCATCGAGCTTTCCATAGCGTCCTCTGTCGCCAAACACCAGCCCTCGTAGGGCAAACCGCGCAGGGGCTGCGGCGCCTGTGTCTCTAGTTGCTACAATCGCGGCCTATTCTGATGCAGTCAACGCGTGTGCTGCCGCAGCGTGGCTCACCCTCTCGGGTGCCACCAGCCAGATCGCCCCTTGCTGCCCGCGTCTTGGTGGTCGAAGACGAGCCAGCGATCGCTGAATCGCTCGACTACGCCTTGCGGCGCGAGGGCTTCGAGACGCAGCTCGCGGCCACCTATGCTCGAGCGCGTGAGGCGCGCGCATGGCCCGCCCTGATCATCCTGGATTTGATGTTGCCGGACGGAAATGGTCGCGACTTGCTGCGGCTGTTGCGCGCCGAGGCCCGCTCCACGTGCGTCATCGTGCTGTCCAGCCGCGAGAGCGAGGGCGATCGAGTGGGAGCGCTGGAGGACGGCGCGGACGACTACGTTACCAAGCCGTTTTCTCCGCGCGAGGTCGTGGCGAGAGTGCGGGCGGTGCTGCGCCGGCTGGCGGCGCCGGGTGAGGTCGCGGAGCCGCCGAATGGTATCGGCATCGATCGCGGCGGCCGTCAGGCGAGCTACGCGGGGCGCTCGCTGGAGCTGACCCGCGTGGAGTTCGATCTGCTGGCAGAGCTGTGGGAGAGCCGCGGGCTGGTGTACACCCGCAGCGAGCTCATCGATCGCGTGTGGGGCAGCGGCTTCGTGATGACCGATCGCACCATCGACTCACACATCAAGTCGCTGCGGCGCAAGCTGGTGGGTGCCGGAGCGCCCGAAGGCTTGATCCAGACGGTGCGTGGCGTCGGTTACCGCCTCGCCGCCGCGGAAGATCCGCCGCCGGAGAGCGGCCCCGACAGCGCCCGCGAGTGAGCAGCGGCGATGGTGCGCCTGATCGTCGTTGCTGCCGCCGCCATTGGCGCGATCCTGTTCGTGGCCTTCATCGCCTCGCGCCTCGCGCGCAGCCGCCGTACGGGGCTCTCGATCCGGCTGCAGGTGTTCCTGGCGCTGGCTGCGGTCGTGGGCGCCTTTGCCGGCGGGCTGGGCGTGATGGTGATCGACCGCGTGCAAGCGCGCGCCGTGCGCCTCTCCAACCAGGCGGCGTCCGACGAGGCGCGCAGCATCGCCTATCTGCTCTCCGGGCAGCTGGAGCGGGGTGGCCCGAGCCTGCCGGAGCTGGCGGCGCAGCTGGAGGAGGACACGCGGCAGCGCGCCGGCTCCTCGTGGAAGCTGCTGGATGCGCGCGGCCTGGTGCTGTTTCATCGGCCGCTCGGCAAGGGTGAGGGGCCACCGGGCGACGAGTTCTCGGGCAAAGGCCCGACCGTGACCAGCACCGCACCCATCGTGGTGCACGGCGAGCGCCTGGGTGACGTGGAGGTGATCAAGCCAACCATCGTGATGGAGCGCCTGCTCACCGATTTCGCGCCCACCGTGCTCGTCATCAGCCTGGTGCTGGGTGCAGCGGCGGCGATCTCTGCGGCGTGGATCGGGCGCTCGATCGCTTCGCCGATCGAGGCGCTCAGCGCCTTCAGCGAGCGGGTGAGCCGTGGCGAGCAAGGCGCGCAGCCGCCGCCCGAGGGCTGGGGGCGCGAGGTCACGCGCTTGACCCGCTCCATCGACTCGATGCGGCGCCAGCTGGAGGGGCGGCCCTTTGCCGAGATGTTTGCCGCCGATCTCTCGCACGAGCTGAAGAACCCGGTAGCAGCCATCCGCGCCAGCGCCGAGGTGCTGGAGGAGGGCGCGCTGGCAGAGCCCGAGCAGGCGCGGCGCTTCGTGGCACGCATCCGCGAGGCGGTAGGGCGCATCGAGCGGCTGCTCGGTGACCTGCTGCGGCTGGCACGCATGGAGGCGGGCGGGCTGGAGGAGCTGGAGGCCGTCAACCTGGGCGAGCTGGTGCGCTCGGCTCTGGACACGGTGCCCTCGCGCTCGCGCGTGCTGCTGGCAGAGCTGGCAGAGGTGAAGGTACAGGCCGAACCCGCCTGGCTCCTGCGCGCGGTCGGAAACCTGATCGATAACGCACTGATTCATTCTCCGCCGAACAGCACCGTAGAGGTCTCCGTGGTGTTGCACGACGGGCAAGGGCGGGTGCTGGTGAAGAACGCGGGGCAGCTGACCCCGTACGTGCGTGACAACATCTTCCGGCGCTTCGTCACGACGCGCCAGGACAAGGGCGGCACGGGGCTTGGGCTCGCCATCGTGCGCGCCGTGGCCGAAGCACACGGTGGACAGGCGCAGCTGCTCGAGGCAGGCCCGCCTCATGTGATCTTCGCGTTCACACTGCCGCTGCTACGCGGGATTTTGGGCCTCTCTGGCGTCGCCGCAGCGCTCGGGGGTAGCGCCGGGGCGAGCACGCCCGCCGCTGTCCCGGTCTCCACTGGTCCCGCAGCCGGCGAATCGTGAGACAGTTTTTCTCCTCGAAACCTCCACACTTTGGGTTACGACCTCGAGGCAAGCTCAGACGCTGGAAAAAGCGTACTGAAGGAGAGACCGCCGGTGAGCCCTCGCGCACAGAATTCTAGCGTTTCACTTTCTGACGGGACGCTGCAGCCTGAATCTGGTTCGGTTCCGCGTCACGTCGCCATCATCATGGATGGTAACGGGCGCTGGGCGCAGGCCAACGGTCTCTCGCGGCTGGAAGGCCACGCAGAGGGCGCGCGCGCCGTGCGTGAAGCCGTGCGCACCTGCCGCAAGGAGGGCGTGCAGTTCTTGACGCTGTATGCCTTCAGCGTCGCCAACTGGGGCCGCCCCCGCACGGAGGTGCGGGCGCTGATGAACCTGCTGCTCGATTTCGCCGAGCGCGAGAAGGTGGAGCTACGCGATCAAGACGTGAAGCTGCAGGTGATCGGCGATGCGGATGAGCTGCCGCTCGCCACCCGCCAGGCAGTGCAGAGCGCCATCTCCTACACGTCTCAGTGCCAGGGTATGACGCTCAGCCTCGCGCTCTCGTATGGCGGCCGCGCCGACATCGTCAGCGCCGCGCGCGCCATCGCCCTGCGCGTGCAGAGCGGCCAGCTCCTGCCGGAAGAGGTCACCGAACAGACCTTCCAGAGCGCCCTCTCCACCCACGGCCTGCCCCCCGTCGATCTCCTCATCCGCACCGGCGGCGAGCGCCGGGTCAGCGACTTCCTGCTGTACGAGTCCGCGTACGCCGAGCTCTATTTCCTGCCCATCATGTGGCCCGACTTCAACAGCAAGGCCCTGCGCGACGCCTTTGCCTTCTTCTCCGGCCGCGAGCGCCGCTTCGGCCTCACCAGCGAGCAAGTGCAAGCCGCCGGCACCGTCGTCCCCCTCAAAGCCGGCCACGGCTTCGACCCCCACGACGCCTCCAACTCCCTGCTAGCGTCGGCCGAGAGCGCCAGCGCCGAGTAACCGCGACTCGGACTCGCCGACAGGGCGAGCGGGCCACACCCCGAGCGGGCAATGCCCGACCTGGAAGAACGGTGCGAGGGGAGTGGGGGCACTCCGCGCGAAACCCCACGACACCGGGGGAGCTCTCTGTGCGCCAACAAATGCGCACGCCTCAGTGATCGATTTGCGCCGCTGCGCTCATACGCCAGCGCCCGGAGGCGTTGCGCCGCCCGCCAGAGGGGAGCACGCAAATTCCAAACTGGAATGCGCTGCGACGAGGGGCTTCTCGCGATCACATTGCGAGCTGGAATGCTCGTCGGCGAACGGGTCCACCGAACCTCATCTCCCGGCAAGGCGCCGAGTGGCCGCAAGTGCGCCCACAGCCAGGCGAGAATCGTACTGATTACGCGGCATTGCTTGCTGCCGCTGTAGCCAATGCTCTAGATAGCCGTTTGCCTTCGACGCGAAAGCAACACACGCGCCCGTAGCTCAGCTGGATAGAGCAGCGGATTTCTAATCCGCTGGTCGTAGGTTCGAATCCTACCGGGCGTGCCAAGCAAAACCCGCTTAGACAACCCACAATTCGGCCGTTTTCACCGCAAATGACGCATCCGCGGGGATGCTCGGAGGTGCTCGGCGGGTGGACGAATCGCGACGGACCGGGACTGGGCGGGACGCGGGGTGTGGCAATAGCGTGGAAACGGCATCCCTCCATTGGAAGGCGGTGACCCCCGGGCTAGCGCGCGGCGGGGCGCCGGCAAAGCGCACCGGGCCATTGCCGCAGCCGAGCGGGTAGACGATGTCGACGAGGCCAAAGAAGAAGAACAAAAAAGCAAAGGCTAGCTCCGCCGTTGGGGGGCCAAATGCCAACGGCCCGCTCGTCTGGTTCGGAAAGGATGGCTCAGGCGTAGATTACTCGCTGCCCGCCACGGCGATTGCAGTTGGCGACTTCGCCTTTGTCCAGCACCTACAGGCGGCGGAGGTTCAGGGATTCGTATACGAGCTGGCGGTAGGCGAGGGCGCTCCACCACCATTCGTTGGACTCATCTGCGGGAACCCCCAGGCGGCGCGAGCCGCGTTCGACATCTTCCACAGTTGGAGTGACGTCACCGATGGCGATGCACTCCAGCTAACCTGGTGCTTCCAGGCGAACGGAACATACGCCGTCTTTTTCACGCCCGACGAGGCGCGTCTGGCCGTCCGTTGCCTGGGGTTCGAACGATTTCTTCGACCGCTGCTGTTGATGCCAGCGTTCTGCAAGCAGGTCGACTTGGTCGACCCGACAAGTGATGCGACGCACCGCTTTCGCGAGTACTGTAAGAGTTGGCACCATCCGTTCTTATTCGGCGCAGTCGCGATCGAACCAACTCGCCGAGTTGCCTCCATTGTCAGGCCCCTGATCAAGTACCAAGCGCGAATTGTTGACGAAGCGCAATTGCCGGAAGACAGCCTTGAGCGCCGCATGCTGTCGCGTCGAGCACGGCAATCAAAGTTGGGGGAACTAGCACCAAAGGCCAAGCCATCGGGATCGTGCCGCGATCGCATTCTGGAGCAGCACTTTCCGGTGACGCTTGAGCGCATCCGGCGCCCTCCCGTCAGTCATGCAATCC
>JAICQL010000062.1 GCA_025937895.1 Polyangiaceae bacterium | reverse complement strand
CTGAAGTACTTCCACGGTCCCGCGCAGATCATCGCCACTGCCATCATCCCCGGTGCGGCGGCAGCCTTCCTGGTTCTGCTCCCCTGGCTGGACAAGGCAGAGAGCCGGTCCTGGAAGGATCGCTTGCCGGTGCTGGGCGGGGTGGGCCTGCTGATGGCCGGCGTGGTGGCCCTGACCGGTCTGGCCGTGGCCGAGGACAAGAACAACGAGAAGTACCAGGCGGGCCTGGTCGTCGCGATCAAGGAAGCGGAGTACGCCCGTGAGCTCGCTCGCAAGGGTGTGTTGCCGGCGGGCGGTGATGCGGTCTTCGAGAACGATCCGCAGGTCGCTGCCAAGCGCCTGTTCAAGGAGAACTGCGCGACCTGCCACGCCGTCGACGGCATCGGCGGCTCCGAGGGTCCGGACTTCACGGACTACAACAGCCGCGCCTGGCTGAGCGCGCTGATCCGCAACCCGATGGAGAAGCGCTTCTTCGGCGGTACCAAGCACGAGGATGAGATGAGCGCCTACCCGCCGAATGAGCTGAGCGACGAGCAGCTGGCTCAGGTGGTCGAGTTCATCCTGAGCATCTCCGCCACCCCGCCGAAGGATCTGGATGCGGCTCTCGCCCAGAAGGGCGGCGCCATCTTCTCCGACCCGCTCAACTGCGGTGACTGCCACGAGGTGGAGGTGGCGGGGAAGGCGAGCAGCGCACCCAACCTGGCCAAGCGCGGCAGCGTGGAGTGGATCGCCAGCGTGATCCGCGACTCCTCTCAGGAGCACCTGTTCGGGGACAACGGCAAGATGCCGAAGTTCGGTGGCAAGCTCACCGCGGATCAGGTGCAGAGCATCGCCTCCTACCTGCACTCGCTGCAGCCCCTGGCCGCGCCTGCAGTCGTGGCGGCGCAGGAGCACTGACAGCAAAGAGCCGCGCGCTTTCGGGCGCGCGGCAGCGGTCCTGCCGAGAGGCCGCGAGCGGGAAGGGCTGCGAGCATCGAGAGAGGCTCGCAGCCGTTCGCTTTTGTACGCGCGCTGAGCGCCAGCCGCTCAGCGCAGTGGCGGAGGCTTGGCTCCGGCGCCGTGCCCTTCACCGACGATGTGCTGCCATGCCTGTGCGTGGCTCCAGTCGTCGGCGACGTGCGGGGCATGGTGGCACCCGCGGCAGGTGGTCGGCTCCGGCACTCGCCGGATCAGCCCGTTGCTGCTGCCCGGGTTCTCCACGTGCAGGGAGCCAGGCCCGTGGCAGGCCTCGCACTGCACGTCTTGCAGCCTGGCGACGTAGGTTACCGTGGAGCCGCCGGGCTTGTCGTAGCCGGTGACGTGACAGCCCACGCAGTCCAGGTTGAACTCCTTGAACTCCGTCTGCAGCGTCCGATAGGCGCTGGCGTGCTCCGTCTTGCGCCAGAACGCGTCCGCCTCTTCATGGCAGTTGGCGCAGGTAGCAGCGCCCAGATAATACGCGCTGCCGCTTGGGGCGGGCGCCGGCTTGCGATCCTTGAAGGCCTCGCGGTTGTGCGCGTTCACCCGCTGGTAGTACTCGCTCATGCGGCGCGCCACGTTGGGCTCGGCTCCGGCGCTCTCCCGCACCTCCACCAGGTGATAGCGGAACACGCTGCCCTTCGCGCCCTCGTCCGCCGCTGGCGCTCCGAGCCCAGTCAGCTCGGTGCGCAGCCGCGCCAGATCCTTCTCGCCGGTGGCGATGCGCTCGGGCACCGGCGGCTGCTCGCCGCGCCAGCTCGCGATGCGGCGCTCGAGCTCGCCGATGCGCTGCTCCAGGCTCAGCTTTCGCTCCTCGCGCGCCAGGCCCATGCCGTCCTGGAAAGAGAAGTCGTCGCCCCTGACGAAGAAGTCGACATACGCCAGGCTCTGCAGGTGGTTGGACGTTTGCACCACCAGGGTGTCGCCCACCAGGGTGGGCGGCGCCGCCGCGTCATTGGCCTCACCGCTCTCCTGCGCTCTGCCCAGCAGCATCAGGCTGAAGCCTGGCACCTTCTCCGCCAGGCGGAGCCCGGCGCCGCGATCGGCTGCGACCAGCGCCACCTTGATCTGCGCCCCTGCCGAGTCCAGCGAGCGCGCGGCCTCGGCCAGCGCCGAGCCCGGATCGGCGCTGCTGGCGCCAGGGGTAGCGCCCGCGCCGATGCCTGCCACTCCGACGCGGTAACCCCCCACCTCGAACGTCGCCGTGCCCGTGACCTCCGGCATGCTGACGTTGGCGGCCAGCAGCTTGGCGCCGGTGCGCCTGGCCAGCTCTGCCGTGCGCTCGCCCGCGGCAAAGTCGTTGACCCCGGGAGCCCAGGCACCCAGTCGCAGATCAGCGAGCGAGTCTGCCAGCGCGGCTGCCTTCCACAAGTCCTGCTCTCCCCGCGCGGGATCGAGCTGGGGCTCCTGGAACAGGAGCGGGCCCGCGCCCAGGAGCAGGCTCTGCGGCGCCTCTTTCCGGCTCGCGGCGATCAGCGCACCGGCGTGATCCATGCCGCCCAGCATGTCCTTGCGGCAGCCGCACGGCTCGAGGGCGCCGGCGAGGTTGGAGACGAGATACAGCCGCACGCTGGGCGAGGACGGCGCCTGCGGGGGTACCTGCGGCTTGCGACAGCCGAGCGCCAGCAGGCACGCGAGCGCTACGCCGCAGTACGAGCCGTGCTGCGCGAGAGGACGGAGGTACCGGTAGGAGAGGCGCATCAGGGAGTCTTCGGGGCGAACGGAATGACCGTCTTCAGATCCTCGTCATCGAACCTAAGCTGCATGCCCAGGAAATATTCCCGACGATCCACGCTCATCAAGTCGTCCACCCCGCCCACCAGCCACAGCCGATTGAGGAAAGCGTAGCCCAGGGACAGGCGCCAGCGCGGGCGAACCACCTCACCAAACCCGAACAGATCCTGGCGCAGCTCGAACGCATCGTTCAGCAGTAGCGTGTCCAGGCCCACGCCGCCCGTCGACTCCTTCAGGCCGAACCGGCCGATGAAGGGCCCGAAGCGCTGCGCGAACTGCAGCGAGAAGCGCAGGGCGTTGCTGGTGACGCTACGGATCTCCTGAAACTGGTTGGGATCGTTGGGGTTGGTGGTGTTGACGTTGATTTGCTGGATCTTGGTCAGACCGCGCGGGTCATTGACGATCTCGATCGAATAGAACTTGTCCTCGCGTGGCTGCAGCCGCAGCTCCACGAAGCTCTTCACCGTCTGCGCCCGGAACTGATAGTCGCTGCGCAGCGAGAGGATGGTGCGCAGCTGCTGTAGGCCCTCGACGTAGCTGCCCACACTCTCGGTGACATTCTCGATCTCGTTGATCAGCTTCTCGTCCTTGGACAGGCGCCCCAGGGTGCCCTCACCGCGCTCCAGCCGTCCGGTGGTGGACTCCAGGTTGGCCATGGTCTTCTCCAGGCTCTGCGTGGCGCGGTCCACGCGATCGACCAGGCCCTTTACTTGCTCCGTGGCGCCGCCCTGGTCGCCCTCCTTGCCGGCCATCAAGCGGCGGAACTCGGCGCTCACCACCCGCATGTTGTCGAGGATCTCCAGCGCGTCGCCCTGGCCACGCGTGGTCACCGCCTCCACCCCGCTCAGGATGTTGCGGATGCTCGCGCGATTCTCTGCCACCGTCTGGTTGAGCGCCGCGGTCACCTCCGCCAGGTTGGAGAGCGTGTCCTTCAGGTTCTGCTGCGCCTCCTCCGAGCCCACGGTGCGCTCCACGGCCAGCGTGATCCGCTCGACCGTCTGCGCGATGCGAGACATGTTTTGCAGCAGCTCATCCGGAGTGGCGCTGCGAGTCACCGAGCGGATCTCGTCGCCGTCTTGAAGCTGGCGGCGGCCCGGCGTACCTGGGCTGATGGCGATGTACGCTTCCCCCAGCAGGTTGCGCACGTTCTTGCCGGCCTGGGCATCCTCGAACAGCGGGACGTCAGGGTTGATGCGGATGTCGATGCGGGCTTTTTCACCAACCAGACGGATGTCCTCGATCGAGCCCACCGGGATGCCCGCGATGCGCACGTGCGAGCGCTTCACGATGCCGCTCACGTCTTCCATCTGCATGAAGACGATGTAGCCGTCCGTGCTGGAAGAGCTCCGATCGACGAAGCGGAGTATGAAAAAGGCCGCAACGATCGTTGCGATGGTGAGCGCACCCACCTTCAGGCTGGTCGTGACGCGACTCACCGTGCGCGAGACCCTATCAGGCCATGCCGCGCCTGACCAATTTGGCTGAAGAGCCTGCGTGCGCGGCTCTTTTGCCGTTTGGCTCACGGCTGAGGCAGTCTGGTCGGGTGCCAGCGCCGTCACCCGAGCTCTGCCGCTGGTCGCGCCTGGCCTCCGGCGCCAGCTTACTCCTGGCGTGTGGAGCTCACGCAGTGTCGCACCAGCCCCTGGCGGCCAGCTCTGACACCATCGAGCCCCTGAGCGAGGTGGGGCAGGCTAGCGCCTCCTGGGCAGCGGTGAGCCGCTCACCACTTCCAGGCGAGCCGGCGGGCATGCGCCTGCCGGGCTGCGCCCCGGACGAGCGCGCCTTGCTCACCGTGGCGCAGGCCATGGCCGAGAGCGATGCTACGGTTGCGCCCGGCGGAGAGCTATCCGACGTGCTGGTGCGGCTGCGCGCCGCGGGTAGCCCTTACGTGTGGCCGCACCTCTGGCAGGTGCGAGCGCCGTCGCTGGACAGCCCGGCCGTGACCGGCGGGCTCATGGCCTGGCTGTCAGAGGTGCCCGCCACCGGGCAGCGCCGCTGCGCCGTCGGCCGCGCCCTGCACGCGGACGGCAGCGCGACCCTGAGCGCGCTGGCCGTCGACGTGCTCGCTGACCTCGACCCCCTGCCGACCCGGGTGCGGCTGGGGCAGTGGCTACGGCTGCGAGCCCGGCTGCTGGTGCCCGCCAGCAACGCCGAGACGGTCTTGCTCGGTCCGCGCGGCACGCCTCGGCTCATCCCGAGCGAGCTGCGACCGGGGGAGGTGCGCTCCGTGTTCAGCCTCGATCAGCCCGGCATGTGGCGCATCCAGCTGCTGCTGGCCACGGACGGGGGCCCGCGCCCGGCGCTGGAGGCGTGGACGTTCGTGGATAGCGAGCCAGATGCGGCCGAGGCCCTGGCGGAGGCGCCGGGTGAGAGCGTGGCGGGCTCAGGCAGCGCCGAGCCCGGCGAGCTACTGCTGGCGATGCTCAACGCGGCGCGCCGGAGCGAAGGCCGCGCGCCGTTGCGGCGTGACCCCCGTCTCGATGAAGTCGCGCAGGCACATGCAGAGGCGATGTTGCAGCGCCGGCTGACCGCGCACGACGCTGGAGACGGATTACCGTCTGAACGGTTGGAGCGCGCAGGCATCAACGCCTCGCTGGTCGGGGAGAATGTGGCTCGCTCCATTGATCTGCGCCGCGCCCACCGTGCGCTGTGGAACAGCCCCGCGCATCGCGGCACGCTGCTGGAGCCCCGCTTTGAAGCCGTAGGGCTCGGGGTGGTCACAGAGGCAGCCTCGGAGCAAACCATGCCGGGCACGGAAACACCGGGCTCGGAAGCAGAGACGACAGCACCTGCTGCTGAGCGCGCCGTATGGATCTGTGAGCTTTTCGCTAACTACCGCTAGTCATGCTACGCGGCTGACTCTTGCCACGAACTGCGATACTCTCGACGGTGCTTTAACTTGAAGTCCATTCCCTCTTCGAAGGTTGGCTCGGGTGCGGGCTTGGGGGCTCCACTCTTGCTTCTGGCAGTGCTGCTCGGGGCCCTGTTCCAGTCCCGTCCCGCCCGAGCACAGCGCTCCTTCTACCTCGATCGCATCCAGATCGGCGGCGCTCCGGAAGATGGCCTGGCCACGCGCCGGCCCTATCTGCATCCGGAAACGCGCATCTACGGCTCCACGTCACTTGGCTACGTGGTCAACGCGCTGCGTGCCAGCACCGTGGCAGCCTCCAGCAGTGTCGAGGACAGGATCGAGAACCTCATCCAGCAGCAGCTGATGGGCTATTTTAGCGCCGGCCTCGAGATCGCGGGGCGCGTGTCGGTGGGGCTCACCGTACCTGTCGCGTTCATCCAGAGCGGTGGCGAGGTGCCCATCCCGGGCACGCGGGTGACGCCCAGCCTTTTCCCCGTCGATACCGGGCCTGCCCTGTACGACGCCTCGCTCGAAGCCCGGGTGCTCGCCTACAACGACGAGGCGAACCAGCTGCGGGTCGGCTTCGGCGGCGCACTGTTCGTGCCCTCCGGTAACTTCAGCCGCGGCGGCAGCGACAATCGCGTCGGCATCTATCTGTACGGTGCGGCGGAGAAGGCGATCGGCCCCTTCTTGCTGGTGGGCAGCCTGGGCCCGCACTTCCGTCCGCTGCGCGGGATCGACGGCAGCGACAGCCGCCTCGACGTGGGCAGCGAGGTGCGCGCCAACGCGGCGCTGTTTCTCGACCTGTTCGATCGCCTGCGCGTCGGTGGTGAGCTCAACGGCATGGTGGGCATCGCCGAGGACGAGAACGGCGACTCCACGTTCTTCGACTCCCCGGCCACGCCCTGGGAGTGGCTCGGCTCCGCGCGCCTGCTGCTCGGGGGAGACAGGCGTACGTATGCGCGTGCCTCCCTGGGTACGCGCTTCACGAACGGCTATGGCGCCCCCGACCTGCGCGTGATGCTGTCGATTGGCCGCTGGGTGCTGCTCGACGACTTGGTTCCGGAGGACACCACCCGGGTGCGCTTTGCTGGCGAGGCCGACGCTCCCAAGCCGCCGCCCGACAAGGACAGCGACAATGACGGCTTCCCCGACGCCATCGATGCCTGTCCTCAGCAGGCAGAGGACGGGCAAGACCCGTATCCGGGGGATGGTTGCCCGATCAACTCCGACCGGGATAACGACGGCGTACCCGATCTGAGCGACAAGTGTCCGGACGAGCCGGAGGATCGCGACAAGCTGCAGGACGACGACGGTTGTCCTGAGCAGGACGCGGATGGGGATGGCGTGCTGGACGTGCGCGACGCCTGCCCGAGCTCCCCCGGCATCGAGCAGGGGGATCCCAAGCGGGATGGCTGCTCGCCTCCGCCCAAGAAGCTGGTCTTCGAGGAAGGCAAGAGCGAGCTCAAGCTGCTGGAGCCGGTGCAATTCGAGACCGGGACGGCCGAGATCAAGAGCACCAGCTTCTCGCTGCTGGATGAGGTCGTCGCGGTCCTGAATGACGCGCCGGAGATCCGCATGGCCATCCATGGTCACACGGACAACCGCGGGAGCCCGGGGTACAACCGTGAGCTGAGCCAGCGGCGTGCTCAGGCGGTGGTTAAATATCTCACCGACAAGGGCATTGCGCCGGAGCGGCTCCAGGCGAAGGGCTTTGGCCCCGATCGCCCGGTCGCCACCAATGACACGGACGCCGGGCGAGCTCAGAACCGGCGGGTCGAGTTCAAGGTCATCAGCACTGATGCTCCTTGAGCCCCGCTCCTTGAGCCCCGATCTGTGCGGGCTCGCCCGGCGGGGAGCGAACGCTCCGCTCCGCCGGGGAGCGAGCGGGGTTGCAATCGGCGGGCCCGCGTGATACTCGCACGCCGCCATGCGCGATAGAATCCGCCTCGTCTCTTCGGCCGGTACCGGGTTTACGTACTACACCGACAAAAACAAGCGCACCCAGCAGGGCAAGCTCGAGCTCAAGAAGTACGATCCCGTCGTCCGACAGCATGTCGTCTTCAAGGAGGCAAAGATGCCTCCGCACAGCAAGTGAGCGGCGCGACTCAGCGAGTGACCTATGAAACGCACTTATCAGCCCCATAATCTCAGCCGCCGCCGCACCCACGGCTTTCGTAAACGCCTGAAGACCGCAGGTGGTCGCGCCGTCCTCGCCAATCGCCGCCGCCGTGGCCGCTGGCGTCTGGCCGTGACCGGCAACGACAAGAAGTGATCCGGTGGACGAGCTCCGGCCTTTAGGTCGGTTTTCGGCCAGCGATCGAATCCGCAAGCGGTCCGAGTTTCGTGCCATCCAGGACGCCAGCCATCGCGTGGTGTCCCGGGGGTTTGTGTTCTTGCTCGGCCGTTCACCAGTTGGCGAAGTTACCTCGAGCCATCCACGGCTCGGGGTAACAGCCTCTCGACGGGTGGGTAACGCCGTTCAGCGTAATCGCGCCAAGCGGCTGGCACGTGAGGCGTTTCGCTGTGTGCGCAGCCAGTTTCCCGCCGGGCTCGCTCTGGTGGTCATCGTGCGGCAGGGCCTGGGCGCACGCAGCCTCGCAGAGGTGGTGTCCGAATGGCAGAGCTGTCGGGCTCGCATCGCGCGCCGCTTCGCGGAGCTGCCGGTCCCCTCCACGGAAGACCAGGGCCGTGCGGCCCTGGCCACGAAGAATTCGTGCTAGAGCGCCTCAGCGTGGAGCTCCGAGGCAACGTGCAGCAGCGGGGGGCGGTGCCTGCGCTCGGTAGTGAGCCGCTGGTCGCTGGATCTCTGAGCGCCGGGTGTCGGGACGCTCAGTGTCCGGGCGCTGCTCGTCGGCGCAGGCGGCAGAGCTCGGGCGCAGGCCCGTGGGGCCGGCTCGGCTCCGAGCTGAGCACGCTGGTCATCCTGCTGATTCGCATCTACCAGTGGCTGCTCTCGCCGCTGCTCGGGCAGTGTTGTCGCTTCGAACCATCCTGTTCGCGGTACACGATCAGTTGTATCGAGCGAGGCGGGGTGCTGCGTGGCCTCTGGTGGGGCGTGCGCCGCATCCTGCGTTGTCATCCTTTTTCTGCGGGCGGTCATGATCCACCGCCGGAGTTTTCGGCCTGATGCAAGGCTCGGGGTTTCTTCGCATTCTATTGCTCGCGGTGGCAGGGTTCTTCCTGTACCGCTATCTCTTTGCCGGTTCGGACGGCGTCGCTGCCGGGCAGCCGCTGGGGCCCGAGTCGCGGGTGACGCCCGCCGTGCGCGCCCCGTACCAGTCCTGCGAGCTCGAGACCGAGCACTACCGCGCTAGCTTCAACACGCGCGGCGCTGCGCTCAAGCATTTCGAGCTGCGCAAGCAGCAGTACCAGAAGGACGGAGCGCCCATCGATCTGTCCACCACGCCGCATCCCGGCGTGGCCCTGGGTAGCCCCGCCGCCGACGATCCCAACGCGCCCGGTCTGCACGAGTTCCGCCAGCAGCTCTTCTCCCAGTGGCGCAACGCCAGCGCCGAGGTGCCGGCGGATACGGCGTGGAACATCGACTTCGACAGCGTCGACTACCAGATCGAGGCGGCAGACCCGCGCAGCTGTACCTTCTCTTATCGCGACGCGAAGGTGCACATCACCAAGACGCTGCGGGCCACCGAGCGCCCGTACGAGATCGAGGTCTCGCACACGATCCAGAACCTGGACAGCGCGCCGCGCAGCCACGCCTTCGCCATCGATACCGTGGCCTGGTACCGCACCGAGGATGTGACGGGCCACATGTTCCGGGTGAGCCCCTACGTCACCCACGTCGAGTGCGTGGCGGAGAACGGGTCCACCGTGCGCCTGCTGCCAACGGACTTCGAGCCAGGGGACTTCACTGACAGCGAGGCGTATCAGGTGCTGAAGCCCTCGGGCTGGTACCAGGTGCGGATGCCGGCCAGCATCGCTGCGGTCTCCAACGCCTACTTCACCCAGGGGTTGGCGGCCATCTCGGGTCAGGGCTCACCGGCGTGCCAGCTGCTGGTGGAGAACTACTTCAAAGACGGCAATTCGTCCGATCCCCAGTCCGGCTCGTTCTATCGCGCGCGGCTGGCGTATCCGCTCACCAGCCTGGCGCCCGGCAACAGCGCCAGCTACGTCTCACTGGCCTACGTGGGCCCCAAGGAGCGCAAAATCCTCGCGGAGGCGGGCGGCGGTCAGAAGCCGTTCGTGGAGCTGATCGATCTCGGCTTCTTCTCCGTCATCGCCAAGGTGCTCGTGAACTTCTTGCAGCGGGTGTATGAGGCGGTGCCCAACTGGGGCGTGGCCATCATCGTGCTCACGGTCACGGCGCGCATCCTGCTGTTTCCGCTCTCGTGGCCGAGCATCAGGAACATGGTGCGCATGCGCGAGCTGAAGCCGGAGATGGACGCCCTGACGGAGAAGTTCAAGGACGACCCTCAGGGGCGCGGGCTGGCGCAGATGGAGCTCTGGCGCAAGCACAACGTGAACCCGCTGAAGGGCTGCTTGCCGCAGCTGGCCTCCATGCCGGTCTGGTTTGCGCTGTACACCACACTGCAGACCGCGGTGGAGCTCTACAACACGCCGTTCTTGTGGTTCCCCGACCTGTCGGCGCCGGACCCCTTCTTCATTCTGCCCATCGTGATCGGCGGCACCTATTTCCTGCAGCAGAAGATGATGCCGATGCAGGGGGGCGACCCTGCGCAGCAGAAGATGATGCTGTACTTCATGCCGGCGATGTTCACGGTGTTCATGCTGTTCCTGCCCTCGGGGCTGGGCGTGTACATGTTTACCAACAGCGTGCTCGCCATCGTTCAGCAGCAGCTCGTGGAACGCCAGGTGCGGCGCAGCGCGCAGGCGCGGCTGGGGCAGGCATAGAGAACTTTCGAAGCAAACCGGTCCTTGTCGAAGGAAAGGTATGACATGAACGAGTCGAAGCGAGACGGGGGACAGATCGAGGCCGCCGACCCCGAGCGGGACGAAGAGGAGGGCGGGGCCGCGGTTGAGCCTGGTGAGGCAGGGGAGAGCCGCGGTCGCAGCCGCCGGCGCCGCCCGGCACGCGCGGCCCGAGCAGCGGCGGACGATGCGGACGCGCTGGCGGCGGACGAGCGCAGCCGCGAGGCGCTGAGTTTTGCGCGCGACATCATCGCCAAGATGGGCATGGATTGTGACGTGCGCCTGCAGCGCCGCGATGATGACGACAGCGGGGACATCCACATCATGGTCACCGGCCCTGACGCGGGGCGCATCATCGGTAAGAAGGGCCAGGTGCTCGCGGCCGTGCAGTTCATCGTGAATCGCGCGATGAATCGCCCAGGGCTCGAGCGCCGCTACGTGAGCGTGGACGCCGACGGCTATCGCAGCCGCCGTGAAGACTCGCTCGCGAACATGGCGCGCCGCCTGGGGCGGCAAGCAGTGAGCGACGGCCAGATCATCACCTTCGAGCCGATGAGCCCGCGGGATCGTCGAGTGGTGCACCTGGCGCTGGCCAAGTTCGACGGGGTGGTCACCAAGAGCGAGGGCGAGGGCGACGATCGTCGCGTACAGATCATCCCGGTGCGCCGCGGGTGAGGCCTCGAGCGTGAGTGACGGGCCTTGCGGAGCCGCGCGGTTCGCGGCAGGTTACGTGCGTAACCTGGTGGGCCCGGCTGAGATACGTTCGATATACGGTTGGATGCAGCTGAGACACGGCCGGTACAGGGCCAGGGACATGGCTGAGAGTGGCTGAGAATCGGCGCTCGAAGCTCAGCTGGCTGAGATTGGTGGCCTGGCTTGGACGACGGAAAGGGAAGACGAATGTCGATGCGCAGCTGGATGGGGAAACATCGCGGGGGTTGGTCGGTGGCCGCAGCCCTGGCCGGTATCGTGTTGCTGAGCGCCTGCGGCGGCGGCGCCAAGGCGGTCCGTGGCTCCGACGTTCAGGGGCTGGACGACGCTGCCATGAGCACCGGGCTCGACCGGCGAGACCTGGAGCTGATGCTGCACGAGAACATGGAGTCACTGCAGAACTCCGCGCTGGTGAAGCGCTGGGAGGGTGAGGACCGTCCCGCCGTCGCCGTGCTCTCGATGCGCAACGACACGAGCGAGCATATCGACAGCGTGCTGCAGGCGCTGATCACGGACGTGGAGACGCAGCTGGTCAACGCCGGTCACGTGCGCGTGGTCAGCCGTGATTCGCAGCCGGAGATGATCAAAGAGGTGGAGAAGCAGCAGTCGGATGCGTTCGACGCCTCCACCGTGGCGCGCCTGGGCAACCAGGTGGGCGTGCGCTACTTCGTGACGGGCCGCGTCTACAGCGCCGACGAGCGCCAGAGCGGGGAGCGGCGCGTGCAGTACTTCTTGTTCATGCGCGTGCTGGATGTGCAGACGGGCGACATCCTCTGGCAGAACAAGGCGAACGTCACCAAGGCGATCGTCAAGTAACGCTCATCGGGCTTCCGCTAACGCGCTCGCCGGGCTAACGAACAGTCAACTCTTGCGCTGAGCGAGCCGCTCCCGATGGGCAGCGGCTCGTCAGCTATTTTGCCATGTACGCCAAGCGATGGTTTCGAGTCAGCGTGTGCGCTCTCGTGTCGGTGGTGGCCTGGGGTTGTGCCAGCCACTCTGATCACACGAAAGAGGCGCGCTCAGCCCTGGATGCGGGCAACGCCAAGAAGGCGCTGGAGCTCTACAACGAGCGCCTGGAGGTGGAGAGCGCGAAGGAGCTGCCGAAGGAGATCGGTGGGGATAACACCGTGCTGATCCTGGATCGGGCGATGATCCTGCAGCAGCTCCAGGACTACAAGTTGTCGAGCCGTGATCTGGAAGTGGCCGACAAGCAGATCGAGGTGCTCGACTTCAACCGCGGCACCATCGACGACATCGGAAAGTACATGTTCTCCGATGACACGGGCCCGTACAAGGCGCCGTTCTACGAGAAGCTGCTGATCAACACCCAGAACATGGTGAACTACCTGCAGACGCACGATCTGAACGGCGCGCGGGTAGAGGCGCGCCGCCTGGCGGTGATGCAGAGCTTCATCTCCAGCCACGAGGGTCAGGGGCAGTCGCTGATCGGCCCGGGCAGCTATCTTGCCGGCTTCATCTTCGAGAAGAGCGGCGACGCTCAGGAGGCACTGCGCTACTACGACGAGGCCCTGCAGTTCGACAGCTTCAAGAGCCTCGAGCCGGTGATCCGCCGTCTGGGCGCTCGCGCCAGCTATCGCACCAAGCGCATCCAGGCCATCCTGGACGTGCCGGCGCCGGGTGGCGTGGCGGAAGAGGAGAACCCTGCCGAGCTCCTGGTGGTGGTGAACCACGGGCGCGTCCCGCCGAAGATCCCGAAGCGCGTGCCGATCGGCCTGGCGCTGACCTACGCGAGCGGCATCCTCAGCCCCAACGACGTGGGCCGCGCCAATGAGCTGGCGGCGCAGGGCCTGGTGACGTGGGTCAACTATCCCGCGCTCGGCGACGAGCGCAAGGTGAGCACCCCCGAGCTGATCGTGGATGGCAGGAGCGAGCCGCTGGAGCTCGGCCTCGCCGTGGACAGCGAGGCTCGCAAGGCCTGGGATGATGCGCGCGGCACGCTCGTCGCTTCGGCGATCACGCGCCTCATCACGCGGCTCGTGGCGGGGGAGGTGACGCGCAAGGCCGCGGGCGGCGGTGTCGTGGGCGCGCTGTTGAGCCTGGGCACCCAGGCCACGCTCACCGCCACGGACGTGCCGGACACGCGCAGCTGGGCCACGCTGCCAGCGCGCATCGGCCTGGGCCGCCTGGCGTTGCCGCCAGGGAAACACGAGGTGGAGGTGGTGATCGGCTCCACGCGCAAGCGTCAGACGGTGGAGCTGGAGCCGGGCGGGTTTGCCGTGGTGGCGGTGACGGAGCTGCGCTGAGGGTTACAGCCGGTCTACAGCCGCATCGATTCGGGCAGTGAGTCCGTCAGCGCGTCGGAGAGCGCGCGCAGCGCGTCCGTCGTGGTGAAGACGCCCACGACCTTGCCCTCTTCGACCACCAGCGCCGAGCCCCACTTGCGCTTGGACATCTCGCGCGCCGCCACGTCGAGCGCCTCGTCCGGGCCCACCGTGTAGTA
Source organism: Polyangiaceae bacterium (assembly GCA_025937895.1). GTDB lineage: Bacteria > Myxococcota_A > Polyangia > Polyangiales > Polyangiaceae > SZUA-265. Next base: position 22,582 of record JAICQL010000062.1, on the reverse strand, counting down.
CTCGGTAACCATCACCGACTGGACCTTGATCGGCCGTACCACTGCTGGATCGAGCGAGCCAACCAGCTTCAGATCGCTCTTGAACAACACTCCCACCAGAGCTTGCCCCTGCAGCACCGGCAGGTGGCGCACATCGTGCTCGATCATGCGCTCGTAAGCGAGCAGCACGCTCTCCTCGGGTGACGCAAAGTACTGGGCTCGCGTCATGTATTTCTGGATTGGGATACGCCGCGCCTTGGTGGTCATGCGCTTAGCGTAATCCGGCACCTGGCGGGATGCTATCCCGTCTTCTGCTCGCCGTGCGCCTTGGCACGCTGCAGGCGCTGCTCGATCTGCTCGGTGCAGCTGCGCACGTCCAGCCGCAGCGCGCGCAGGTGAGCCTCCACGCGCTGCTGCATCTCCGGCGTCTCGCGCACGCCCAGCAGCCCGCAGACGCGCGCCGAGAACTCCTCCCGCGGGCTCTCCGTGGCCAGGTAGCGGCTGAGCTCAGATACGGGCATGTTCTGATCCAGGAGAGCATGGATGCAAGCCCCCTGGACCACCAGGATGGACTGCATCTGGGGCAAGCTGGTGCGCGTCAGCCCCTCGTACAGCACGTAGCAGGCATATACGCAGGCTTCGCCCACCAGGCTCCGCCGCAGCTCTTCGTCGCCCCGGCCATCGAGCAACGACAGCGGATCGACGAGCGCGCCGTGCAAGGCACCCAGGGTGGCGAAGAGCACGTCGGCGGCCGCGTCACGAATGGGCTGCGCCAGGCCACGGCCGAGATCTTCTGCGGTGTCGCCCGAGCAGCTCTCCAGCGCCAGGGAGAAGCCGGACTTGCTGCGCACGATGCGCGGCTCGACCGCGGGCACCACGCCGCTGGCCATGCGCGCGGCCGCTGGAAACGCTGCCGACTGTCCTGGGCTGACGGTGGTCATCGGCACCGTGGCAGGCCTGCCGGTGGTGGTCGGTGGTGCGGCGGGCGTGCGTGCGCTGCCCGCGCTGTAACGAGTGCCGGAGACGGCCGGGCTGACTGCCGGACGATTCGGGATGCCCGGCGTGGGCGACGCCGGGCGCTGCGTGGGCATTGCCGGGGTGGTGACCCGTGATGAGGGGGAGCTAGCGGGCGGGCCGGCAGCGGGGCGCGCAGCAGGAGCGGCTGGGCGAGCGGCGGGCGGCTGCGACAGGGCGGCCTGGGTGGCCATGCTCGGCCTGAGCGGCGCGCTGGCAGAGGGGCTGCCCTTCTCGGGCGGCTTGATGGTGGTGGCCGTGTGTGCGCTCTCGGTCGACATCGCCCGCTCGCGCGTCTGCGACACGGCCGGCATCGCCGGCACAGTGGGGCTACCTGCGGGTGCAGCGCCCCCCTCTGGCTTCACTGCCAGCATGGAGCGGCTGCTGACGGCGCCCTTGTGCCAGACATGTAGGCCGATCAGGCGCACGTTCTTCTTGGGCAGGACGGTCACCTGATCGGTGATGCGCTGAAACAGCTCATGCTCCTCAAAGGGCAGGTCGCCGTTGCTCAGCTCGCACTCGACCGCAGCTGCGAAGGCGCGCGCGTACTGCATCATGATGTCTTCCGACTCCGTGTTGTTCACGGCCTTCGGGAAGTTCAGGGCGATCTTGGCGCGGATCTTGTACCCGTCCATGGTACGAGCGCTCGCTACGCGCTGCAGGGATTCTACATCCTTCTTCTCGAATAGACCCCAGGCTGCCACGTGGACTGAAGAACGGACTCGAGCCGTACCTGTTGAGCCCCGACCCAGTTAAAAAGCCGCGCAAATTTGTTAGGTCTTCGAGGCCGGTAGCTCTTTTCGTTTGCACAGGCCTGATTTTACGCCTCGCGGCGTGTTGCAGTGGTGCAGAACTGCGCCCTGCAGCGTGTTTCACCGCGGTGTTTCGCTGGTGGCAGCCGCGCCGGCTGGCGAGCTGCGCAGGCCCTCGATCGCAGCGCTCAACGAGTCCCGCAACGAAGCGTAGATCCTGCCGTCGAGTGGCCCCGTCTCGAACACCACGTAGCCAAGCAGGCGGCCGCGCAGCACCAGCGATTGTACGAACCACATGCCACGCCGGTCAGGCTGGCGGAACGCCTCGGGCACCAGGTTGCGTTCGGAATACTCGCCGGCAGGGTTGAGCTCGAGCTCTGACTGGCGAACCAAGAGCGCGCCGCGGGCTGGCCCGGCGGGGCTGCCGAGCGCGATGAAACAGCCGGGGATGCCGAGCCGCGCCGACACGTCAGCCAGCGCTCGCCCGAGCTCGGCCCAGTCGGTGGCGTTCAGCAGGCGATGCGCCGCGAGCCGCAGCGTCTGCGAGAGCGCCGACTCGGACAGCCAGCGCCGGGCCTGGCTGCGCTCTGCCAGCAAGCTGACCGAGGAGCGGGCCATGTGCCACATCTCGTCCGCGCTACGGCGCCACTTCGGATCCTGACGCAGGCACAGCGAGAAGTGCCGGCGCATCACCGTGATGACCTCCTGCCAGGCGCTCACGTCGCTGCAGTGCGACGAGTCCATCTGGCCGATCACGTCCTCCAGGAACGAGACGAAGCTCTGCCCCTGCAGCAAGCCGCGGCGCCGCCCCTGGATGTCGGTGGCGGCCTGAACCAGCAAGGTGTCGGGCAGGGTCGGGTCGCAGTCGAAGCCAGCCTCTTCGATCACCCGGCGCACGTCAGCCAGGATGCGCGGCAGCGCCAGGCGGTACGCCTCCTCGAAGCGCAGCGGCTCCAGCAGCTCCGGATCCGCCAGCATGGAGCCGGCCCCGGAGCTGTTGCCGGTGAGCGAGCGGGCGCCGCAAGACTCGCGCGGGATGAAGGTGGCGTCGAGGAAGACGCGCCCGGGCAGATCCTTCTCGGAGATGCGCGCCACCACCTCGCGCAACGCGCGGCGGCCCTGCTCGAACAGCGGCTGGCGCACGGTGGCCAGCGAGGGTGCTGCAAAGCGCGCGGACTGGATGTCGTCAAAGCCGACCACCGCCACCTTCTGCGGCACCGCCACCTTGCGCTCGGCCAGCGCGCGCATGGCCCCGATGGCCATCAGATCGCTCGCGCACATCAGCGCGTCAAAGCCGAGCCGGCGATCATCGAGCAGGATCTTGACGGCGCGCACGCCGGAGGGCTCGAGAAAGTCACCCTCGACGACCAGCTCTGCCTCGTTGGCCAGCCGCAGATCGGCCACTGCTTCGCCGTACACCTCGAAGCGCTCCTGCGCCTCGTCGTTGCCGGGCGGCCCTTTCACGAAGGCGATGCGGCGCCGCCCGCAGGTCTGCGCCAGATGGGTCAACGCTTGCCGCACGCCCGCGCGATTGTCGACCGCCACCTCCACCGCGCCCGACAGGTTGCCACCGATGCTGCACACGGGCAGGCGCATGAAGCGCCGGCAGAAGGCGCCCAGCGCCTCCATGCCGCAGTAGTTCGAGAGCGTGCCCGAGAGCACGATCAGCGCCTGGATGTTCTCGGCGATGCACAGGTCGTAGACGGCGTTCAGCTGCGTCTGGCCGGGGTCAGGCGCAGCCAGCTGCCCGCCGATGAAGCAGGTGACGTCCAGCTCCAGCGAACGTGCCTCCGCGTCGATGCCCAGGACGATCTGCTGTTGGTAGTCCTGGTCCAGGGTGTCGACGAACACCCCGATGTTAGCGCGCTGCGTTGTCAAGAATCGGAAACCCCGCTCCTACTTTCGCTCAACTCCCGGCGCAGGCAAGTAAGGGGCGAAGTCTCGGCGAGCCGTCCACAGGCTTCTGGGCCGGCTGAAGGCGAGCCGGATTAGAGCTGCAGATTTCGTCGCGTCCAGGTGGCAGCATGTGCGGAGCTGCAGTTCGCCAGCGAGTGGGCGGCAGCAGCGGGGTGGCGGCGGCCCTCGTGCGGCTCTGGAGCGGTGCAGCATGGGGACGAGCGCAGGATTTTCGAGCGGGTTTGCAGCCGATCGACGGCGACGGCCGCGCTTCGAGGAACACAAAAACCCACAACTATGGCCTCACATTTCCGGGCCATGTGCAGTAAACGGTCTAGCCCAGGTAGGAGCCATGAGATTCGCGTGTCAGAGCTGCGGCAAGGCATACAGCCTGCCGGAAGAGCGGATTGCCGATAAGAGCAACGTCAAGCTCAAGTGCCGCGTGTGTGGTGCGATCGTGGAGGTCAAGCGGCAGGGGGCGCTGGTGGCGCAGCTGCTCGACGAGGTGGATGGCAAGCGGATCACGCGCGTCTCCGAGGCGCCGGCACCGCTGAATACCATCTCGCCGGAGGACGATGACGCCGACGGCGCCACGGTCTCCATCAGCGAGGGCAGCATCAACAGCGGTGGCCCGCTGCAGTTCGAGATGCCCTCGCTGCCGCTGGCGCCACCGACCGGTTTCATCGGTGGATTACCGGCAGTGGGCATGCCGCCCGCAGCTCTGCCCCCCGGTGCTCTGCCCGGCGGTCTGTCGGCGGCCGTCTCCGCTGGGCTTTCTTCGGGCGAAGGGCTCTCGTCCGGCGCAGGGCTATCTTCTGGTGCAGGGCTATCTTCTGGTGCAGGGCTGCCTTCTGGTGCAGGGTTTTCCTCCGGCGCGGGGGCGCTGCCACCGCCGCTCTCCGAGCCTGGGGCTGGTGGCCTGGAGGCAGGCAATGTCTCACCACCTCCGCTGGTGCCAGGCGGCCTCTCCCCAAGCAGCTTGCCCCCCCCTCCGCTGCACGGTCAGGCGCCGGAGCTTCCGAGCAATGGCGCTGCCAATGGCCGGAGCGAGTTCTTTGCCGAAGATGTGCGCTCCGGCTTCGAGCGCAAGCCCGAGCTGCTGGCGCCCGTGGCTTCGAGCGCGGGCCCCGGCTCGGCACCGGCAATGGTGGCCTCCGCAAACCTGGCGCCGGCCAACGTGGCGCCCGCAGCCTCCGGGCCCCTGGGCATGGCCAGCGTCAGCACCGGGGCTTTTCCGGGGATATCGGACTCGCCGGACGCCGTGCCGGGCGAGGTCAAAGACCCGATGTTCAAGTTCAAGATGCTGGCCGCGTTTGCAACAGGCGTAATGGTCGATCGAATCATCGCGGGGTTGTTCCAGTAGAGCGCCGTACTGTAGGGGAGTGGGTAACCAGCACACGGCGGACGGTCATCATCAGGGCAGCGAAGCGGCGAGCAGCCCTCTGGCGAGCAGCCCTTCAGCAGGCAGCCCTTCGACACGCAGCCCTTCGATGGGGGATCCTCCAGCGGGTGGCGCTTCAGCAGGCGTCCACACAGCAGCCAGCGCTCTTCAGGCTGCACGGCAGCTCCTCGCGGCCGTCTCCGGGCGCTCGCTGAGCCGGGCCGAGGCGGGGGCGAGGGCGCTCGAGCTGGCAGAGCTACTGTTCGTGGTCGCCGAAGGGTCAGTCGATCGCATGGAGCGCGCGCGGCGCCGGCGGCTCTCGCGCTTGATGGCGGACCCACCGGGCCAGCTCTTGAGCGTGCTGCTCACGGATCGCGTGGCGCGCGACAAGAGCCTGACCCATGCGCTGCCGCTCTTGCAGTACCTGATCGGTGAGCTCGGTGTGCCGCGCTTTCTGAGCGCCTTCGAGCAGCTGCAGCTGCAGCTCGGGGCTCAGCTGGGCGGGCTGGTGCCGCGGCTGACAGGCAAGCTGATCACGCAGCACATCCGGCGAGAGGTGCAGGGGCTGGTGGTGCCGCTGGAGGACGAGCCGCTCTCCCGCTACCTGGCGCAGCGCCGCGCAGAGGGCGTGCAGGTGAACGTCAACCAGCTCGGCGAAGAGGTGCTGGGGGAGGCACGCGCCGAGCAACGCCTGTCCGAGTACCTGCAGCTCCTGGCGCGCCCTGACGTGGAGACCATCTCCGTCAAGCTGTCGTCCATCTTCAGCCAGGTCGATCTGTTCGCCTGGGAGTCCAGCCGCGAGCGCATCTCCGAGCGGCTGCGTCAGATCTACCGCGCGGCCCTGAGCTCGGTGAGCACGGCTCCCGATCTGGCGCCGGACTCCTCGTCGCGTCCGCCGGCGACGCGCTCGAAGCTGGTCTATCTGGACATGGAAGCGTACCGCGACCTGCGCTTGACAGTGTCCGTGTTTCAGCGGCTGCTGGATGAGCCGGAGTTTCAACAGCTGAGCGCCGGCATCGTGCTGCAGGCGTACATCCCCGACTCGGCCGCGCTGCAGCGGGAGCTGACGACCTGGGCCATGGAGCGCAGGCGGCGCGGCGGGGCGCCGCTGCGGCTGCGCATCGTCAAGGGCGCCAACCTTGCCGCGGAGCGGGTGCACGCCTCGCGCATGGGCTGGCCGCTGCCCATCTATCCCAGCAAGGCAGACGTGGACGCCAACTACAAGCGCATGCTGTACACCGGCACCGAGCCGGCGCACGCCGACGCGCTGCAGCTCGGCATTGCCAGTCACAACATCTTCGATCTGGCGCTGGGCCTGGTGCTGCGCGCCTCGCGCGGGGTGGGCCGTAACGTGGGCTTCGAGGTGCTGGAGGGCATGGCCAGCTCGGTGCAGCGCGCGCTCACGGCGCTTGGCGCGCCCGTGCTGGTGTATGCGCCCGCGGTCAGCGCGCACGAGCTGGACACAGCCGTGGCGTACCTGCTGCGCCGCCTGGACGAGAACACGTCGCGCGAGAATTTCCTGCGCTACTCCTTCTCGATGCGGCCCGGCGACGCCCAGTACCGCGAGCAGGCGCAGCGCTTCCTCGCTGCGCATGAGGCGGTGGAGAGCGTCAGCAGCGCTTCGTTGCGCAGCCGCGATCGCTTCGGCGAGATCGTGGATCTGCCCTCCACGGAGCCCTTCCGCAACGAGCCGGACACGGACTTCGCCGAGGCGGCCCACCGCGAGGCGGTCAGCTCGGCGCTGGAGCAGGCGCGCTCGCGACCGAGCTTCGAGATCGCCTCCATCATCGCCGGCGCGCGCGCCGAGACGGGCGAGATCGAATACGGCTTCGACCCCTCCCGGCCGCGCGTGGTGCCGTATCGCTGCCAGCTGGCGCGCGCCGAGGAGATCACCCGAGCGCTCGGCTGCGCCGAGGCGGCGCAGCAGAACATGGCCGGCACTGCGCTGGCAGAGCGCGTGGAGTGGGCCCGCAACCTGGCGCGCGTGTTGCGGCGGCGGCGCGCCTCGCTGATCGCCGCCATGGTGCTCGACGCGGGCAAGCGGGTGAGCGAGGCCGACGCGGAGGTGTCGGAGGCCATCGACTTTGCCGAGTACTATCTGCGGCAAGCCGAGGAGCTGGGGCGCGATCCGAGCCTCGTGCTGCGGGCGCGCGGAGTGGTGCTGGTCACCTCACCGTGGAACTTTCCCCTCGCCATTCCGCTGTCCGGCGTGCTGGCAGGCTTGCTCGCCGGCAATGCCGTGCTGTTCAAGCCCGCGCTGGAGACCCCGTTCGTGGGCGAGCAGCTGTGCGCCGCGGCCTGGGACGCCGGGGTGCCGAAGGAAGCGCTGCAGCTGGTGTTGTGCCGGGACGATGTGGGCACCCTGCTGCTGCGGCACGCCGCGGTGCGCGGGGTCGTGCTCACGGGCGCGACCAGCACGGCGCGCTACTTCCTGGAGCAGCGCCCCAGCATGCACCTGTGCGCCGAGACCGGCGGGAAGAACCCGTTCATCGTCTCGGCGCTGGCCGATCGCGAGCTCGCCATCCACGACCTGGTGTCATCGGCGTTCGGCTACTCCGGACAGAAGTGCAGCGCCGCCAGCCTGCTCATCCTGGCCTCGGAGGTGTACGAGGATCGGCACTTTCTGGCGCAGCTGCGCGACGCAGCCAGCAGCCTGGTGGTGGGTTCGGCGTGGCAGCCGTCGAGCCGCGTGACCCCGCTGATCCGGCCTCCAGAGGGGCCGCTGCGCCGCGGCTTGACCCAGCTCGAGCCCGGCGAGTCCTGGCTGCTCGAACCGCGCCCGGATCCGGACAACCCGCGGCTCTGGTCGCCTGGCATCAAGCTGGGAGTGAGCGCCGGCAGTTTCACGCATCAGACCGAGCTGTTCGGTCCCGTGCTGGGCGTGCTCCGCGCGCGCGATCTGGGCCACGCCCTGGAGCTCGCCAACGGCACGCCGTACGGTCTGGTGGCAGGGCTACACAGCCTGGACGAGCGCGAGCAAGAGCGCTTCCTGGCGGAGATGAACGCCGGCAACCTGTACCTCAACCGCACCATCACCGGCGCCATCGTGGGCCGGCAGCCCTTTGGCGGGCACAAGGCCTCCGCCGTGGGCCCGGGCGCCAAGGCAGGCGGCCCCAACTACGTGGCGCAGCTGCTGGAGCTGGAAGACGGTCCGGCGCCGAGCGCGCCGCAGCTGCTGGAGGACCTGCCACCGCAGCTCGAGCGCCTGGCGCAGTGGGCGCGCGCCGAGCTGAGCGTGGCGGAGCTGCGCCAGTGGGCGGAGCGCGCGCGCGGCTACGAGCACTGGCTGCGCAGCTACTTCCGTCAGGAGCATCCAGCGCCCGAGGTGCTGGGCCAGGATAACCTGCTGCGCTACCTGCCGTGCGGCGACTTGCTGCTGGTGGCCACGCCCGCCAGCGAACCGCTGGAGCTGGCGTCTGCCTGTGCCGCGGCGCTGCTGTCGGCGAGCGGCTGGCAGCTGAGCTGGTGCCGGGACGGAGCCTCGCCGGGCGAGCTCACGGCGCCCCTGTTCGAGAGCTTGCTCGCTGCGTGTGGCTGCAGCGGTCAGGCAGAGTCGGCTCGAGAGCTCGCGGCGCGGCTCACAGGCATCGAGCGCGTGCGCTGGCTGGGTCGAGGTGGGCCCGTGCCCGAGGGGGTGCTGCGCGCCGCCGCACGGCTCGGCTGTCACATGGACGCGCGCAAGGTGCTCGCGCACGGCCGCCATGAGCTGCTGTTCTTCCACCGCGAGCAGGCGATCAGTCGCGAGTATCACCGCTACGGGCACCTGGGCTGGCGCAGCGACGAGTTCGTTCAGTCCGCTGCGGAGACGATGAACTCGAACGCCACGTTTTCGCCCAGCGGCCCTGCCGCGCGCGGGCCGTAGCCCACGGCCAGGAAGCGCTCGGCCGGCGCCTTGCAGACGCGCACCAGCACGTCCACCGTGCGCGCGGCGCGAGCCGCGGAGAGCTCCCAGGGCGTCGCGTAGCGACGCTTCAGCGCCGCCTCGCTCACCCGTGGCTGCCCGTAGTAACCGGTCACGCGCAGCTGGCCCTGGTAGTCGTCCATGATCTGCTCGGCCAGCTCGCACAGTAGCGAGCGGCCCCTGGCGCTCACCTCCACCGTGTTGGCGCTGAACAGGCGGCCGCTCGCGACCGCCACCGAGACGCGATCGCCGGCGCTGGACACGCTCAGCTGGTGGCTGCGCTCCAGCTCGCCAAAGCGCTTCTCCAGCTTGTGCTCCAGCCGCTCGATGCGCTGTCTCACCGCGCGCTCCTCATCTTCGCGCTGCGTCCGCTCGGCGGCTGCAGGCAGGGCAGGTGACGGAGGCGACACGGTGCCTGGCACTCCGGCGGTCAGGGTCAGGCTAGCTGGTGTCGCTACGGCACGGGTGGGTGGCGCTTCGCGCGCCTTCGTCAGCTCGCTTGCTAGCTCGCGCCGGGTGTCGCCTAGCTCGCGACGGAGCTCGGCCGCGTCCGCGCGCAGGCGGGCCGTCTCGCGGCGCAGGGGCAGGTAATATCCGGCCACCACCGTCAGCGCCCCGAAGAACAAAAAACCGCTGGTGAAGCGCCAGCGGCGCGCAGAGCTACGCAGGGACTGCAAGGTGGGCGGGCTCATCGGGACCTCTCGTGGGGGAGAACGATGAACGCAGCGAGGAGTACGCGTGCCATCACTTCACGGGGGACGGCCGCTCCGGCAGCGGAGCTTAGCGACCCGCGAGGGGCCAGTTTCGGCTGCGCCGGCGCGGGGCACTCGCGTGTTTCAGCGCGCTACGTGCGCGGAGCGAAGCGGGTGGGAATGGTGCAGGGCAGCGGCGCGTAGAGCCCCGAGTGCGATCGAGTGGTTCGGGCACGCCCTGCCGAGCACATCACCCCGCGGGGTTCATGCTGGAGCGACGCAGCCCGGCACGCGCCTGCGAAGACGTTGGGTCAGCAGCTCCGTTCAGGCTCGCTGCCGCCTGGGCCGTCCTGCCCCCGTACGTTCCGTGTGCTTACGTAGGCCGTCCACGAAGAGCAGGAAACAGTCCAGTTCCGCTGTGTGCTTACAGGTTTACGGCAGATTGCCGCCAGGCGTGGCGTGCCACCTTTGAGGAGGGGCCGGCCGTCACGATCAGTGCCGCATGCGCTCGCTGCGCCGTCAGAGATCGCAGTGGAAATGCGTGCTTGGCGGCGTGCCACGTGCCGATCTGGTCGGAAGAAAAGCGCGTCCGAGGTGCGCATCATGAGATGCGCTCTCACCCGATGGCTGCTAGCCTCAGCTTTCGACCTTCGGAAGCGCCAGCCCAACGCCGCTACTTTTGCAAGCCTTCAGCAGTCTGCAGCGGCCTTACTCGAGCCCGCAACTAGTCAGCAGCCCCTCAATCAAGCAGCCACTAGTCAGCAGCCCATTGATCAGCAGCCCACTAGTCAGCAGCCCATCGATCAGCAGCCCATCGATCAGCAGACAGCATCCGTGAAGCAGCACCCGTGAAGCCAGCTACTCCGTAGCTCCCTGCTCTCGTAGCCACCGCCGTGCATCCCTCTCTGACCGCTCGCCCGTCATCGCGAGGCAGCGAGAGAGATTCGGGTGGAACCGTTTCCCGTTTGAAGCGTTCTGCCCAGCGATTCCGAGTTCACCCTGTTCCCCTCGAACTGGTAAGCCTAGAAGCCATTGGAACCCTGCCATGAGTCAAGGTAACGACTTCGCCAATTACGCCTCCTCCGCGGAAGACCGGAGCTCTGCTTCCGAGGACGTGTGGTTCGTAGCCGTATCGAGTGATGACATCAAACAAATGAATGTCGATCAGCTCGATGAAGCCTTCCGTCTGGGTGTCATCACGGCTCAAACCGCGGTGTGGACCGAGGGGATGGAAGCCTGGGCCCCACTCGGTGAGGTTGCCGATCTCGACAGCTCAGACGAGGAGACGTCTGGCGAGGTGGAGGCTGCGCCTGCTTTCGCTGGCTCCAATGGCTACTCGACGGGCGATGCGTTTGCGGCACCGGTAGCGCGAGACATTACCCGAGACAGTGCCCGAGACAGTGCCCGAGAGAGTGCGGCGAGCCAGCAGCCCGCCCACTCGGGTTGGCACAACCCGTTCGAGGCACCTGGCTCGGCTGCTCACACGGAGCGCACCCGTGAGGAGACGCTGCATAGCGCGGTGCACGAGTCCATCGCGCCGAGGTCCATCACGCCAACTTCCATCGGTCCGACGAGCTTTGCGCCCGTGACCTCGAGTTATGCGCCCTCGGCGGGCGGCTCCCTGGGGCACAGCACGGGCCCGGTGGCGCTGAACGTGGATGAGGACATGCCCGCCGTGAATCGCGGCCGGCGCTTCCGCCCGGAGCGGTGGGCGCTGGCTGTCGCAGGCGTGGTGGCGGTGGCGGTGATCGGCTTCAACAACAAGGATCTGTTCTCGTCGTCGTCCTCGTCGGTGGCAGCCGCGGAGCAGCAGGCCTCGGCCGCCGCTCTCATCGCGCGCCCGTACGAGGCCCCTGCCGACAACTCGGAGAAGCAAGCGTCCGGCACCTCTTCAGCATCGGCAGCCGGCACCACTGCTCCGGCTGCCGTCAAGAGCGAGCCCGCCGACGATGGGGACGCGCCGATTGGCAGCTTGAAGGGCGAGAAGGCGGAAGACGAGGAGGAGAGCAGCGAGGAAGCCCCCGCCGCCGCATCGGCTTCCAGCAAGCCGGGCTCCACCAGCGGCGCCAAGGATAAAGAGGCGGTCCGCGGTGGCATGGCCAAGGCCTTTGCCAAGGGCTCGAGCGGCAAGGCGGCCCGGGCGGAGAGGGCCTCCCGGGCGAGCAAGAGCGCCAAGGCCAAGCCTCGCAGGACGCCAAGCCGTTCTGCCAGCAAGTCCAAGAAGGGCAACGTGCCCCGTGCCTCCTCGGCGTTCGATCCGTTGAACGGCTCGCTACCCTGAAGCCTCTGGCTAGAGGCATCTGGGTAGAGGCATCTGGCTAAAGGCCTCCGGGCAGAGGCCTCTGCCTCCAGTCTGGGGTGCGCGCGTGGCGGGGGAGCCCTAGCGGCCGATGCCCAGCCACGCGCCCACGGACGCCAGGATGAACGCGATCGGGGTGAGCGCCAGTGCAAAGACCGCGGCGATCGGGGTGGTCACCGACAGAAAGAGCACCGCCCCGAGCACCGCCAGCGAGGCTCCGAGCGCAGGCTCGAGCACGCTCTTGGTGCCGCTGGCCCGCGCTACCAGGTAGCCGGCGGTGGGAAAGGCCAGGCCGATGGCGATGGCCAGAAAGATCAGCGGCCCGTTCGAGCTGACATCGGCCTCATCAGCGGCCGCAAAATCGAGCCCCAGCCAGTGACCTAGGTACAGCGCTGCGCCCACGGCCACCAGGCCCACGCCCGCCGTGACCAGCATGCCCAGCACGATCCAGTGCAGCATCAGCGGCGCCTGGCGCGGCTCGAGCGCTTGCCAGACATGGCGGAGCGAGGGCGGCTCGGACCAGACGGGGCGAGAGCTGCGAGGGCGATCGCTGCCGGAACGGCGCGGAGCGGGACGGCGCGCGGCCTCGCGCGCGATGGCTCGCCGTGACGCCACGTACGCCACCGCCAGCAAGGTGAGCAGGGGTGCCACCGCGAGCACCAGCACCCCGGGTCCACGCCCGAAGACGATGTGGTCATAGAGGCCACGCAGACCCGTGGCGAGGGTCCAGGCGAGCGCAAACCAGGATGTCTTGGCTCGTACGCCGAGCGTCGCCCCCCAGGCGATGGCGGAGAGCACGTGGGGCAATAGCCCCAGCACCGCGCGCAGCGGCTCGAGGTCGTCCAGGGCGAGCGCGCCCGTGTGCTCCGCAGCCAGCACGAAGGGCAACGTGCCGAGCCCCACCCCGAGCCCCAGCTTGCCGATGGCGAAGCCCAGCCCCGCCAGCGCCGAGAGCACGATACCGTGTCGGATCTCGAGGATGCGGCGCGCGGAATACAGTGGCCAGATGCTGAGCACCTTGGCGCCTTCCTCCAGCGGTGCCGCGAAGGAGAACATCGCCAGCAGCGCCTCGGACTCCTTGCCGGGCAAGGCCACCAGCGACAGCCCCGTCCAGCGCCAGAACGCCGTCTCCAGCAGCTGGCAGCCGCCGCCCAGCAGCGCCGCCGTGAACGTGACGGTGATGACACGGAGCACGGGGACCTCGCGCATGGTGCGCGAGCGCCGCCACCAGAACGCGGCCGCCAGCAATGGGACGAGCGCGAGGCTCAGGCCCAGGAAGACTCGCATGGCGCGCTCCGGCTCAGAAATGTAAGCCGACCCTGGCAGTCAGGCTCGCCCCCAGCCCCACGCCGCTGCCCTCTCGCGCGTACCAGCTCAGCACCGGCGCCGCGTCATCGGCCGGCAGCGGCGAACGCGACAGGACCAGCAGCTCCACGCTGCCCTGCGCCCCGAGCGAGAGCAACGGGTTGAGGTACCAGTCCAGCGCCGCGCCTAACCGGCCATTGAAGCCGCCGACATCGACCCCCTCCGCGTTGAAGCCCTCGGGCGGTGACGACGCGCTGACGGAGGCGAGCGTGGCGTAGCCGGCGCTGAACGTGAAGGAGGGCTCGAGCTCGCCCATCGGCAAGTGCAGGCCCACCTCGCCATTGAGCGTCCACAGATCCCACGCGCTCTGCCGCGCCACTCGCACCCGGGCGCCCAGGGTGAGAAAGATGAGGCGCACACCGGCGCCCGCGCCGAGCACCAGTGCCGAGCCGGACGGAGTGATCACGCGACCATCGAGCAGCGAGCTGCCGTGCAGCGCGTCGAGCGCGAGGTACTCGTACCCGGACTCTGCCGCGAGCCAGACGAACTCGAGGCCACGCCCGGCGTCCTCTCGCTCCGCGCGCTCGAGCTGCTGATACGTCTCGGCCTCTCCTGGACGCGGCGCGTTCGAGCTAGTCGGCGGCGTCAATCCGCCGCTCTCCAGCGGCGGGCTCGGCTGCGCGGGATAGCCGGGCTGGCTCGGATAGGGCGAGCCCGGGTACGGGCGGCCCGGGTACGCGGGGGGCGCTGGCGTCTGAGCAGCGAGCTGGGCCGCCCAAAGGATCGCAAGGATCGCAGCCGCACCCGCTGCGCCGCCGTGGCCGCGTGGAAAGTGAGCCATTTCGACCAGCCTAACGTCGCGCGGGCGCGGGGGCAAACGTGCGCTGCCGCCCAGCCGCGCCCGGCGCGCCGCAGCGGTCTGAGAACCGGGGCTTTTCTGGCATCGTGCCGTTTGACGTTTTCCGCCACTTGGGCAAGAACGCCGGCCAATGCCACGCCTTCCGTTTCTGAGGGGCGCATGCTGGCTTTGGATTCTCGCTGTCGTCTCCCTGTCGAGCGGGCGCGCAGAGGCCTACGCATGGATGATCAAGCACGGCTTCTCGAAGTGCGGCAGCTGTCACACCGACCCGTCTGGCGGTGAGACGCTGACCGCGTTTGGCCGTTACCAGAGCGAGCACTTGCTCACCATGGGCGGGGCCGACATGCCCGAAGACAGCCAGGGCTCGCGCTTCCTCTTCGGCGCGCTGAAGGAGCCGCGCAACGTGAGCCTGGGCGGCAGCTACCGTCACATGCTGATCTACTCGGCCGCGGTGCCCACGGTGCCGGCGGAGTGGCGTCAGTTTCCGATGCAGGTGGATGTGTACGGCTCGGCGCGCTTCGGTCAATTTCAGCTGGGCGCGAGCCTGGGTGTGGCCAGAGGCATCGAGGGCAACGCACACGTGCGCGGCGCGCAGCTCAACCAGGAGCCCGGTGAGGGCTTCATCGTGCTCAGCCGCAACCACTACCTGGGCTTGTGGCTGCAGGACGACACGTTGCTGCGGGTGGGCCGCTTGAATTTGCCCTTCGGCATCCGCATCCCCGAGCACACGCTGTGGGTGCGCGAGTCTACCCGTACCGATCGCGAGTCCGATCAGCAGCACGGCGCATCGCTGACGTACACCGGCGGCCGCTGGCGCACCGAGCTGATGCTCGTGCTCGGCAACTTTCAGCTGAACCCGGATCGCTATCGCGAGCGCGGCTACGCCGCCACTCTGGAGTATCTGCTCAACCCGCGCCTGGCGGTGGGGGTCAGCTCGATCCTGACCTACTCCCAGGTGGACTCGCTGACGCGCATCGAGGACTCGGTGCGCTACGCCGATGGGCTGCTGCTGCGCTGGGGGCCCTCGACCAAGTTCTCCTTGCTGGGTGAGATCGACGTGCTGAAGGAGGGGGGGCGGCGCGCGGGCTTCACCGGCTTCCTCCAGGCGGACTACGAGCCGTGGCGGGGGCTGCACTTCCTGCTCACGGGGGAGGTGCTGGACCAGGGCCTCTTGAACCGCCCCGGCGTGTTGCCGGTGCGCGGCTCCGGTGCGCCTCGCTACGGCGCCTGGGTGGGCCTCAACTGGTTCCCGGTGGAACACCTGGAGCTGCGCATCGACGGCGTGATGCACCAGGATGACGTGTTCCATGGCCAGGCCCAGCTGCACGTGTACTTGTGAGTGATCGGTGATCGGTAGGAGCAGGCCATGATGCGCAAGATCTCGACCGCGGCTCTGTTGATGTTGGGCAGCTGGAGCTGGAGCGAGCCCGCCCTGGCCACACCCGAGTACCCGTCGGTGATCGACGCCACGCTCAGCGTGGGCGCAGTCACTGTCCGCTGTCCGAACCCCCGCTCGCGTTGCCTGATCTGTCACACCACCTCGCGCGGCGGCGAGGGCACGGCCGAGCAGGCGTTCGCGCTGCAGCTGGGTGATCTCGGTCTCAACCGCGGTAACGACGCGAACGCGCTGCGCTCGGCGCTCAGTCGCCTGAACGAGATGGTGGACTCGGACGGCGATGGCACTCCCGACAAGGAAGAGCTGCGCACTTGTGGCAACCCGAGCGGCGATGCGCTCGGAGCGGGCCCTGAATACGGCTGCGATGGGGCGCAGCTGGTGCCAGCAGCTACCAAGCCTTCAGGGCCGCTGGCGCTGCTCGCTGCTGGTGTGGCCACGCTGCTCGTGCGCTTGCGGCGGCGCCGCCGCAGCTGAGCGAGGCCTGCAGCCCGCTCCGGCAGGGCGCAGCCGCGAGCAGCAGTGGCGGCGAGAGCACTGTGAATAGAAAGCTTTGCTCTCGATGGATATCTGCCGCCAACGAGATGGCGACAGCGCGTCGGAACTGATTAAGATGCCGCGCGCCGGCACCACCTGCGGGGTGTACCCACCTCAAGGCGAGGTGCTCTCGTGCGTTCTACATCAGAGCAGTCCCTTCCACGCTGGGCCGCGCCACCGGCACGCCTCATGAGATCGTGTCATCGAGATGCAACACAACGCCGCTTTACACGGCTCTGCTTGCGTCTGCCCTTTCAACTGTGAACCCTGCGCGATCCCGCAAAACACGCCGATCTGGCGCAGCAGTGCGATCCCATGGATCTTGCCAACTCTTGATGATGACTACTCTTTGTCTAGGCTTGCGAGCTTCGGCGCTTCAGCACAGAGTATGAGACCTCAGCGGCTTTCTTCTGCCGCGAGCCGGCGCGCGCAACGTGCGGAAGCGTGCAGCCGGAGCGCGAGAGAAGAACCAACATCTCCTGCCATCGATCACAGACTCGACATGGGCTTTTCAAAGCGCTGCGCCGTCCTCGGCGCCCTGGTTTTCATTTCATGCGGCTCACCTGCAGAGCTCGACGACGAGACGTTCCCCAGCCTCGGCGAGACGGGCTACGCCCAGACGACCGCTGGCGCGGGCGGTAGCACTCAGACTGCCGTTCCTGGCGGCGGAGCGGCAGGTAGCAGCTCGCCCGTCGCCGGCGCGGGTAGCACGGGCCAGCCTCCAGGCGGCGCCGGTGCGCCTCCGGGCGGCGCGGGCAGCGGCGGCATGGTGGGGGGCGCCTGTCCTTCGGACATCACCCAGTTGTTTGGGCGTCCCGCGGCGCAAGGTGGCTGTACGAGCGGTGGCGGCTGTCACGAGGCGGGTGGCGCCAGTAGCCCGGATCTGGTTTCGCCCGGAGTGGCATCACGGCTGCTGAACGTGCAGTCGAGGTGCTTCACGTTGCCCAACGGTATGTCCGTTGCCGCGCGTCCGTACATCAGCGCGACGGACAGCTTCCTGGAAGAGAAGCTAACGGGCCCGGTCGCTCCCAATTGCGGCTTCACGATGCCGCTGCTGATGGAGTACGCGCTCAGCGAGACGGACAGGCAGTGCATCATCAACTGGATCGATCAGGTCGCTGCGGGGGGCGGATGAAAGTCTTCATGTCTCGTTCTCACGTTTCGGGCGCGCGCGGCTGGTGCCGGCGCCTGCTCCTGGCGCTTCCGCTCGCCCTCGCGCTGCAGGCGTGGTCGGGTGACGCGCATGCGGGCTCGCGCATCGTGCTGCTCGAGTTCGGCGGTCGCGCCTCCGACGTGCTGCGCGACAAGGTGGCGCAGTCTCTGGAGGCCGCCGGTCACACCGTGATTCGCGTGGAGCGAACCTCCAAGGGTCTCAACCGCCGTGCGCTCATTCGCCTGGCCGAGGGTGAAGGCGCAGACGCCATCGTCGACGGCGTCGTGCGCCGCCAGGGCATGAAGAACTGGGCGGTCTCGCTGCGCGTGATCGACGGCGACCGCGGCGTGCGGGTGGGCACGGCGGTCCGCTACAAGAACTCGTGGCTGCCCGGCTTGACCAAGGACATCGTCGATACCGCGGCGGACAAGCTGGACAAGTCGTTGACCCGCGCTGGCGGCGGCGCCAGCAGCAGCAAGCGCGCTACTCGTGAGGAGCCGCCCGCCACCGATGGCGTGCTCGACGAGCCGGAGCCGGATGCGCCGGAAGTCGCCCAGCGCGAGGCCCCTGCCGAGGACAAGGCGGCGGAGAGCCAGAGCTCGGACGGCGGGGAGAGCTCGCAGAGCTCCTCCGGCGACGGCATCAGCGATGAGGGCGTGGACGAGGACACCGGTGATGACCGCTCGCGCATCATGGCCGCCATCAGCGGCCGCGCCGGCGTGGTGCACCGCAGCCTCGACTTCTCCGACGACATCTACAATCGCCTGCGCAAGCAAGAGACCAACATCTGGGTCTACCAGCTGCAGGGGGAGCTGTACCCGTTCGATCGGCCCATCTCTGATCACCTGGGCGTGATCGCGCGCTACGAGGGCACCCTCTCGGGCAACGTACGAGACGATGACTTCGGCGGCAACTTCTCGGTCGTGTATCACGAGATCTTCGGCGGCGTGCGCGCGCGCTACCCGGTGGACGGGCACCTGATCGGCTTTGATCTGACCTTCGGACAGATGAAGGCCGGCCTCGAGGATCCGAACAACCGCTCCAACATGCCGGACATCTCGTACACGATGCTGCGCTCCGCGCTGGACGTGAGCCTGGATCTCGGGCAGGTCCGCGCCACCGCAGCGGCCGGCTTTCGCCTGCCGCTGGGCTACGGCGAGGTCAGCGAGGACGAGTGGTTTCCACGGGTCGGCGGCTATGGAGTGGAGGCGTCAGCCGGTCTCGAATACCCGCTCAGTAAGAGCGTGTCGATCGATCTGACGGGCTCCCTGCGTCGCTACCTGCTGGAGATGAACCCGACGCCTGAAGACGCCTTCGATGGCCGGTCGGAGGTGGCGGGCGGCGCCGTCGATCTGTTCACGGCGGCGTATCTGGGCGTGACCGTTCGGCTGTAGCCTGTGCGGGGCCACGGCCTGACCCGGCGCGCAGGCTGCTGGCGGGCATCACTCAGATGTCCGTCAGCACGCTGGTGATGATGTAGTTGGCGACGAGGATCGCCACCGCGCTGTGGACCACCGCGCGCGTCGTGGCCTGACCCACGCCGCGCGCGCCGCCGCTGGCGAAGAAGCCCTGGCGCGCGCAGATGGAGGTGACGAGGAAGCCGAAGCACGCGGACTTGATCTCGCCCATCCAGAAGTCGCTGGGCTGCATGTAGTCCTCGATGTTGGCGATGAAGATGCCGGGATCGATGCCCAGGCCCTTCACGGCGACGAACCACGCGCCGAGCATGCCGACGGAGCTGTACACGATGCACAGCAGCGGGAACATCACCACCCCGGCGAGCAGGCGCGGCGAGAGCAGGTACTGCACCGGGCTCACCGCCATGGTGGTGAGCGCGTCGATCTGCTCCGTCACCCGCATGTTGCCGAGCTCGGCAGCGGTGGCGCTGCCCGCGCGCGCCGTGATCATCAGCGCCGAGAACACCGGGCTGATCTCGCGCGTGAGCGAGATGGCCACCACCGAGCCCACCACGCCCTCGGCGCCGAACTCGCGCAGCGAGTTCACGCTCTGCAGCGCGAATACCATGCCGCTGCAGGTGCCGGTGAGCAGGATGATGAACAGCGACTGCACGCCCATGAACTCCATGGCGTTCAGCGCCTCTCCGACGCGGTAGGGCGGCCGCACCATCCAGCGCAGGGTATCGACCGTGAGCTGCACGACGCTGCCTATGGCCTCCAGCGCCGCCGCCGCCGGGGCAAACAGCCGCGCCGCCAGCGAGGTGGGTTGTGAGGCCATGTTCACCGGCTATTTATCACGGTGCGGCGCTCAGCCGGAGCTGCAAAGCAGCCTCCGCCACCCGGGCCAGCAGCTGCAGCGAGCGTGGCCCGCTGCCAGCCAGCAGCGCGCGGCGCGGGCCCAGCTCGATGCGCACGGTGAGGCAATCAGGACCGAGCGCCTCGGGAAAGCGCTCCGCCCACTCCGCCAGCAGCACGGCGCCGGCGTCACGCTGCTCGAGCAGTCCGAGTTGCTCGGCCTCCTCCAGGTTGCCCAGGCGATACAGATCGGCGTGCACCACCCTGGGCGTCGTCGGCAGCTCGCGCACCAGGGTGAAGGTGGGGCTCAGCACCGGCTCGTGCTCGGGCAGGCCTAGCGCGCGGCATAGCCCGCGCACCAGGAAGGTCTTGCCCGCACCCAGCGGGCCGCTCAGGATGATGGCGTCGCCGGGCGCCAGCGCCTGCGCCAGCGCGCGACCGAGGTGGCGCGTGGCGCGCCGGGTGGGCAGCGACAGGATCATCGCTCGACTCGCTGCGCGCGCCACTGTCGCTCGAGGCGCTGCTCCTGAAAGCGGCCCTCGCTGCTGGTCCAGAGATCGTTGCGCTGCAGGCGGGCGAGCTGCAGGATGATCTGCTGGTGCACCTCCGCAACTTGCGCCGGATCGCGCAGCGGGCTCTCGGGCGCGGGGGGCAGCACTGCCTCGGCGATGCGGGCGATATCGTGCCCGAGCGCCTCGTACCAGCCGGGAGCGCGGCCCTTCTTCTCGAACCAGCTGCTGGCGTCTGCGCCGCGCTGGCTCTCCAGCTCCGCCAGGCGGCCCGTGGTGAGCTGCCAGGCCTCATGCTGGCTAGCGCGCGCCAGGCGCGGCGCGCTCAGACCCAGGCCCAGCACCCAGCGCGGATCGAGCTGATCCAGCAGGTCCGCGCACTCGACCCCGCCCAGCAGCAGCAGGCCAGGCCGGCGCTGCTCGGCCTGTGCGCGTGCGAGCGCGGCAGGCAGCGGCGCGCCGTGCTCGTTACAGGGTTGCGCGGCGGTGCCGGCGCTGAGCAGCGTGTCCACCCGGGGCTGCAGCGCCTTGCGCAGCAGCTGGCTCACGGCGTCCCCATCCTCGCCGACCAGGTACGCGAAGCGCGACAGCGCCGCGGTGCCGCCCTCGGGCGCATCCAGCAGCAGCACGGGGATGGCATGCTCGGCCGCGAACTGCGCGGCCACGGCAGCACCGTGCGGGTCAAAGCCCGCCACCAGCAGGGCTGCGCCATCACCGGCGAGGCGCGCCAGGGTGTCGCTGAGCGCGCCGCCGTCGACGGGGCGGGTGTCCAGCTCGGGCTGAGCGCCGTCGCGCGAGCGCTGCGCCAGATCCAGAGTCAGCGCGATGCCGCTGGCCACGTCCAGCGAGCGCTGGCGGGTCGCGGCGTCGCCCAGCTCCAGCGCCAGACCCAGGGTGCGGCCACGCACGGTGGGGGTGAGGCTGCCCTGGGTGGCCAGCCACAGCAGCTCGGAGCGCGCGGGCATGCTGCCCGGCGCTCCGCCATTGCCGCTGGCAGCTGCGCCGCTGGCGTTCGCTGGCGCGCTGCCACTGCTGCTGCCGGGGGCCAGGGTGCTGCCTGCCAGCGGGCTGCTGGAGACCAGGCGCTGAGCCAGCGCCACGTCCTGGCGCTGGATGGCGCTGCGCGCCAGCACCTGCAGGATATGCTGCCGCATCCAGTCCACGGCAGCGGCGCGCTCGGCGGGGCGCACCGAGGGGCTCTGGATGGCGGAGGCCGAGAGGCGGGGCAGGGTGGCCTCCAGCACTGGCAGCGGTACCTCGCTCAGACGCGGCTCCAGGCTGCGCCAGAGCCGCTCGCGGTGCCGGCGTGCCGCCAGCGCTGCCAGCTCCAGCATCTGATCCACGGCGTCCTCGTAGCGTTCGACGGCGAGGGAGGCGAGCACCAGGCGGTCCAGGCAGAGCAGGCGATCGTCGGGATCGATCAGCCGCCCCTCCAGCGCATACAGCTTGGCGTAGGCGGTGGGGGCGCGGCCTGCTGCCAGATCGATGGCGGCACGCACCACCTCCGAGAGATCGCTGGCGGCGCCGTACGGGCCCGCGTCCGCCAGGCTCAGCCAGCGCTCGGCCAGCGCCGTGTCGTCGCGCGCCAGCGCGATCCAGGCCAGATAGATGCGCACCCAGCGGCCCTGGGGGTCCTCGGGAAAGCGCTGGATGAAGGAGACGCAAGCCCGCTCCAGGCCGCCGCGCGCGTCCGGCGGCGTGTTGATCCACTGCTCGCGCAGCGCGCGGAACTGCGCTTGAGCCTCGGCGCTGCTCGCCAGCGAGGCCTCGGGCCCTAGGCCGGCACGCGACGTGGACGCGCAGCCCAGCGGTGCGAGCGCGGTCGCGAGCAACACCAGGGCAGCGCTGCTCGGGCGCCAGCCGAGCAAGGCTCGGCGGAGCCCAAAAGGGCGCGGTCGCGGCCAGGTCATATTCCTGAAATTTGGCTCATCTCAGCCGCTGGCGCAGCGCCGTACCGCGGCCGGACCAGGGGCGAAAACCTACCCCATCGCCGGTCGGGTTTGCTAACAGCATCCGCTTCGTGGCTGGCTCCCGCCCTCCCGCTCCCGCAGCGCCTGCCGGTCATGCCACCGGCGCGCCGGCGTCCGAGACGAGGCCGGGCTGGCTCCGCTGGCACGCCTGGCTGGGGGCTGTTCCGCTGGCCGGCTACGTATTGCTGCACGTCGGGGCTCAGGTGTTGGCGCTCCGCGCGGGGCCGGAGCAGCGGGCGCTGGAGGCCGCGTGGGAGCGCGCGCCGCTCTGGGATGGAGTGGTGCTGGTGTGCGTGCTGCTGCCGCTGCTCGCTCACGTGGCGCTGGGCTCGAGGCGGCTGGCGGACCCCGGAGCAGATCCGTACTGGCCGGCTCCGCTGGGCCGCAGCTTGCAGCGCGCGAGCGCGCTCGTGCTCCTGGCATTTCTGTGCGCGCACGTCTGGCAGCTCTCGGGCAGGCGCTGGCTAGGAGAGCTGCAGCGCGCGGACTATCTGGCGGAGCTGTGCGGCAGCCTGTCGAGCACGGCACTCGGCGGCGTGCCGCTGGTGGCCATCGGCTATCTGCTGGGCATGGCCGCCGCGGCGCTGCACCTCGCGCAGGGGCTGTATCATGCCGGCTGCAGCACGGGTCTGCTGGGCGAGCAGCGGCGGCGCTGGCTGGGCAACATCTGCTGGCTGTGCGGGGTGGGCG
>JAICQL010000281.1 GCA_025937895.1 Polyangiaceae bacterium | reverse complement strand
TCACCCCGAGCCAGCGGATATCGCCCAGGCCCGCGGAGCCAAAGGTGGAGCGGGTCTGCACCTGGCCGCCCGACATGGGCACGCTGCGGACCTCGCCGTTCTGGGTGAAGACCAGCTCGCCGTCATCGGGCCACATCGGCGCGCTGTAGGCGTTGGGCACGAGCACGGTGGTGGCGAGCTCGCGGCTGGCGGCGTGCGGATCGAAGCGCACCAGCTCGCTGGAGGTGGTGCCATCGGGGCCCCAGCGGAAGTAGAAGAAGAACAGGTCACCACCCGCGAACAGCAGCTCGGCGGGGGGCTCGGAGTCACTGCGCGTGCCACCGGTGATGGGCACCCAGGCGGCGCTGCACTCGCCGAGATTGAGCACGGGCTGCAGCTCCAGCTCGACCCTGGCCTCCGGCTCGTGCTCGGGATCCGAGCAGCCGCCCAACGCCAGCGCCAGGGCCAGGAGGCTCGTGCTCCGGAGCCTCTCGACCGCTCCGCGGACAATGGGGTGAAACAGACTCACGAGGCGGGCTGGTACCAGCTCCGGGGCTCTCAGGTCGACTTTCTGGCGAGGGCAGCGCGCGAGGCGGCGCCTGGAAGCGCGCCTGAGCGCTTCCCGCAGTGGGAGCGACTCGGCGTTGTCAACTTTTCTGCAAAGCGGGCAGCGGTTGGCGGCAATGTCTCAAACGTTCGCTCGATCGGCTAAATAGCGCAGCGTGAGCCCGGACTTTTTGCCCATCGACGAGATCCTGGCCCCCTTGCTGCGGGCCCTGCGCTCCACTCAGGCCGTGGTGGTGGAAGCTCCACCTGCCAGCGGCAAGACCACGCGCCTGCCGCGCGCGCTGCTGGAGGCCGGGCTGGGCCTCGAGCGCGAGCTGTGGGTGGCCCAGCCGCGCAGCGTCGTGGCGCGGCTGGCGGCGGAGCACGTGGCCCGCCAGCTGGGCGAAGCCGTGGGGCAGCGGGTAGGTTACCAGCTGCGCTTCGAGCAGCGCGCGGGCTCGGGCGGGCAGCTGCGCTACGTCACGGACGGCGTGTTGCTGGAGCGGCTGGCGAGCGCCGAGCGCGGCACCGGGCTGCGGGTGGTGGTGCTGGATGATTTTCACGAGCGCCGGGCAGCGAACGAGCTGAGCCTGGTGCTGTTGCGCCGGCGGCTGGCGGTGGACGCTGCGCTGCGCATCATCGTGTGCAGCGCGCCGGACGAGAGCGCGGCGCTGGCGAAGTATCTCGGCGACTGCCCGCGCCTGCGCTGCCCGGAGCCCGCCGCGCTGGTGCAGATCGAGCACGAGCCAGCGGGGCGCCCCGCGCAGCCGCTGCCCGCACGCATCACGGGCGCAGTGGAGCGGCTGGCGCGCTCGGCGCCGACGGGGGACATCCTGGTGTTCTTGCCTGGGCCGGGCGAGATCGAGCGCACGAAGGAGGCGCTGCGCGCCACTGCCACGGAGCAAGGCCTGGAGCTCGTGCCGCTGCACGGCGAGCAGCCGCCGGAGCTGGTGGCGCCCGCGCTCGCGCCGCTGCCGCGGCGCAGGGTGGTGCTGGCGAGCAGCCTGGCGGAGTCGGCGCTCAGCGTGCCGAACATCGGCGCGGTCGTGGACACGGGTCTGACCCGCAGCGCCCAGCCGTCGCGCTGGAGCCAGCGGCGCCAGCTGGCGCTGCGCTCCGTCTCGCGCGCCGCGGCGGCGCGGCGTGCGGCGCGAGCTGGTGGCGCGCAGCCGGGCCTGGTGCTGCGCCTGTATTCGGAGGAGAGCCTGCAGGCGAGCCCCGAGCAGGAGCAGCCGGAGCTGCAGCGGCTGGAGCTGACCGGCGCTTTGCTGACTCTCTATGCCTGCAAGGTGCCGGTCACGCCCGAGCTGTGGCTGACCCCGCCGGGCGAATCGGCGCTGGCGGAGGCGCGCGCAGAGCTCGAGCAGCTGGGGCTGGCCAGCGGTGGGCGGGTCACCGATCTGGGCCGGCGCGCCTCGCTCTTGCCGGTGCCGCCGCGGCTCGGGCGGGTGGCGCTGGAGGGCGCGGAGCTCGGCATTCCGCGCCGCGCGTCGCTGGCGGTGGCGCGGCTCGCCGAGCGCGACCTGCGGCAGGAGCGCGCGGGCGCCGAGCACGTGCCGGCGAGCAGCGCCGGCGAGTGCGACCTCGAGCACCTGATCGGGCTGTACGCGAGCGCGGAGGCCTCGGGCTTTGCCCCGATGGCGCTGCGCCAGCTGGGGCTGCGCGCCGATCGGGTGGAGGCGGTGCGCCGCTGCTACGAGCAGGTGCTGCTGAACCTCACCGCACGCAACCCCGTCGCCGACGAGGCCGAGCTGGATGCAGCGACGACCCGCCGGGCGCTCGGGCTCGCGCTGCTCGCGGCATTTCCGGAGCGCATCGCCGGCCGCGGGCAGAGCGGGGAGAGCGAGCTGCTGCTGTCCACCGAGCAGGTGGCACAGCTGGCGCCAGAGAGCGTGGTGCGCAGCAGCCCCTTCCTGCTGGCGCTGGACGTGGAGGAGCGCTCGCCAGCGCAGGAGCGCGCGGCCAGCCCGTCCCTGTGCGTGCGGGTGGCCTCCTCGATCGAGGTCGAGTGGTTGATCGAGCACGCGCCGGGCGGGCTCTCCCAGCGCGAGCTGCTGGAGTGGGACGCGGAGCGTGAGATGGCGGTGCTGATCAGCCAGCTGTGCTGGGGCGCGGTGGTGCTGCGAGAGAGCACGCGCCCCGCGTATCCCGGCATCGTCACCGGGCCGCTGGTGGAGCGCGCGGCGCTGGAGCAGCTGGACACGTTGTTCAGCAGGGCAGATGCGCTGCCGGAGATCGTGGCGCGCAGCGAGCTGATCGCGCAGCACCTGCCCGACCTCGGCTTCCAGCGGGTGAACGAGCTCGGCACGCGGGGCCTCTTGCGCGCGGCCTGCCTGCGCGTGATCTCGATCGCGGAGCTGCGCGAGCTGGACTGGGGCCAGGTGTTCCTCGATCAGCTCAGCGGGGAGCAGCGGCGCCAGCTGGAGCAGCTCGCACCACGCGAGGTGGTGCTCAAGGGCGGGCGGCGGCTGCGCGTGCACTACGCGCGCGGCCAGGCGCCCTTCATCGAGACGCGCCTGCAAGACTTCTTCGGCATGCCCGAGGGGCCTGCGATCCTGGACGGACTGGTGCCGCTGACCTTGCGGCTGCTGGCGCCCAACGAGCGCGCCGTGCAGGTCACCGCCAACCTGGCCTCGTTCTGGCAGCGGGACTACGCCGATCTGCGCCGCGAGCTGTCGCGCCGCTATCCGCGCGACGCCTGGCCCGACGAGCCGCGCTCCGCCGTCGCGCCTGCACCGAATCGGCCCGCGTAGGCGCGCCGCAGGTGCTGGCGGCTGGTGCTCGTACGAGGGCGCCGGACGCCAGCGCTGCGCCGGCGGTCTTTCCCCCCAGCACTGGCAGCAGTGGAGCGCGGACTCGCAGGGGGCTCGCGCGGCGGGCACATTCTGCAGTCGCGCGTCGTTCGCTCGGGGCCGAGCCCCCCTGAAATGAGCCCGGAGGGGCGGCACCTGCGTGCGCACAGCGATGCCACAGCTGTGGCGCTTCTGAGCTGGTGTGCGCTTGCGAGCTCAGGAAACACCCCTGAACGAGTGCGTTTTGTTGCGGCATTTCGTGTGTGGTTGGTACGCGTGTTGCTGAGGGGGTGATGGCCCCGCGGTGCAGCGTGCGGCCCAAGGAGCCTCATGAGAGTCCATCACCTGAACTGCATTTCCACGTGCCCGCTGGCTGGCAAATGGATGGATGCGCGCACGCCGCACGTCTTCACTCGCGGTGAGCTGGCCTGCCACTGCCTGCTGGTGGAGACGCGCGCGCACCTGGTGCTGATCGACACGGGCTTTGGGCTGCGCGACGTGGCGGATCCACACGGGCGCTTGAGCCACTTCTTCCTCTCGCTGCTCAGCCCCGATTTCCGCGAGGAGATGACCGCCATCCGCCAGATCGAGCGGCTGGGGCTGGACCCGCGCGACGTGCGGCACATCGTGCTCACGCACCTGGACTTTGATCACGCGGGGGGGCTGGATGACTTTCCCTGGGCGCGGGTGCACCTCCTGGCGCGCGAGCGCAAGCACGCCTTCGAGCGCAAGACCTGGCTGGATCGCCAGCGCTTCCGCCCGCAGCAGTGGTCCACCCGCGACAACTGGAAGGTGTACGACATGAGCAACGGGGCCGACTGGTTCGGCTTCGAGCACGTGCAGGCGATGGACGGGGTGCCGCCCGAGATCCTGCTGGTGCCGCTGCTCGGTCATACCCACGGGCATGCCGGGGTGGCGGTGCAGTCACCGCGTGGCTGGATGCTGCTCGCGGGGGATGCCTACTTCTTCCACGGGGAAATGGACCTGTTGCATCCGCATTGCACGCCGGGGCTGCGCCTGTATCAGACGATGATGGAGAAGGATCGCCCGCTGCGCCTGCAGAATCAGCGGCGGCTGCGCGAGCTGAAGAAGCGACACGGCGAGACGGTGGATCTCTTCTGCAGCCACGATCTACGCGAGTTCGAGCGAGCCGCGCAGCGCACGGCGCAGACGCCCGCGGAGGCGCCGGTCAGCTTCGACCTGACCGCGCTGGGTCACGCCGTGGGCTGAGCCGGCGCCGTGAGCGCTGGTTGGCGCTCTGTGAGAGCTCCGCTCTGCGGGCGGGCAGCTGTGCGGGGAGCTCAGCTCTGCGGGTCAGCGCCTGGCCTGCCCGGGATGACTCCGGGCAGGGGCGCGGGACCCTGCGGCTCGGGCGAGACCAGCGGGTCCGGCACGGGGGAAGGATCGGGGGACGGCGTGGGATCCGACTGCGGGCTGGCGGCGGGCTGTGAGCTCGGCGATGGTGCACCCGGCTGCTGGCGGCGCGACGGAGGCGGGCGCGGCGGCAACGGACGGGGCGGCTGAGGCTGCGGCGGCTGAGGCGGCGAGGGAGGATTTGCGGCTGTCATTCAGGCGCTGGTAGCAGGCCTCTCGGTGCCTGCACTCGCCGCTCGACGGTGCGGAGCAAACGGCTACAGCCGCCGGCACCCAGCGGAGCAAAAGCTCAGGGCAAAAATGGCTCGATCGCCGTGTACCAGGTCTGCGCCATGGCGACATAGCCAGCGTCGTTGGGGTGCAACACGTCGGCGAACAGCCCGGGGTTGTTGGCCAGGGGCGTGAACATGTCGACCAGCATGATGTGCTTGCCAGCGGCCACCCGCTCCTGCACCAGCGCCGGCATGGTGGCGTTGTACGCCTGCGCGCGCGCGTTGCCTGCGGCCTGCTGGATCGGCACGATCTGCGCGACCACGAGCAGCGCGTCTGGCTCGGCGTTGGTGAGCTGATCGAGCAGGTTGCCCAGATCGCTGGGCGGGTTCTGCGCCTGGCCGAAGACGTCGTTGGTGCCGACCATCAGCAGGATGATGTGCGGATCGGCGGCGGCGAGGGCGGCGTCCACGCGATTGGCGAGCTGGTTGTTGCCATCGTTGATGGTGGCGCCCGGGTAGCCCTCATTGCCCCGCGGGAAGGGCTGCCCGTCCAGCGTGTTCGGGCCGTTGGCGACCCTGCCGGTGAAGGTGATGTCGTGCCCGTCCGCCAGCGCGCGGCGAAACAGCTCAACCCGGTACCCGCCCTGGCCGGCGACGGGGGTCATCGCGCCGATGCCGAAGGTGATCGAGTCACCGAGCGGCATGATGACGCAGGGTGTTCCATCGGTGGGACAGGGTGCGAAGGCGGCGGGCGGCTCCATCGCCGGAGGCTCCGGGGCAGGCTCCATGGCGGTGGGCTCCATGGCAGCAGGATCGGGGGCGGCCGGCGCGCTCGGCTCCGCGCCGGCACCGGCGGCGCCCGTGTTGCCCGGGCCGGTGTCATCCGAGCCCATGTTGCCGGAGCCCGAGGGCGCATCCGGCTGTAGTGGCGTGTTGCTCGGCGGCGCTTCGTTGCCGGGAGTGGCGGCCGGTGCCGCAGCAGGCGGCGTGGCGGGTGCCGGCGTCGCGCTCGCGGGTGGGGACATCGCGCCCGGCGTTGCCGGAGCCGGATTCTGTGCGCCGATGGCGGTCTCCGGAGAGGCATCGGACTCGCTGCCGCAGCCGGCGAGCACACTCGAGAGCAGCAGCGCTGCGGGCAACAGCGTGCTGTTGCGAATGCTGGCGAGGACGAGCGGACGTGGCGGAATCGGTTCGAGTCCCACTGGAGTATTTCCTTTCCCTGCGCGGCGCGCGAGCGAGCGCACCATCGGCGCGGGGCCTGGGTGTAGGCGAGCAGGCGCCCTGCGTCTTTCAGGAAAGCGAGCTGGCCTTGCGCGTTCTCGGAGACCAGCGCAGGTGCCGGTTGGCTAGCCCAGCGGTGGCGTGGCGGCAGTCGTTGCGGCAGCGGGCTCTGCTGCGGCCAGGGTGAAATGAAACGAGCTGCCTGCGCCTGACGCGCTCTCCGCCCAGATGCGACCACCGTGCGCCTCGACGATGCCCTTGGCGATCGAGAGCCCGAGCCCGATGCCGAGGCGGCCGCTGCGCTTGGCCTGCCAGTAGCGATCGAAGATGTGCGGCAGCTGCTCCGCCGAGACGCCCGGGCCCGTGTCGCTCACGGAGAAGCAAACCAGCTCCGCCTCGCGCTGCGCGCGCAGCTGGATCGTACCGCCCGCGGGCGTGAACTTCAGCGCGTTGCCGAGCAGGTTCGAGAGCACCTGCAGCACTCGCTCTCGATCCGCGCTCACGTGCAGCGACTCGGCAGGGGCGAGGGTGCTGAGGGTGATGTTCTTCTCGGTGGCGAGCAGCTGAAAGGGCTCCGCCGCCTCGCGCAGCAGGCCCGCGGCGCTCAGCGGCTGCGCCTCCACCGCCAGCCGGCCCGCGTCGATCGAGGCGATGTCGAGCAGATCGGAGATGAGCCGTGCCATGCGATCGGCGGAGCGCAGGATCACCTCCACCTGGCGGGTCGAGCGGCCCGTGGGGTCGGCGTCGCTGGTCCTGCGCAGCAAGGTGGCCGCGGTGCTGATGGCGCTCAGCGGATTGCGCAGATCGTGAGAGACCACGGCCATCAGGTCCTCGCGCATGCGGCTGGCCGCCTCCGCTCGCTCGCGCGCCACGCGCTCCGCCTCCAGCAGGCGCGCCTTCTGCACCTCGAGCTGCTTGCGATCATCGATGTCCTGAGCCGTGCCGATGAAGCGCAGGGGCCGGCCCCGCTCGTCGAAGAAGGCGCGGCCCGTGGCGCGGATCCAGCGGCCCGCGCCGGCTCTGCCCGCCGTACGGCACTCCACGTCGAAGATGCCGCGGCTCGCCGGCTCCAGCGCCTCGCGCACGGCCTGCGCCACCCGCGGGCGGTCCTCCGCCTCCAGCGCCGCGAGGAAGCTCTCGTACGTCACGCCTTCGCTGCTGGGCAGGCCGAACAGCGCCCGGCAGCGCTCCGAGCAGCCGAAGAGCTGCGCCCTTGGATCGAAGTCCCAGGTGCCGAGCTCGGTCGCCTCCACCGCCAGGCGCAGCCGCTGCTCGCTCTGGCGATACGCCGCCTCGACCTCGAACACGCGCAGGGCCTGGCGCAGGCTGGCCGCCACGCGCTCCGGCGTGATCTCCGACTTGGAGAAGTAGTCCGAGGCGCCCGCCTTCATCAGCTCGACGGCGGTGTGCTCATCACCCTGACCGGTGAGCACGATCAGCGGGGTGAGCACGCCCTGCGCGCGCGCCTGGCGCACCAGCCACAGCCCGTTGCGGGCGGGCATGTTGAAGTCCAAGAAAGTGCACTGCACCCGGCGGGACGTCAGCAGCTCCAGCCCGGCGGTGGCGTCCGCGGCCTCCAGGATCTCGCCCTCGATGCCCTCCGAGCGCAGCGCGCGGCGGACGCTGGCCCTATCCAGCTCGTCGTCGTCCACCAGCAGGATGCACAGACCGCCGCTCGGCGGCGCCTCTCTCACGGCAACTCCACGAGCGTCCAGTACTTGTTGAGCGTCGCCATCAGGTCCACGAAGCTGGGGAAGGTGACCGGCTTCAGCAGGTAGCCAGCCACGTTGAGCTTGTAGGCCTCGATGCGGTCGCGGTCTTCATTGGACGTGGTGAGCACCACGACGCTGGTGGCCTGCAGGTTTGGGTCGGCGCGCAGCTCGCGCAAGAACTCGATGCCGTTCATCCGGGGCATGTTCAGATCCAGCAGGACGAGGTGGCGCGTGGGCAGCGTGCCCTTGCGCAGCAGCTCCAGCGCCTCCACCCCGTTTTGTGCCACGTGAATGGTATTGGTGAGCTTGTTTTGCTTGAAGGCGCGGCGCACGTTCATCACGTCCAGCGCGTCGTCTTCCACCAGCAGGATCTCGAGCTCTCGTTCAGCCACTCTTCACCGCCTCTTGCTCTGATTTGGGCCAGCTAAAGCGGAAAGTCGCGCCGGCGCCCTCGCGGGACTCGAGCCCCACGTGGCCGCGCTTGCTCTCCACGATCTTCTTCACCACCGACAGCCCGATACCGGTGCCCTCGACCGTGTCGCGCGGCTCCAGCGTCTGGAAGATGCCCCAGACCCGCTCGTGGAACTCCGGCGCGATGCCCGGGCCGTTGTCGCTGACCGAGAACTCGTAGCGGTCGCCCACGTCGCGCACGCTGATGTGCACCTGCGGATCGCTGCGCTTGGCGTGCTTCAGCGCGTTGCCGATCAGGTTCATGAACACCTGCTGCAGCGGCACGCGCTCGGTGCGCAGGGTGGGCATGCCGGCGCCGATCTCGATGCGCGCGTCTTCCGGCGCGGCGCACAGCTCGATGATATCCGCCAGCAGCCTGTCCACGGCCACCGTCTCCAGCTTGGCGCGCACCCGCCCGGCGCGGCTGTAGTCCAGGATGCCGTTGATCAGCCCCTCCATGCGCTGCACCCGGTTGCGCATCAGCCGCAGCTGCTCCTTGGCGTCGGGCGTGACCGCGTCGCCCAGATCCTCCTCCAGCCACTGCGAGAGGTTGGAGATGCC
This sequence comes from Polyangiaceae bacterium, assembly GCA_025937895.1. GTDB lineage: Bacteria > Myxococcota_A > Polyangia > Polyangiales > Polyangiaceae > SZUA-265. The sequence goes on along the minus strand of JAICQL010000281.1, from coordinate 249 downwards.
GCGCAGCGGCGCCTTCAGATCGTGCGACGCGACGTACGCAAACTGATCGAGCTCGCGATTGCTCTTGTCCAGATCGGCGATCAGCACCTGCGCCTCGCGGAACAAGCGCGCGTTGTCCAGGGCGATGGCGGCCTGCGCGGCGACGCCGGCCAGCAAGGTCTGGCTGCGCTCGCTGAACACGCCGGGCTGCGGGTGAGCGAAGAACAGCCCGCCCAGCACCACCCCGGTGCGCGAGACCACCGTCACCGC
>JAICQL010000343.1 GCA_025937895.1 Polyangiaceae bacterium | reverse complement strand
GCGCTGGAGAATCGCTCATGAACTACGAGTGATGGCCATCCTTGATGATGAGCGCATTATCGATAGTCATGGCCCTTGCTTGGCCGATGTGTGAGCCCTTCGGCAAGATCGGTTGCCGGCGGACCTGGGATGTCCGCACCCCGGGCAAGCCGGTCATTCAATGCTCGAATGATCCGCTGCTGGGCGGCGACCCCACCAAGCACAACCCCGAAGATCTGCTGCTGGCGTCGCTCTCGGCGTGCCACATGCTCTGGTACCTGCACCTCGCCAGCAAGGCGGGCATCGCCGTCACTGGCTACGAGGACACGCCCGTCGGCGTGGGCGAGACCAGCCCCAATGGCGCCGGCCGCTTCCTGAGCGCCACGCTGCGCCCGGCCATCCGCGTGCGGCGCGGCGCAGACCTGGCCGTCGCCGACGCGCTGCACGCGCGGATCCACGAGTATTGCTTCATCGCGCGCTCCGTGAATTTCCCGGTGTCGTACGAGGCGACGTACCTGGAGGAGCAGTGAACGCCGAGCGCCGAGCGTGCGCAGCGGCGACGGCTCTGCTGACGCGAGAGCGTGTCGACGCGCTCGCGGCAGCCCGCGCCGTCGCTGGCAAGTGATGCAAGAGATCGTACTGGTGCGGCACGCGGCCGCGACCGGGCAGCACCCGGACGCACCGCTCAGCGCGGAAGGCCAGCGCCAGGCGCTGCAGCTCGCCGATGCGCTGCAACAGCTGCGGGTCGCGCGCGTGGTGGCCAGCCCCTTCCGCCGCGCCATCGAGTCGGCGGAGCCGTTTTGCCAGCGCGCCGGCATCGTGCTGGAGACGGACGCGCGGCTGACGGAGCACGTGCTCAACGGGCAGGATCTGGTGGATTGGCGCGAGCAGCTACGCCGCTCCTTTGACGATCTGGATCGCTGCCTGGAGGGCGGCGAGTCGTCGCGCGCCGCACAGGCGCGCGGCGTGGCCGCCGTGCTGGCGGCTGCAGGCAGCCAGCGCTGCGCCGTGGTCACCCACGGCAAGCTGCTGTCGCTGATCTTGCGGTGGGCCAGCGCCGACGTGGGCTACGACTTCTGGGCGCAGCTCTCGAACCCCGACGTGTACATCCTGCGGCTGACTGGCGATGGGACGCGGGCGTTCCACCGCGCCTGGGGCTGAGCTGTTGACGCCAGGGGCAGCTGCCGGCGTAATGGCGGCCATGACTCACGGCAGCTGTTTGTGTGGAGCCGTTCGCTATGAGCTGGAGGCGGCGCCGTCGAGCGCAGAGGCTAGCCTCCTGCATTGCCACTGCGCGCGCTGCCGCAAGCACCATGGCGCCCCGTTTGCGTCCTTCCTGCAGGTGCCACGACAACAGCTGCGCTGGCTGTCGCCGGAGCAGCAGCTGCTGAGCTACCCAGCGCCGGCGGCGCAACAGCGTCGCTCCTGCGCGGTGTGCGGCTCCGTGGCGCCGGCGCCGCACGGCGCCGAGCGCATGTTGGTGCCCGCTGGCAATTTGCAGAGCGAGCTGAGCATCCGCGGCGGCGAGCACCTGTTCGTGAGCTCGAAGGCGGTCTGGCACCTGATCGCGGACCAGCTGCCGCAGCAGCAGGCCGCGCCGCCCGGCTGGGAATCAGCGGAGCTGCACGGGGAGCTGGAGCGACCGAGCTTGCCCGCGGGCAGCACGCACGGCTCCTGCCTGTGCGGTGCGGTGAGCTTTGCCGTGAGCGGTGCGCCGCAGCGCTGGCTGCAATGCCACTGCTCGCGCTGCCGGCGAGCGCTCAGCGCGGCGCACGGCAGCAACACCTTCTACGCGGCGGCGCAGTTTGCCTGGCGCAGCGGGCGTGAGCTAGTGCAGAGCTACGAGCCGCCGGACGCCGGGCGCTTCACCACCTCCTTCTGCACGCGCTGTGGCGGCGGCGCGCCCACCGAGCGCGAGAACGTGCCGTTCGTGTTGGTGCCGGCGGCGCTCCTGGACGGTGACCCCGGCGCGCGCCCGCAGGCTCACATCCACGTGGCCAGCAAGGCGGCATGGTACGCCATCAGCGATGCGTTGCCGCAGTTTGCGGAGCTGCCTCCGCCCTGAGCATCGGTAAGGCGCGGCGAAGGTGATGCCTGCCCCGGGCCAGCGCAGCACACGGCGGTGGTATCCAGCGCTGCTGGTGTTGAGCCCCACGCTGCTGCTCACGGCGTGGGCCACCGTCGAGCCAGCGCTGTTCAGCGCCCTGCGCCGCGACCCGGAGGCGCTGGCAGCGGGACAGCTCTGGCGCTTGCTCTCACCCGTGCTGGTGCAGGCGGACGCGCTGCAGCCGGGTGGCTGGTGGCGCACGCTTGCCGTGTGGCTGCTGGTCGCAGCCGCGCTGGTCGCCGGCGAGCGAGCCTTTGGCGCCGGGCGTACGTTGGGCCTGTACGCCCTGGGCGCGCTGGTCGGGCATGCTGTGGGCGAGCGATGGCAGCCGTATGGCTCCGGCTGCTCGGTGGCGGGTTGCGCCGTGCTCGGCGCCCTCGCGCTGCGGCTGTTGCAGCGCGCGCCCGTGCCGCAGCTGAAGCTGGGTGCACTGATCGTGCTCGCCCTGGGCGCGGTGGGCACGCTGTGGCGCGACATCCACGGCCCGCCGCTGCTGCTGGGTGCGCTCGCGGGCTGGTGGCTCGCCCGCCCCACGCACGCTTCACCCGAGCTGCAGCGGACCCAGCCATGATACGGTGGTGCATGCGCCGCGGGCTCTTGCTGTTGGGGTGCGCGCTGCTCGCGTGCGGCGACGACCCAGCGCGGCGGCCCGAGGACGACCTCCTGCTGTTCACCGACTGGATCCGGGTGGAGGCAGAGTGCGGCTACGCCTTCCGTGCGCCGCCCGATACGATGCCGCAAGACGCCGCGGGTACGGACTCCTGCGTCGAGCGCTGGACGACGGGTGACTGCCTGTACAGCGGCTATTACGGAGCCTTCAGCAGCGATCTATCGGAGTATCGCCAGGCGGAGGGGGTGGCGGAGTACGAAGAGAGCGCGGAGCTCATCGCGGGTCAGGAGGCGCGGCTGGTGACGGCGCGGGCGGCGGATTTTCGCCTGGCAGGCGTGCACTTTCCGCAGGTCGCGGCGGCGCCGGAGGGCGTCGGGCTGACCGTGGAGGCGCGCTGCCAGAGCAGAGCAGGGCAGCTGGACGCGCGGAGCGTATTCCGGACCATCACATTTGCGCCCTGATTCGAGCGTCGCAGGAGCGGCCCAGCGTGCTCGCGGGCTGAGGAATGTCGCGACGTTGGTCGCTCGAGGCGTTGACCGGAGCGGAGGGTGCCGCCGGCCACGCAGCGGCCCTACAATTGCCGTGAGGCCATGAAGCTCGAGCGTCACTTCCCCGACCCACCGCTGGCCGCGTTTGTCGACTACACGTGGCACCTCAGCGACACGCCGGCGCATGCGCGCGAGCGCATCTTGCCCAATGGCACGCAGGAACTCGTCTTCAATCTGTCGCAGGACGAGGTCCGCATTTATGACGGCGCGAGCGAGCTGCCCTGCCGCAGGGCTCTCCGGCGCCGTGGTCTCGGGCGTCTTCAGCCGCTTCTTTCCTGATCGACACGCGCGAGCACGCCTGCGCCCTGGGCGTACACTTCAAGCCCGGCGGCGCGCTGCCATTCCTGCGCGGCACCCCGGCGCTGGAGCTCGCCGATTCCCACCTGGAGCTCGGCTTGCTCTGGGGTCGGACGGCGCCGTCGTTGCGCGAGCGCCTGTGCGCGGCTCCGACGGCGGCGGAGCGCTTTCGCCTGCTGGACGCCGCGCTCTTGGAGGAGCTCTCGCACGCCACGCCTGACCATCGCGCCATCTCCCCCGCCGTGACGGCGCTGGCCGAGGCGGCGCTGCCCATCGCCGCGCTCGCTGAGCGAGCCCGGTTGAGCCACCGCCACTTCATCGAGCTGTTCAGCGCGCAGGTGGGGATGCGGCCCAAGCTGTTTCAGCGGCTGAAACGCTTCGAGCGAGCGCTGGCGCTGGCGCGCGCTGCACCGGTGGCGGCGCAGCGCGGGGCCGCCGGGGGCTCCTGGGGAGCTCGCATTGCGCTGGCCGCTGGCTTCTGCGATCAATCTCACTGGATTCGCGAGTGTGTTGCACTTTCCGGACTGACACCCGCGCAGTACTGCAGCAGCTGGGGGCAGCAGCTGAAGGAGCATCACCTGGCGGAGCCGGGCGCGGGCTGAGGCGCCTCCATGCCGGGTCAAGAAGATCCAATACTCCCCCCACCTCCGGGCGTAGATTGGATCGCATGACAACGGCAAACACCAGCTCTCCAGCAGGCAAGCCCGGTCCCGGGCAGGTCTCCGTTCGCTATCAGGTGAACGATGTCGCGCGTTCGGTGGCGTTTTACACCGAGCGTCTCGGCTTCCAGCTACAGCTGCGCAGCGGTCCCGCGTTTGCGGCCGTGGTGCTCGGTAACTTGCGGCTGCTGCTCAGTGGTCCCGGCGCGTCCGGATCCCGGCCCATGCCAGACGGGCAGAAGCAGGCTCCCGGAGGCTGGAATCGCGTGCTCATTGACGTGCCTGACCTGGAGTCACGCATCCAGGTGCTGCGCGAGGCGGGCGTGCCCTTTCGCAACTCGGTGGAGTCGGGGCCTGGCGGCAGCCAGATCCTGATCGAGGACCCGGACGGCAATCCCATCGAGCTGCATCAGCCGGCAGCACACTAGGCCACCAGCGCACTAGCGCCGCTGGACGTGTTGCGCGCGTTCGGCTACGCGAACCGGCATGACACCGCTCGCCGTGGGCTTTGACCTGGGGGAGACGCTGTTCGAATACACGGAGCTGCCGCTCAGCTGGATCGCAGCGTATCCGGCGGCCCTGGCGCTGGTGGCGCAGGCTTGCCGGGTGGAGCTGACGCCGCTGAGCCTGCACTCGGGGCGAGAGCTGCTCCTGCGCTACAATGCCCGCGTCACTCCGCGGCCAGAGGAGCGCGAATACACGGCGGAGCACATCTTTCGCGAGCTGCTGCTCACCTGGCAGCTGCCAGAGGCGCACCTTTCGAGCGCGATCAGCGCCTTCTTCGGTCACTTCAGCGGGAGGGTGCGCGCCTTCCCGGAGTCTGCCGGCGTGCTCCGTTACCTGGAGGAGCGCGGCGTGCCCGTCGGCATCTTGACGGACGTGCCCTACGGCATGCCCGTCGAACTCGTCCACGCAGACCTCACTCGAGCGGGCCTGGCGCTGGCGCAGGAGCAGCTGCTCACGTCTGCGCTGGTGGGCCACCGCAAGCCGCACGCGGCCGGCTTCCGTGCGCTCGCGCGGCGCCTGGGCCTGGCCTGCTCCGAGCTCCTGTACGTGGGCAACGAGCGCAAGGACGTGCAGGGCGCCGCGGCCGCCGGCTGCCGTACGGCGCTGATCTGGCGAGCCGTGGGGCAGCCGCCCGAGTGGGGCCAGGAGCTCACGCTGCGCTCGCTGGACGAGCTGCGGGCGCTCTCTTACGGCTGCTAGCCAGGTCGCGCGCGAGGCAGATCGCGTGGCGACAACGGGAGCGCGTGCTCGCCTCCTACGCTGATTATTTCACTGACAAGCTAGCTGCGCGGGGCGTGCAGCGGGTTGATGGGGGAGTCCATTTTCAATGGATTCTGCACGTGCCCCGAGCGCACCTGCCGATTTTTGCGGCCCCGACGGAGCGTGGTCCCGCGTGATCGAGAGCTGGCCGCAGAGGCAAGAGCTGCGCGCGCTGCTTGGAGCCAGCAGCCATGGCTCGGGCCTCCTAGCGTTCGAGCGGGATTGGCTCGTGTGCTAGCGGTTGCAAGGATAGGGTAGACCTGAGGGTTGATGCCGTGCAGATGGCAGGAGGCGATGAGCGAGCGAAACGTCGTGTACCAGTTCAAGCGGTGC
>JAICQL010000008.1 GCA_025937895.1 Polyangiaceae bacterium | reverse complement strand
CGCCATCACATCGCCGGGGTCGGCTACTGGACGGGGCTGTTCTGCGAGGACTACAACATCTGGGCGCGCATCGATCCGCTGCTTGGCTTCCTGCGTGGCGCGATCGAGGCGGCGGGGCGGCAGCCGCTCGTGCCGCGCCTGGAGTGCGTGGATGAGGCGCCGGACGGCACGTTCACCGCCTTCTTCGGCTACGACAATCAGAACGGCATCTCGCTGGGGCTGCCTCATGGCCGCCGGAACCGTCTGGCGGCGGACGGCGCTGGGGTGCGCCCCGAGCTGTTCGCCCCCGGTGAGCAGCCCTGGCAGTTCGCATTGCCATTCAGCGCAGGGCAGCGGCTCAGCTGGGAGCTGCAGGGGCCTGTGGGGCCGCGGCGGGTGGCGCGCGCAAGCGCCGCCTCACCACGCTGTGCCTGCACCGCCGCCTGTGACGCCGCGCTCGCTGCCGAGTGCAACCCCGGCATCTTCACGCGCGAGGTCTGTGTGGCGGAGTGCCAGACGTTTGCTCAGCTCTTCGCAGGATGCCAGGCGGAGGTGGACGTGTACTGGAGCTGTGTGGCCGGAGTGGCTCCCGACGCCAGCAACTGGATCTGCGATCCAAGCTTCCTGCCTCAGGCTGCGCCGCCCTCGTGTGAGGCGGAGTTCTTCGGCGCGCTGGCCTGCGCCGGTTATCTCTGAGGCCGCCGCCAGCAGTGAAACACGGCCAGCAGGGCCGGCCCTCGTGCGCCGGCCCGTGCAGCTCCGGCCGCGCGCAGCCCGGGCCGCGCGCGGCTCGAGACCGCTGCTTCAGCTCGCGCTTGCCCTCACGCAAACGCCTTCATTCAAGATCACCTTGCACACGGAGCCCTGCGGACAATTCGACGCGCTGGTGCAACCGTTGGGATAGACGCAGGCCATCTGCGCCGGCAGGTACTCTTGCGAGCCGTCTGCAGCGGGCAAATCACAGCCTGCCTGGACCATGGAGCATACGCCTCCCGCCCTGCAATCGCTGTTGCTCCGGCAGCCTGCCGTAACGCACAGGCGGACGGTGCCGCCGCCGTACATCTCATCCGCGCTGAAGCCGGCCGGGCCACAGATGCGACCGGCGCCGCACTGCTCGTCCGTCGTGCACTCATTGGTGCGGCAGACATTGCGCGAGACGGGCGCGGCCCTGCCGCACACGCCATCCGCAAAGACCGGGATGTTGAAGCACGCGCCCGTGTCACAGGGCCGGCTGCCGTCGCACTCGTCCAGGTTCGGGATGGAGGACGGCATGGTGGCCTGGGGCGTCTGGAACGTGCACACGCGATAGCCGCCGGGGACCTCCGCGCAACCCATGCCGGAGCCGCCGACGCAGTTCGCGGGCGACATGCACTCGCCTGCGAGCGGGGCGGTCAGGTTGCTGGCGACCACCTGAATGCCCGGTGGCAGCTGCGCGCCGCCCGAGCCGCCCGTTCCAGCAGTGTTTCCGTCTCCGTCGCCACCGCCCTCGTCACCGCAAGCCGTTGAAAGCGCCCAGGCGCAGAAAACCGCGCCGAGCAAACGAATACTCCTCATCCGGCGGACTATACTCGTTGGCTCGCTGACTGCAGGGGCAAACGGCCGGCGGGCGCCCGAGCGAGGATGGCTACGCCGGCGGATGCGAGGGCGAGCGGGGCAGGCCTCCGCAACAAATCGGCGCAGCCATCCTGAACGAAAAACCAGCCCGCTCCGCCGCCCTGCTTGACGGGCGCGTGCGGTGCGGCAGCGGCACCGGGCGCGCTCGAGCGAGCTCAGCTGAGCAGGCGAGCCCAGGTCACAGCCGAGGTCACAGCCCAGCTGCAGGCAGCTCGCCCTGTCAGCTCGGCCGCTCCGGGCGCACCGCCATGGCTGCGCTGCGTGCCGGTCTGCGCGGCCGCACGGCACGGCGCGTGGAGAACAGCAGGTACTTGTCGACCGAGCCGCGGCGGCGGAACCCGCACAGATGCATCACGTCGGCCACCCTCGCAAACGCCACCGTCGGATCCACCAGCAGGTGCCCGGGCCGCGCGGGATCACGCCGTACCCCCGGCAGATGAGGGATGACCCTCGGCGCACCGGCCCGGCGCAGCCACTCCGAGATCTTGAGCCACACGGGGCGCACCTCGCGCACGAGGAAGAAGCCGTCTTCCCCCTGGCTCTGATAGCGCGGCATCAACAGCAGGCCCGTCTCGGGCGCCAGCACCGGGCCGCGCTCGTCGTGCGCCAGCAGCTGCCCGCGCTGCACAGGAGAGAAGCTGCGGAAGCCGGGCTCCATCGCGAAGCGCTGGCCTGACCCGACCACGTGACGGTGGCGCACCTCCACCACCGGCGGGCATGCCGCGCTGGCGCGCCGCAGGTGCTCGCGCTGCTCCGCCAGGTCTGGCACGTCGCCAGCGCGCAGGCAGCCGCTCGCCACCAGGAGCAACCAGAGCGCCGCCACCAGCCGCTCCACAGACTCCGGGTCTCGATGTTGGCCAGCCTCGATGGCGAGCGAGGCGTGGCCGCGATCCGTCCAGTAGCTCATGAAAGCGCCTTCCACCACCTCCTCCAGGCCGAGGATGCAGGGCGCAGGCAGCGACAGCGCCAGCCGGCGGTTGAGCAGCGTGTCACCGAAGCTGACGAAGGGCGGGCTGGGGGCAGAGCCCGTGTGCAGGTCGATCACGATCATGCGCCCGCGGCGCTCTCGCTCCAGCCTATACAGAGCCTCGCACAGCTCGCGCTGCTCCTGGTCTTCGTCGCCGAGTGCGCGCTCTGGCAACGCGCAGAGCCGCGCCAGCTGTGGCTCCGTCCAGCCGCGGTTGAGGTCGCGCCGCACGAAGCGCAACCCGGCTGCCAGCGCCTGACGATTGCCGGAGAGAAAGACCACGCGCCCCCGCAGCGCCGCTCCACGCTGGCGCAGCGCCGCCGCCACCCGCTCGCTGGCCAGCGCGCCCGCAGGCTCGTTGCCGTGCAGCCCTGCCACGAACACGATCGTGGGCCCCGCAGTCTCACCGGGGATATCGCCGAGGATGCGTTCGAAGCGCCGGCGCGCGCTGGAGGAGAAGAGAGGATCGGCGGCCATGCTGTTGCGCCGGAGCATAGCCAGTTCGCGCGAGCGCGGTGAGCGCAGTACGCCGCGGGAACGTTTCCAGTGCCGCAGCCGTGCAGCTAGCGAATAATGTTCGTCCGCAGCGGGGCGCGTGTCCCGCCGCTGCAACCCACACCAGCGGCGCCGGCGCCGGCGCGCAAGTCCGCAGCGGGGCGCGTGTCCCGCCGCTGCAACGCGTTGCGCGCCACGTCTCATCCCATCGGTTGCTCGCCAGCCGAGCGGCTGTGGGAGCAGCGCCGGCGCCACGCTCACCGTCACGTTGGTTCGCGGTCGAGGCAATGCTCGTGACTCATCGATCGGGTGACGTGCAGGCGACAGCGTGACGAGCTGCCACGGGCTGGGTCGGGAGATACTCAGAATGGCCCCAATGTGTGTGCAGAGGGGAGCTGACCGTGTGCGAGCGCGACTCGTGAACGATGCACTTCATGATGAGCGGTGCATGACGTGCAGCACCCACGAGTGTCGCAGTGAGCCGTGCGAGAGCATGATCATGGTAGCAATGCGCGGCGCGCTCGCTAGCAAGAGGCGAAACCTCTTTGCCCTAAGCTCCAGCTGCGTCATCATACCGCCGTGCATCGCAGAAACGTGGAGGCTGGGATGCCACGGAGCTCGCGGCTGTCCGCCGCGCTGGCGCTGAGTGTTGCTCTCGGCGGTGTTGCTGTCAGCCTTGCTGTCGGCTGTGTGGACTCCGTGAGCACGGATACCACCGAGCGCGCCACCTTGTTGCCGTCCTCACTGCTGCCCGTGGCAGAGTTTGATCCAGGCGCGCGCATCTTGCCGCTGCCCAACGCGCTGCTGAAGAGCCGTGTCACAGGCCGTCTGGAGCTGCCGCCCAGCTGCGGCGAGGAGCCGGGGTCCGCCGCTGCTCGCCTGCGTGAGGCGCTCAATCAGCTCGACGGCTTCGGCACGTCGCGCATGTCGCTGGTGGCCACCTTCAGCGAGCCCGTGGCGGCGGAGTCGCTCGAGGGCAGAGTTTTTCTGGTGCGCCTCGCCGAGCGCGGCAGGCCGCTCGAGAGCTTCGAGGGCCCAGTGCCGGTGGACGCCATCCCCGCCGCCTCGCAGCGCTTCAGCGCCGATTGCAGCGCCGCCAGCAGCGTGGATAACGTCACCCTGCGGCCGCGCGCACCGCTACGCGGCTCCAGCACCTACGCGGTGCTCCTGGCAGACGGCATCACCTCTGCCGAGGGGCGGCCGTTCACGGCGTCGCCCACCTGGGCGCTGGTGCGGCAGAGCGAGGCACCGGTGCGCTTTGCCGACGCGGAGGCGCCGCTCCCGGAGCACAACGCGACCCCGTTTGATCCCTCCGATCCGGAGGGGCTGGCCTCGCTGCGCGGGCTCGAGCTGCTCTGGAACGGCCACGCGCCCCTGCTCGCCGGGCTGGATCCGCTGTTGCCCGTGCTGTTGCCGGAAGGCAGCGGCACCCGGGCTGACGTGTTGCTAGCCTGGGCGTTTGACACGCAGACCATCGGGGGTCCGCTGGATCCTGCGCTGGAGGGCAGCGCCGCGCAGGAGCTGACGGCGAGCGTGCCGCCGCCCGTGCTCGGCTCTGCGCTCGCGGGGGAGGGCGCGCCGCTCTCGGTCGAGGCGTTCTTCGCGAGCGCGCTGCCGGGGGTGCCGTGCAGCGCGCTCGGCTGCGCCGCCATTGGTGCGGTGTACGCGGAGAGCCCGCTCACCCCGCCGCCCGTATTCACCAGCGCCAGCTATCTGCAGGGCGACGACTGCGCGGCGCTGGGCGCCCTTGCCGGCAGCTTTGATGATCCGCTCGCGCCGGGCAAGGTGTGTGTGCGCCAGCTGCCCGGGCTGGTGATCGTGCCGCGCGCCCCGGCAGGAGAGAGCGGCTATCCCACCGTCCTCTTCGGTCATGGCCTCAGCCGCAGCAAGGAGGATCTGCTCGCGCTCGCGGGCACCCTGGCCAGCGCCGGCATCGCCAGCGTGGCCATCGATTGGCCCGATCACGGGGTGCGCGCCGCGCGCGTCAGCTCCGACGCGCTGATCGGCTGTGACGGCGCGGGCCCCGGGCGGCCCTGCAGCGAGCGCTTTGGGCCCACCTGCGCGCCGCAGTGCTTTGCGCCCATCCTCTCGGCAGATCTGCCCACCACCCGCGATCACCTGCGCCAGGGCGTGCTGGATCAGCTCGCGCTCGAGGCAGCGCTCCGGCACTGCACGGAGCCGGGTAGCTGCGGCGCGCTGCACGTGGATGGCGCTCGTCTCGGCTACGTCGGGCACTCCCTGGGCGCGCTGATCGGTGGGGTGAGCAGCGCGTTGAGCTCCGGCGCGAGCGCGGCGGCGCTGCACGCTGGCGGCGGCGACTGGCTGCAGATCGTGGTCGAGAGCGAGACGGATGCCGTGCGTTGCTCGCTGGTTGATGGCCTGATCGCCGCCGGCGTGGTCGAGGGTCAGCCCTGGAGTGGCGGCACCAATCCGCTCGCCACCTGCCTGGACGACAGCTGGCGCAGCCAGCCCCGCTTCGTGGAGTTCGCCGCAGCAGCGCGCTGGATCCTCGACCCGGCCGATCCCGTGAACTATGCCGAGCGCTTTGCAAGCGGCAGCGGTCGCTCCTTGCTGCTCGCGGAGATCGCCGGGGACACCGTGATCGCCAACGCGGCCACTGCCACGTACGGTGCGGTCCTCGGGCTCGAAGCCGAGGCGGCAGCCATTGCTACTCCGGACAGCACGGCGCCGAGCGCGCCCGCCGTGGCGGCCGGCTCGCACTGGCTTCGTTACGAGGGCAGCCCTGCGGACGTTGCCACGGGGTTTCCTGGCAACGCCTATGGTCATGGCTCGCTCCTGGCGCCAGCGGCAGCAGGGGCAGGGATGGTGGCGGGCAGCGGTGAGCTGGGCACCCTGCGCTTGCGTGTCGATACCCTCGGCTTTCTCTCGACGCACCTGGGAGGGCAGCAATGACGAGCGCTCGTGACACTGTGTTTGCTGGCGCGTTCGCGCCTGTATCTTCTGGCGCGTTCGCGCCTGTATCTTCTGGCGCGTTCGCGCCTGTATCTTCTGGCGCGTTCGCGCCTGTATCTTCTGGCGCGTTCGCGCCTGTGTTCGCTGGCGCGCTGGCGCTGCTGCTTGCCACCGACTGGGCCACGGCGCGCAGGGCCAGCGCCTCGGGCTATCACGTCGATGAGCAAGACTCGCGCGCCACTGGCCGCTCGGGCGCGGTCGTCGCCCGCGGGGAAAACCCCTCTGCCATCTACTACAACCCTGGTGGTCTCGCCGAGCTCCACGGCGTGCGGGTGCAGGCGGGCGCCTCTCTGGTGCGTCCGACGGCGGAGTTTGCCAACCAGGCCGACGGTGTCATCACCCAGGCCAGCACCGACAGCTTCGTGCTGCCGCACGTCTTTGCCAGCTGGCGCGCGAGCCCCCTGGTCGCGCTGGGCGTCGGTGTCTATTCGCCCTACGGCCTGGCCCTGGATTGGCCCGCCTCGTCTCCGGGCAGGGCCACCGTGCGCCAGGCGGAGCTGCAGACGTTGTTCATCACCCCCGCCTGGGCGCTCAATCTCTCGCGCTGGGTACCCGGGCTCTCGGTGGGAGCCGGCCCCAACCTGGTGCCGGCAGCGGTGCGCCTGGTCCGTGACATCCCGTTCGGCACGGACGTGGCGCAGGCTGAGCTGAGCGGCGACGCCTTCGGCCTAGGGGGCCAGGCGGGCGTGTCGTATCAGCCGCCGGCGCTGCCGCAGTGGTCTTTTGGGCTCGTGTATCGCAGCCCGCTGGAGCTCAACTTCAAGGGCGAGGCCGACTTCGACTCGCCGGAAGCGTACCGTGGCAGCTTGCCGCCGGACGGTGACGTGCGCACGTCTCTGACGCTGCCGCAGATGGTGATCGCGGGGGTCGCCTTCCGACCGCTGCCGGCGTGGGAGATCGAGCTCGATGCCAGCTGGCGCGGCTGGTCGAGCTATGATCGGCTCGATGTGGAGCTGCCCGACGGGCAGGTGCAGAGCTCGCGCAAGGACTGGCGCAACTCGTTCACCTTGCGCCTGGGCACGGAGTACACCTTCCTCGAGCGCTGGGTCGCGCGCGTGGGTGGCGTGTGGGATCAGACGCCCGTGCCCGCCAGCACGCTCGATTTTCAGCTGCCGGACGCCGATCGCTGGGCGGTGAGCGCTGGGTTGGGCGCGCGCCTCTCCGAGCTGGTGACTGCGGATCTCGGGGCGCTGGTGGTGCTGCCGCGGCAGCGCTCGACCGACTCGGACGATCCGCTGGAGCCGCCGATCAAGGGCCGCTTCGAGATCGGAGCCTGGGTCATCGGGCTCAGCGTGGGGCTGGAGCTGGACGTACCCGAGGTCGCGCCGGTGGCGATGGCCATGGACGATGAGGTCTGCCCTGGCGCAGGCGGGGTGCGGGCCACGGCTCATCTGGAGCAGTGTGCCGACTGAAGCGTTCCGATGGAAGCTCAGGCAGTGCCGAACATCACCTTGCGGCCGTCGGGATCCATGACGGTGACCACCACTTCATCCGTCGTCTGCGGCTTGATGTTGAGCTTGCGCAGGCGATCCAGGAACTCTTCCTGACTCTCCACCTTGAAGTACAGGTGCGTCAGGTTGGATTCAGGGCGCGGCGGATGGGTGAAGGCCGCAAACTTCTGCGCGTCGTGGATGGCGAGCTGCATGCCATCGTGATCGATGCGCCAGTACACGTAGGCACCCTCGCTGCCGATTTGCTGCAGGTCCAGGCCAGCAACGTCGCGGTAGAACCGCGCGGTGGACGCCGGATCCTTGGAGGTCAGAAATACGCCTCTGAACAACGTGGCCATCTACCTCAATGGTAGATGGATCGCGCGCGGGGTGCCAGGCGTACTCGCGAGGTCCGAGGGCCATGGCAAATGGCCACGGGCTGAGCCGGGGGTCACTCCCGGAGCGGCTCGCGAGGCGCAGGCCAGGCACCTGCCGGAGAAGTGCATGTCGGACGGTGGAGCTGAGCGGAGTGTGTGGGGACCGCCTTCACCCAGCGCCGATACATGCCTCCGCGCAGCGCGGATGGGCCGTCAGCTGAGCAGGCGCTCCTCCAGCTGAAAGTACAGCGAGCGTTCGCTACCGCAGCGCCTGCAGCGCAGGCTCAGCTTGCGCAAGCGCACGCCCTCGTGGGTCACCGCAGCATGCTCGAGCAGCTCGTGCTCGCCGGCGCACAGCGGGCAGGGCGTCTGGCGCGCACGCACCTCCAGCACGGCGGCAGAGGCCGCCTTCAGCGGGCGAGCCGCGTCGCCGCCCGGCGACAGCGCGAAGAGCCGCTCCTGGTCTCTCACCAGCTGGGCGCGAGCGCGCTCGGCCCGCCGAGCTTGCGTACGGGGGCGTTCCGGGCGAGGCTTCCGCTTTGACACGAGAGCGTGGAGCATACCTTCCTGGAGCAGGGCGTCGCGACGGGTTCGGCCATCGATGAGGCCTTGCCCGCGGATGCCGTGCCGTCGGATGCCGTGCCGTCGGATGCCGTGCCCGTGACTGGCTCGCAGCCGGATGTCCTGCCCGATCTGACGAGCGCCAGCCGGCCGGGCACCAGGCGCAGTGTGCACTGCGAGGACGCTTTGCCGTGGCTGAGCCAGCACGCACCGCTTGCTGGCTGCTCCATCATCACCTCACTGCCAGACGTGTCCGGGCTGCCCGGGCTGAGCTTGCAGGCCTGGCGGGAGTGGTTCGTGAGCGCCGCAGAGCTGGTGCTGGCGGCTACGCCCGACGAGGGGGTGACCATCTTCTACCAGACCGACATCAAGCGCGATGGAGTCTGGGTGGACAAGGGGCAGCTGTGCCAGCGTGCTGCGGAGCGGGGTGAGAGCGCGCTGCTCTGGCACAAGATCGTGTGCCGGCGGCCAGCGGGGCAGCCCAACTTCGGGCGGCCCGCTTTTTCGCACCTGCTCTGCTACTCACGCGGCGTGCGAGATCAGCCCAGCCCCGCTTATCCCGACGTGTTGCCGGCGACCGGCAAGATGACGTGGAGTCAGGCCATGGGCGTGGCCGCGTGTGAGCTGGCCTGTCGCTACGTGCTCACGCACACCAGCACGCGCACCATCGTGGATCCCTTCTGCGGCCACGGCACGGTGCTGGCCGTGGCCAACCAGCTCGGTCTGGATGCCGTCGGGGTCGAGCTGAGCCGCAAGCGCGCGCAGCGGGCGCGCAACCTGCAGCTGCTCAGCGCGGACCGTACTGGCGCTGGTACGTCTGGCGCCGTTCGATGAAGCTGGCCTCGCCCGTCATACCGGGCACCTCCAGCCGTGCCCAGTCATAGCCATGTGGAGTGGGCACCGTCTCGCCCGGCGCGACCGTGGGCCCCCAGTCGTACAGCTTGCAGTCGTCCACGTACATCGTGCCGCCGCGCCGGCTGGGCTCCATCGTGATCACGAAGCGCACGTGCCCGGCCCTGGACGGCGGAAATACTGATGCGTGGTGCTCCGTCCAGTCGTAGCTGCCGGCCTGCCAGGTCATAAGCGTCTCCTTGCCCAGGGAGTTGCGCGTCTCGCGCTCGATGAACTCCACGGTGACCTCCACGTCGCCCGCGTCTTCACCGAGCACGTAGCAACCAAAGGACAGGTTCGCGCCGGGCTGGAAGGTGAGGCGGTTGCGCAGCTGCGTGTTCACCGTGGTGGTTGCGCCCAGCGAACGGTACAGCGCCAGTGAGTAGCGGCCGCTGCGGGCGCGATCTGGGGTGGCATAGCGCGTGTCGGTCTGCCACCAGTTGTCGTTCTCTCCCAGGCGATCGTCGAGGTCGTAGTCCTCGAAGTCGCCGTAGATCAGCAGGTCTCTGCCCACGCGCAAGCGCGCGCCCGCGGGTGCGCCGGAGTAGCTCAGGAAGAAGTCGGTCGGGCTAGCCTGGTCATTCAGGGGAAACGGCGAGCTCCTGCCCGCCGTCACCGTCACGGTGCGCTCGCGCTCCTGCTCGCTCTGGCTGTAGTCGCCAGGACGCAGCATCACGCCCACGCCCGCAGCGTCCGCCAGGACCACCGCTGGCCGCAGGCTGTCTTGCTCGCGATCGGGCAAGAACGTGCTGATGTGCGCCACATGCCGAGCCAGGCGCTCCGCCTGCCAGCCACTGATCAAGCTGGGCACGTAGTTCTCCTGATGAAAGGGGATCAGGCGCAGCTGCACCAGGCGATAGTCCGCGGCTGCGACCTGATCCAGATCCAGCACGGCCATGTAGGAGTTGAAGGTCTCGAACACGTCCTGGTCGAACAGGAAGTTGCCGAGCGAGAGCAAGGTCACGCTGGGGTTCTCGAGCTCGCCCCACAGGGCCACCCCGTACACGGTGTGCGAATGGTGGGCCACCACCACCTTGGCGCCGGCCTGCATGGCCTGCTCGAAGCGGTCTCGCATGTTGTTCGAGGGTTTGTCGCCGTACTCCTCGCCGCCGTGCAGCACCGGGATGCGCAGCCGCTCCGGGTCTCGCTCCATGAAGTCGGCGAGGTTGTCCTCGCTGAGCAGCAGCGAGCCGCCTTTCACCGGCTCATCCATCGCGTAGTACAGGAGCTCGGTCGGCCACGGCTCGTGCGGCTCCGGATAGAACTCGGACGGCTTGATGCCGTTGAAGCCCTGGAACGTCACGGGCACGTCGTTGATCAGCACGTCCAGCAGTGATTCGCGCGCGTCGGCCTCGGACGCACCGGAGCCAAAGTAGGCCACGCCCAGCCGGTCCAGCACGGCCGCAGTCTCGATCCGTCCGGCCTCCAGATAGTCGTACGAGTGATTGTTGCCGAGGCTCACCGCCTCGATGCCGACCCGGGTCAGCGCGCTCAGGGTGTCGGGGTGTGAGCTGAAGCTGTAGCGCTTGGCCGGATGTCGGCTCTCCACGGCGGTGGACGCGGGCGACTCGAAGTTCGCCATCCGGTAGTCGGCAGAGGCCAGCGCGGGGGTCACGTAGCGCAGCAGCTGGTAAGCGTCCTCCGCGCGCGTGCTGGGCTGGATCAGATCCCCGGGCTCGCCGAGCTCCTCGTCCTCATCGGAGTCCTCGAAGCGCCGTCCGAACATCGTGTCGCCCGCCACCCACAGGCGGATGCGCCCCGGCTTCTTGGCGACGAGCCCGAGCGGCGGAAGCTCGAGCACCTCCTCCTGTCCTTGCAGGAAGGCGGCCATGATCTCGGAGTAGTAGCCGGGCGCCTCCACGCGCAGCAGCGCGTTGGCGTCGAGCAAGCCCGTCAGCTGGAAGCTGCCATCGGCCGCAGTGGTGGTCTCTACCGTGGTCTGCGCCGGATGGTAACCGGACGCATGGATCCGGGCGCCGGCGATGGGCTGCCCGTCGAGATCCACGATGCTGCCCCGCACCTCGCGGCGCAAGCTGGGTGAGTCGGGGACGTGCTCGGGCGGGGGCGGCCCTTGCCGCCCCTCCATGTAACACGCAGCCGCCAGCGCCAGCCCTGCGCAGAGCAGCAAGCTGGGGCGTGAGGTCCGAAAACGTCTCAGGTTCCGAATGCGAAAGTCTAGCGCGCGCGCCCGGGCCAGGCTCGCTCGCTCGCGCGTTGCTCGCCCGGAGCGTGTGCTGCTGTAGGCGCCGTGCGCTCCCGACACCGCGGCGGCGTACCCTGTGCGCTGTGGGCGCCGCGCTCAGCTCGCCGCCTTTTCTGCCCCGCGCTCTCCCGGCTTCTGCGCGGGCGCGGCGGTGGTGTCGGCGGGCGGTGGCTCCGCCGCCACAGAGGTGCTTGCCCCGGGCCCCGCTGCCACCTTGCCCCCGCGCGAGCGCAGCCAGCTGATCACGATGGACCCCGCGAGGATGGTCGCGATGACCGCCAGCGAGAGCGCGATCGGCACCTTCACCCAGCCTGCCAGCAGCATCTTGGCGCCCACGAACATCAGCACCAGCGCCAGCCCCACCTTCAGGTACGCAAAGCGCGTGATGATGTCTGCCAGCACGAAGTAGAGCGAGCGCAGACCGAGGATGGCGAAGATGTTGGACGTGAACACGATGAACGGGTCCGTCGTGACGGCGAACACCGCGGGGATGGAGTCCACGGCGAAGATCACGTCGGACACCTCCACGGCCACCAGCGCCAGCAGCAGCGGCGTGGCGTAGCGCCGCCCATCGCGCCGCACCATGAACTGGTCGGCCGCGTATTCGTTCGTGACCGGCACCCAGCGGCGGAACAGGCGCAGCAGCGGGTTGTTCTCCGGGTGCGGCTCCTCGTCTCGGTGGACCAGCAGCTTGAAGCCCGTGTACGCCAGCAGCGCTCCGAATGCATACAGCATCCAGTGAAAGCGCTGCACCAGCGCGCCGCCCACGATGATGAAGCCGGCGCGCATCACCAGCGCGCCCAGCACACCCCAGAAGAGCACGCGGTGCTGGCTCCGCAGCGGCACGCCGAAGGTGCTGAAGATGACGACGAACACGAAGATGTTGTCGACCGCCAGCGCCTTCTCCAGCAGGTAGCCGGTGGCAAACTCAAGCGCGCGCTCGGCGCCGAACAGCGCATACACGCCCACGTTGAACAGCGCCGCCAGCCCCAGCCAGACGACGCTCCAGACCGCGGCCTCTTTCACGCTGACGCTGTGGGCGCGCTTGTGGAACACGCCCAGATCCAGCGCCAGCATCACCAGGATAAAGACCAGGAAGCCGCCCCAGGTGATGGGCGTGCCAATGCTCTCGAAGGGCATCGTTCAGCCGCCTTCCGCGGGCCATGCCCGGCTCATGACAGCCTCTCCAGCGCCGGCGTGGCCGGCATGTCGCTGGAGCGCCGCGCACGGCCCGCCAGCGCGAGCAGGCGCTGCACCCGCTCGGCAGTGTCCGGGTGCGTGGAGAACAGGCGTGACACGCGCTCCCTGGCTCCGAAGGGATTGACGATGAACAGGCTGGCGGTGGCAGGCGCCGTCTGCACCGGGGAGGTTACCCGGGTGGCGCGCTCCAGCTTGGTCAGCGCACGGGCCAGCGCCTCCGGATCGCCCGAGATGCGCGCGCCGGTCTCGTCGGCGAGGTACTCGCGCGAGCGAGAGATACCGAGCTGAACCACGCTGGCAGCCAGCGGCGCGACCAGCGCCACCAGCAAGCCGCCGAGCGGGCTCGCGCCTTCCTCCTGCTCGGAGCTCGAGCCCAGCAGGCCGCCCAAGGTGAGCGCCTGCGCGGCATAGCTGATCAGCGAAGCCACGGCCGCGGCCACGCTGGACAGCAGAATGTCACGGTTCTTGATGTGTGCTAGCTCATGCGCGAGCACGCCGCGCAGCTCGCGCTGATCCAGGATGCGCAGGATGCCCTCTGTCACGGCCACCACGCCGTGCTCGGGGTTGCGGCCGGTAGCAAAGGCGTTGGGTGCAGCCTCCGCGATCACGAACACGCGCGGCTTGGGCAGCTCAGCCTTCTGCGCCAGCTCTTCCACCATGGCGTGTAGCTCCGGCGCGCGCTCGCGCGGCACCTCGGTGGCGCCGTGCATGCGCAGCACCACCCGATCGGAGAAGAAGTACGCTCCCAGGTTCATCAGCAGCGAGAGCGCAGCGAACACGTACAGGTAGCTGGGCGCGAGCAGACCGCCAAAGCCCACCAACAGAGCAGTGAGGGTACCGAACAAGGCGATGGTCTTTAGCTGGTTCTTCATGGCGAACTCCGCGGAGGGCTCCTTCTTCCGAACGCTGTTTACGAGGCGCTGTCGGCCAGCTCTCGGGCGCTGCTCGCAAGAAAACGCGAGCGCCCGGCGGCGCGGCGCCTCGGGTAGAGATGAGATGTCTGACTAGGGCAGGGTAATACCGGCAGCCATGTAGACCATGACGAAGTTTCTACACGTTGCGTCGTAAAACCCGACATATCATGAGCCCACCCGCATGGAATGGCTCAACTACCATCACCTCCTGTATTTCTGGACTGTGGCGCGGGAGGGCGGTCTGGCGCCAGCTGGCAAGGTGCTGCGTCTCTCACATCCCACTCTCAGTGCGCAGATCCATGCCCTGGAAGCGCAGCTCGGGGAGAAGCTATTCGTCAAAGTGGGGCGAAAACTGTCGCTGACCGACACTGGTCGTGTGGTGTATCGCTACGCCGACGAGATCTTCACGCTCGGTCGCGAGATGGTCGACACCGTGAAGGGCACGCTGGGCGGGCAGGCGTTGCGCCTGGACGTGGGCGTGGCGGACGCCGTGCCCAAGCTGGTGGTGCGGCGCTTGCTGCAGCCGGCACTGGCGCTCGAGCAGCCGGTGCGCCTGGTCTGCTACGAGGACTCTTACGAGCGCTTGCTGGCAGATCTGGCGCTGCACACGCTGGACATCGTGATCTCCGATGCGCCGGTGCCCTCCGGTAGCGCCGTCAAGGCCTTCAATCATCTACTGGGCGAGACGACGGTGAGCCTGTTTGGCAGCAAGTCGCTCGCCAGCCAGTATCGGCGCGGGTTTCCAGATTCGCTGAGCGGCGCGCCGTTCCTGCTGCCGCTGGAGAGCTTGACGTTGCGCCGCTCGCTCAATCAGTGGTTCGAGCGCAAGCGCATCCAGCCGCGCGTGGTGATGGAGTTTGAGGACAGCGCGCTGCTCGAGGCCTTCGGCGCCGACGGCGCCGGCATCTTCTCGGCACCCACGGCGGTGGAGGCCGAGGTGATCCGCCAGCACGGGGTGCAGCTCATCGGTCGGGTGAGCGATGTGCGCGAGCGCTTCTACGCCATCTCGGTGGCGCGGCGGCTGAGCCACGCGGCGGTGGTCGCCATCTGCGAAGCCGCGCGGCTGGAGCTGTTCTCCGGCGCTGGCTGAGCGCATCCCACCGGAGCTACAGTGCAGCCCCTCACTCGCCGCGTGGCGGCAGCGAGAAGAAGAAGCTGTTGGTGGCGCGGCTCGCAAACGAGGGCCAGCCATGGTTCGTGGTGCGCCCGCCGCTCGCAGCCTTTGTGAAAGAGCCGGCGGTGCACCGGCACCGGCGCGACAGCTGCGTCAGAGCGGATTCAGCTCGCGCTTGGCGCGCGGCACGGGAGCGCGGCGGCGCGGCGCCGCCTTCTTCCGGCGTGCCATCACCTTGTCCAGCCAGTGCGTGATCGGCAGCGCGACGAACACCGTGGAGTACACGCCCGCGAGCATGCCGATGATCATCACGAAGGAAAAATCCTGCAGCGCGTTCGTGCCCCAGATCAAGAACGGCAACAGGCTGATCACCGCCGTACCCGTGGTGATCACGGTGCGGCCCAGCATCTCCGACACGCTCAGGTTGACCAGCTCGGGGAAGGTGGCGTTACGCAGGCGCCGCGAGTTCTCGCGCACGCGATCGTAGATCACCACCGTGTCGTTGACGGAGAAGCCGATGATGGTGAGCAGGGCGGCGATCACCTCCAGGTTCAGCTCCTTGCCGGCGAGCATCAGCGCACCGGTGGCCACCACGGCGTCATGCAGCAAGCAGAGCGCCGCACCGGGGGCGAAGCGCATGTCGAAGCGGATGCCCACGTAGAGCATGATGGCCACCAGGGTGATCAGGATGCTGGCGACCGCTGCGTCACGCAGCTGAGCGCCCGCCTTCGGGCCCACCCACTCCACACGCAGCGGAGCATCGGGCATGGCCTCAGCACCCAGCGCCTTGCCCAGCGCGGCGAACATCTTGTCGCCCGTGCCCAGCAGCTCGACGATCACTTTGTCCGGGTTGTTCGGATCCACGTGCGGGTTATCCGCGTCGGGCCGCAGCTCTAGCCCCGGGACCTGGCTCAGCCGCTCGCGGATCCAGGCCGGGTCCGGCGGTGCGGAGAAGCGAGCGGTGATGCGGTCACCGCCCGGGCTGAACTTCACCTCGGTGGCGTGCTGCGCGTCGGTGCAATCCGCCGCGGCGTTCGGCTGCAGGCACAGCTGGCTCTCGGTGCTGCGCTGCGTGGCGTCCGAGATCGTCGAGACCTCCGGCACGCGGATGATGTAGCGATCCGCGCTGGCGGTATCGGTGCCCGTGCGCACCTCCACCACGTCCGCGTCATTCAGATCGATCGCCTCCAGCGCCTCGCGCACGCGCTGCGCCGGGATATCCGTGCGGAACGCCACCTCGATCTCGGTGCCGCCCACGAAGTCCGTGCCGAGCTTCGGCCCCGGATAGAAGAGCGCAACCAGGGTGGCCACGATGGCCAGCAAGCTCAACAAAGAGCAGAGCGGGGCCACCCGCATGAAGTTGTAGGTCTTGCTCAAGGAGAAGAGGCGCATCGATGCTCTCGCGGTGCTAGAGGCGACGAACTCTAGTGCCTCGAGTCCGTCCCAGGCACTAGTCGGCCCGCGCAGTTACTACGAGAACCCCCTAATGGCGAGTATCGATGGGAATTTCGGCCTGGCCGGCCGAAGGTTCTGCTTGGCTACGGTGCTCGCGCATCACTCAGCAATTGGAGCCTCGACTGATCAGCTCAGCTCGAGGGGATCACTCGCAGCTGCCCAGCCAGATCCAGTGGCGCTGGCGCGTGCGGCCGCGGCGCGCCGGAGTTCGCTGCAGCACCACACGGAAACCCGTAGCGCGCATCTGATCGGAGAAGCCGACCTCGGGGCCAGCGGACCAGATAGCCAGGATGCCGCCGGGGCTGAGCGAGGCACGGATCGCCGTCAGCCCCGCTGGCGTGTAGAGCCAGCCGTTGCTCTTGCGCGCCACCGCCCGGGGACCGTTGTCCACGTCCAGTAGCACCGCGTCAAAGGTGTGCCGGCGGGCGCGAAACAGGTCGCAGATGTCTGTCTCCAGCACGCTCACCCTGCCGTCCTCCAACGGCTTGCCCGTGAGCTGGCCCAGCACGTCGCGGTTCCAGCGCACCACGGCCGGCGCGATCTCCGCCACGCTGACCGACGCCCTGGGCCCGAGCCGCGAGAGCGCGGCCGCCAGGGTGTAGCCGCAACCGAGCCCGCCTACCAGCACCCGCGCGCTGGCGCGCACCGCGGGCGCGAGCGCCCCGAGCGCGATCTCGGCGAGCGCCTCCTCCGAGCCATGCACGCTGCTGTTCATCAGCAGCTCACCGTTGGCGCGGATGCTGAATTGCTCGCCCCGGCGCATCAGCTCGATGCGCGTCCCGTCCGGTGTTTCACTGCGCTCGACCAGGATCCACGGCGTCATTTCCAGAAGCCATTCCTAGAGCGTACGGCGCGCGCTGTCGAGGCGCGCGTGCAGGGCTGGTCCGCTTTGACACGTACTTCAGCTCGCCTCGAGCTCGACCCAGACCTCGTTGCGGCGCAGCAACGGCAAGGTGGAGGGCGGATCGTAACCGGCGAACTGCGGATTGCCCCGGTAGCGCAGCCCCGCGCGGCGCAGCGCCACCAGCAGCTCCAGCGAGCGCGACGCCATCGTCAGCGCGTCGTGAGCGCCGCGATAGCGCAGCACGGCCACACGCGTCTCGGGCTTGTAGCTCAGCTGCACGCGCGGATCCTCCGGGGCCGGCAGATTGGCGGCAGCTCGCCCGCGCGGCAGGTGAAATGTCACGACGTGACTGGCAGGGTCTTCTGGCTTCACCGGCAGCTCGGACAGGGGCGCGCTGCGTTGCAGCTGAACGGGCGCGGTCATGGCAATCGGCTCGGGCTGGCGTCGCACCGTGGGCGCCGTGCTCTCCACCGGCTCGTCCGGATCGGCCACTGCTGCTGCGCGAGACGGCGGCAGCTGGTGGCTACCCGAGATGTAGCTCGCCAGACGGCGAAAGCCCTCCTGCAGCGCTTCCTCCCACGGGGCCTGCACGCGCGTCTCCGCCACCCAGTGCGGCGCATAGCAACGGATTTCGAGGCCGTCGACCTTGCGCTCGCGCACATAGCGCGGCTGCTCCGTGAACCAGCGCGCCAGCTGCCAGCGCGCGAGCACGGCCCCGGCCACGGCAGTGCCACCGAGCCACAACCAGGAGCTCCTGTTTGCCCTTCTCATGTGCCTGTCATTAGCAAGTCGAATGCCAGGGCCGCCGCACCGCTCAGCACGCGGACGGGCTGCCTCGGGCGCGAGCGCGGACTTTCGCTCCGTTCGCCGGAGTGACGGCAAAACCTCCCACCGTGCTGCGAAACTGCACTAAGCCCTCCACTTCGGCCGCACGCCGAATGGAAGGTCCGGCTCTCGTTCAGGGCCGAGTCGAAGAGGAGAAACCAATGGCGATCAACCAACTCAATCCCTACCTCAACTTTGATGGTACCGCCGAAAAGGCCATCAAATTGTACGAGCGGGCGCTGGGCGCCACGACGGAGCACCTGCAGCGCTTCTCCGACATCCCAGGCGCCAAGCCCGATCCGCAGAACGGCCAGCGCGTGATGCACGCCACGCTGGACATCGGCGGCGGCATGCTCATGATCAGCGATACACAGCCAGGTATGGCCTGTGCCGCGGGCAACAACGTGCATGTCTGTCTCGACTTCAGCGAGCCCGACGAGATGGCGGCCAAGTTCGACGCGCTCGCCGCCGGGGGCAAGGTGATCATGCCGCTGCAAGACACCTTCTGGGGCGCTCGCTTCGGCATGCTGACCGATGTTTTCGGCATCAACTGGATGTTCAACGCGCAACTGAAGAAGGGCTGAGGCGCGAGCGCGGCCCGGGGATGGCGCTGGCTCTGGCCCGGCGCCCCTCGGCGCCCGTGCTGCCACTCCTTGCCGATGTCACTTGGTTGGCGCATGCGTTGGTCGGTATCACCTCGCTCGCGTTTTCACCGCGGAGCTTTGGCGCTGGGGTTGCGGGTGCTTGCCGGGGTCATCGCGCTGCCCATGGTGGGTGCGGCGCAGAGCGGGCCAGCGCCGGCAGCGCAGACGGAGCCCGCACCAGCCCGGCCGTTGTCCTTGCCGGCCGTGCCGCGCTTTCAGCTGTCCCCGCCGGGCGCGGCCGGCGCGAGCCGCGAAGGGCCGCCGTGGAGCAGCTACTGGCGATATGGCAAGGTGCCCGAGGCCTGGCGCTTCTCCACCGATGCAGACCTGCGCCTCGAGGTACCCATGGTAGTGCTCGACCTCGGCAGCTTCAGCCTGTCCCAACAGCTGGAGACGGTGCCGGGTCGCGAGCGCGATTGCCTGCCCGATTGCCGCGGCCCGCAGTGGTCCACGTCTCTGCGGCTGAAGTACGACGCGGGTGAGCTCGGTCCGCTGCGCCAGGCCGGGCCTGAGCTCGAGCTGAAGGGAGCTCGCCCGCCGGGCAGAGGCCAGAGCCGTGGCTACTTCGGCGCTGGCTTCGGCGGTAAGTTCTGATCCTGGCTGCACCGGCAAAGCTGCCAGGGCGGGGCAAAACGCCGATGTACTTTTTTGCAACACGGACCGGGTGAGGCCGCGCGCCGCTCACCGCGGATGACCATACGAAAAGGGATGACCCGTGGCGTGCCGCTGCGCTCCGACCCTCCACCCGCGCCCACCGTTCCGTCCACTGCGTCACCCGCTGCATCATCTTCATCCGCTGCCGTGCCTCCCAGCTCCACGCCAGGTAGCCCCAAGCCGGGGCCCGCGCCGCCGCCCGGGGTTGGAGCTGCGCCGGGCGCCGCGCCCAAGCGGCAGTTTCGCTTGATGACGTACAACACCCACGGCTGCGTGGGCACCGACGGCAAGTGCCGTCCCGAGCGCATCGCGGAGGTCATCCGCTGCTTTCGGCCCGACGTGGTGGCGCTGCAGGAGGTCGACGTCGGCCGGCAGCGCTCGGGCAAGCTCGATCAGGCGCGGCGCATCGCCGAGCTCACCGATCTGTCCGCGCACTTCACCAGCGCACGCGCGGTCGGGGAGGGGCGCTACGGCAACGCCATCCTCACCCATCATCCGTATGAACTGCGCGCGGAGGGCATACTGCCCGTACGCCGCGGCGAGGTGCGCGCGGCTCAGTGGCTGCGGCTGGCGCTCGATCATGGCCACCTGGACGTGGTCAACACGCACCTGAGCCTGCACTTCTGGGAGCGCCTGGCGCAATTTCGCGCGCTGTTCTCCGATGAGCCGGACTCACCTCTGGGCCGCCACCCGGCGCCCTTTCCCGCGCTCCGCGGCGAGCTGGATCGTCTGATCCTGTGTGGTGACTTCAACGCCGGCACGCTCTCGCCGCTGTATTTTTTGCTGCGCCGCCGCCTGCGCGATGCCCAGCGCGTGCGGGGCCGCTGGAAGCTGGGCACGTTTCCATCCTGGTTCCCGCTGTTGCGGCTGGACCATGTGTGGATTGGCAAGGCTTTGCGCGCAGACTCGGTGATCGTGCCGCGGGATGCGCTGACCCGGGTGGCCTCGGACCACCTGCCCATCGTCGCGGATTTGTCGCTCGCGCTGCCCCTGCAAGAAGAGCTTGCCCCCGCGGCAGCCACGGAGACGGAGCCATGAACTTTGAGACCCTGCTCGGCCAGGAGCCGGCGCCCTGGTGCACGGCGGAGGCACATCAGACCGCCGTGCTGGTGGACGCCGAGGACTACTACGCCACGTTCTGCCGGGCCGCGCTGCTGGCCAAGCGCAGCGTGTGCCTCGCTGGCTGGCAATTCGACTCGCTGGCTCGGCTGCTGCGGCCGGCGCCCGGTGAGGAGGTGGACCATCCGATCGAGCTGCTGCCGTTTCTCGAGCACCTGTGCGAGCGCAGCCCGACGCTGGAGGTGTTCATCCTGGCCTGGGATTACTCGCTGGTCTACGCCCTGGAGCGCGAGTGGCTGCAGCGGCTCAAGTTCGAGTTCCAGTCGCACCCGCGCGTGCACTTCGCGTTCTCGAGCCACCCGGGTATCGGCGGCTGCCTGCACCAGAAGTACGCCCTGATCGATAGCCGCGTGGCCTTCGTGGGCGGACTGGATCTGTGTGATTCACGCTGGGACACCCGGGCCCACGGCGTGGCCGATCCGCGGCGGCGGGACGTCCACGGCAACCCGTACAAGGCGTTTCACGACATCCAGGTGGCCCTGCGCGGGCCGGTGGTCAAGCAGCTGCGCGGCTTCTTCCGCGAGAGCTGGGAGCGCGCGCGCAGCGACGAGCCCATCCCCTCGCAGCCGATCTCCACCATCAGCGCGGCCTCGCCGGCGTCGGGCGCGCCCGCATCGGTGCGCTCGCAGGAGATCCGGCCGTTGCCCTCCGAGCAAGCCCTGGACTCGCCGCCACCCGAGGGCGCCGAGGCAGGAGCTGGCGATCCCTTTGACCTGCAGCGCCTGAGCCGCGGCCGCGGCTTCCCGCTCGGCGCCACCCGGCTCGGACTCAGCCGCACCGACATCATATCGGTGCTGCACCCGCCGACCCTGGAGGTGCAGGCGCTGTTCGAGCGCGCCATTCTGGGGGCGGAGCGCCTGCTGTACATCGAGACGCAGTACTTCACCTCGCTGGCCATCGCTCAGGCCATGTGCCGCCGCTTCTCGGACCCGGAGCGCAGCAAGCTCGATGTGATCCTGGTCATGCCCGCCGGCGCTGATACCCCGAAGGAAGATCTGGTGCTGGGCGCGCGGCAGCGCGCCGTGCGGCACCGGGTGGCGCGGGTGGCGGAGCAGCACGGGCACCGCTTCCGGGTGCTGAAGAGCGCGGACCCGGCGGGGCGCCCCGGCGTGCCCGCCACCTTCATTCACTCCAAGCTGCTGATCGTGGACGACGAGCTGCTCAACATCGGCTCCGCCAACCTGACCAATCGCAGCATGGGCCTGGACACGGAGCTCAGCGTCAGCTGCGCCACCGCCCTGGAGAGCCCGCGCGACGCCGCTCGCCTGCGCGGCGAGATCGCCGCCCTGCGCGCCGACCTGCTGGCGGAGCATGCGGGCTCGGCGGATGCATCGCGCTTTCTCTCGATCGACGGACTGATCGAGGCGGTGGACGAGGCCTGTAACGATGCCCAGAGCAAGCTGCGCTGCTTGCCCATCTCCGAGCCTGAGCGCGGCAACGAGCTATTGACGACCATCTTCGACCCGTCGCGCCCGCTGGACTGGGAGAGCGTGGACGAGAGCCTGCGGGATGCGCAGGACTGGCTGCGCACCTGAGCGGCGGAGCCGCCCTGGCAGGGCCGCGCGGGGCTGTGATAGTGCGGGGCCATGCAACGAGCTCCTCATCCATTTTCGCTTCGCCAGCTGCAATATGTCGTGGCCGTGGCGGACGCGCTGAGCTTCCGCAAGGCGGCAGAGCTGTGTCACGTCTCGCAGCCGTCGCTCAGCGCGCAGCTCGCGCTGCTGGAGGACGCGCTCGGGGTGCGGCTGTTCGAGCGTGATCGGCGGCGGGTGCTCGCCACCGCAGCGGGCAAGGAGGTGGTCGAGCGCGCCCGCCGGCTGCTGCTGGACGCCGACGATTTGAGCGCAGCGGCCCGCCGCGCCGCGGATCCACTGGACGGCACCCTGCGGCTCGGGGTCATCCCGACGGTCTCACCCTACCTCCTGCCGCATGTGACGCCGGCCTTGCGCGCGGGCTTTCCCAAGCTCACGGCGGTCTGGATCGAGGACAAGACGGAGGTGCTGGTGGCCAGCCTGGAGGCGGGCACGCTGGACGCGGCACTCCTGGCGCTGGAGGCGGAGCTGGGGGACGTGGAGCACGAGGTCGTGGCCAACGATCCCTTCCTGCTCGCCACCAGCGCCGGCGATCCGCTGGGCCAGCGCACCTCGGCGGTGGAGCGCACGGAGCTGCGCGACGCCGACGTGCTGCTGCTGGATGACGGTCACTGCTTCCGCGAGCAGGCCCTGGCCTATTGCTCCCGGGCCAAGGCGCGTGAGCTGGAGTTCCGCGCCACCAGCCTGGCCACGTTGACCCAGATGGTGGCGAGCGGTCTCGGGGTCACGCTGCTGCCGGCGCTGGCCGTGCCCGCCGAGGCGGAGCGAGCGGGCCTGCACGTGCGCCCCTTTGCCGATCCATCGCCGGGGCGGACCATCGCGCTGGTCTGGCGCCGCCGCTCGCCCATCGCCTCTGCGCTGCGCAAGGTAGCCGCCACGATGCGCGCCGCTTATCCGAACAAGCAAGCGCCCGCGGCGCCGCGCCGGGGCAAGCGGGCGAAGTGAGGCTGCGAGCGCGTTTCGACCGAGTTTCTTGCCAGCTTGGCTGCGGGCCGCTCGCCACCCTGGCCAGGAAACTGCTGCCGGCGCTACAAGCAGCCAGCCCGTTACCCTCATCGGGAGCGCCCTCGCATGCCCAGACTCAGCAACGCCGACTATCGCTCGCTCGCCAGCTTCCGCTACGAAATCCGCAAATTTTTGGCCTTCAGCGAGCAAGCGGCGCGTGAGGCAGGCATCGAGCCGCAGCAGCATCAGCTGCTGCTGGCGGTGCGCGGCTTGCCGGAGGGCACGCGGCCCACGATCCGCGCGGTGGCCGAGCGCTTGTGCGTGCAACACCACACCACCGTGGCCCTGGTGGACAAGCTGGAGGAGCGGGGCCTGATCGAGCGCGAGCGGAACACTGTGGATCGCCGCGAGGTGCTGCTGCGGCTGACGGCGCGGGGCAAGCAGATGTTGCGCCGCCTCTCGGCGCTGCACCGCCAGCAGCTGGGTACGGTGGGGCCCGAGATGCTCGCGGCGCTGCAGGCAATCGTGGCCGGTCAGAGCCGCACCTCTCCCAGCCCCGCGAGCGGCGAGGAGGCGGAGGACGAATGAGCCGTGCTGCGCACGAGGCGAGCGACTCAGGTCTCTGACTCTTGCTTGCTTGCCGAGGCGCCTGGCGGCTGCAGTGGGATGGAATACATGACGTGCTCCGACGGGGTGCCACCGCTTGCCTGGTAGACGCGCCGGGCCGCCAGGTTGTCGTGGTCCGTCAGCACCCAGGCTTGCCCGCAGCCCAGCTCGGCGCCGTGTCGCAGCAGGCAGCGCAGGAGCGCCTTGCCCACGCCCTGGCCTTGGTATTCGGGCGCCACCCCCACCTCATTGATGAACAGCTCGGGAACGGGTTTGTCCGGATGAAAATAGTGCACACCGGAGGCAAAGCCGACCACCACGCCCAGGTCACGCGCAACCGCCAGATGATGGCGCGGATCGGCCAGAAAGAGCGCCGCCGCTCGCGCATCGATCGCCTCGTCGAACACCTCCGGCGCCACGCGCTCCAGCACGGCAGCGTCCGCCGCGGACAGGATTCTGAGCTCCACGAGGCTCGGATGCTGCAGCGCGAGCTCTGTCGCGCACAGTTGCGAACATCGCGCAGAGCATCCGCGCATGAACGCGGCTCACACTCTGGTCAGGCCTCGGTTCGAGCGCTGGAAGGGCACCAAGAGCGCTAGAACAAGGTCCAACCGGCCTTGATCACGTAATAGAACACGGCCAGCCGCGGGATGCGCAGCGACAGGATCACCGCGAACGCACCCAGCGGCAGCCGGTACAGCCCGCACAGGTAGCACTGCATGGAAAAGGGCAGCGGCGTGAGGCTGGCGATGACTGCATTGCGATACGCCTTGCGCCCGCGCAGTTGCTCGCGAAAGCTCGCTCCGGTGCGCTCCAGCCAGCGCGCGAAGCGCGGAAAGCGCGCCAGCTGCCGCGCCAGCTGATAGCCGGCGCAGCCGCCCAGCAGCGAGCCGACCGTGGTCGCGGCTAAGGTGTGCAGATCGGGAGTGCCCGCGCCGATCGAGAGCAGCATGAAGAACTGCGGCGGCACCGGCGAGCTGATGCCGTCGGCCAGAAAGGTGCCGAGCGCGACACCCACGAGGCCAAAGTGCTCGACGAAGTAGCGGCTCAGCGCCTCCAGCTGCGGCCGGAAGATGCGCACCAGCACCAGCATGCCGCCGAGCAGCGCCGCGGCCCCCAGCAGCACCCGTAGCCAGACGCGCGAGCCGCCGCGCGAGGGAGCTGGATCCTCCGGCGCCGTGCCGACCTCCACGGACAGGTCGCGCGCGGCGGACTCGGCGGGCTTCAGCACCCGCTGGTTTTAGGTCTCGCCGCCGATGGGAGCAAGCGGCCGGAGTCTGGCTGCGGCGGCGGTGGCGCGGAGGGCGCCGCTCACGGAGCTGCGCGGCGGGTGAGCGCGCAGCGCTCCTCCAGATCGCCGCAGTTCAGGGCGCCCTCCGTTGCGGAGCCGCTGGACGGCACGCGGCTCGGCGCGGGCGGAGTATCGCGCCACCAGTGCTCGGCTTGCTCCTCCGTCCAGCCACCGGCATCGCGACACCGCCTCAGCGCCTCGGCCAGCGCCTGGGCGCTCTGCGGGCGTGCCGCCGCGTCTTTCGCCAGGCAGCTCAGTACCACCCGCTCCAGATCCTCCGGCACTTCGCGCCCGGCTCGCTGCGAGGGCGGCACGGGGATGCTGTGTAGATGATGGCCGCACAGCTCGGCCAAGGTGCGGCCTGCAAAGGGCGGCTCTCCGCTCAACAGGTAGTAGCCCACCGCGCCCAGAGCATAGATGTCGGCGCGCGCGTCCACACGTGCCGGGGTCAGAATGGCCTCGGGCGAGAGATACAGCGGGGTGCCGGCGATGGCGTCCACGTTGCTGAGGCTGACGTTGCTCGGGTTGTTGAACTCGCGCACCAGGCCAAAATCGAGCACCTTCACCACGTCGAAGTTGCCGCCCCGGGAGCACAGAAACACGTTGGCCGGCTTGATGTCGCGGTGGATCAGGCCGACGCCGTGTGCTTCCCGCAGCGCGCCGCAGATCTGCACCAGGATGTGGATCACCCGCGCCGCGGGCTGCGGCCCGGCGTGCAACACCAGCTGCTCCAGGGTCATGCCCTCCAGCAGCTCCATCGCATAGTAAAAGCGCCCGTCCGGAGTGCGGCCGTAGTCGTAGATGGAGATGGTGTTGGGGTGGGTGAGGCGCGCGGTGAGCTGCACCTCTTTCTCGAAGCGACGCAGCGCCGTCTCCGAGCCCCCGTCGGTCATCACCTTGATCGCGGTGGGCCGGCGCAGCATCGCGTGCCGCGCCCGGAAGATCTCACCCATGCTGCCGGCGCCGATCTTCTGTTCCAGCGTGTACTGGCCGAGCTGCCGCGCCAGCGCCGCCGTCTCGTGCAAGCCGTAGATGACCTTGGAGGTGACGGTGGCCAGCGCCGACCCCGCCACGGACCAGAGCACGGCGTCTACCAAAATCTGCCACGAGAGCTGCGGCTCCCCGGAGCCCCGCGCCACCATCAGCATGCCCAGCGCGGCGATGGGTACGCCCGCAAAGCTGCCCAGCGCCAGCCACGAGGTGCGGACGGCGGTGCTCGGCACGATCACCGCTCGCCCGACCGTCACGTGCACGATCGCCAGCAGCGCCGTGTAGGTGCCCCAGGGCTGTGGCAATGCGTAGCCCATGGCGGCATAGCCCGCGCAGACGCACAGCGTCACGCCACGGTCGAGCGCCGCCAGGGCGCCACCCGAGAGCACGCGACGCGAGCGGCAGACGCGCCAGAGCCCGAACGCCACCAGGGTGGATGCCAGGTGTGCCCCACGTGCCGCGAGCGTCATCCGCGGCGCCTCCAGCAGGTAATCGAGGACGCCGACGACGGCCAGGAACATGCCGGAGATGGCGAAGATGATCTGTCCGCACAGGCCCAGGCGATCCTGCAGGAAGCGCAGCTCCTGCTGGGAGTTGGCCGGCACGCTGCCCAGGCGCACCTGCGAGCGCGGGGTGGCCGTCAGCGGGGACGAGGTCGAAGAGAGGCCCAGCGAGGAGGGCGCAGTGGCTGACAGGGCCGCGGAGGGCTGCGCCAGGGCTGCGCGCGTGGTCGATCCCAGCGCAGGCGGCGCATCCGAGGAGAGCGTCCTTTCCGGGGCAACATCGCGGGCAGCCGATTCCCGGGCTGCGGAGCCCCGAGCAGCGGCGGGCGAGGAGGCCCCCGTGGACAAAACGGATTTCAGCAACCTCGGCACCGGCTGTTTATTAGGGCTCCCGGCGCCGGGGGGCAAGCAACACCGGCCGGCGCGCCCAAGTTGAGATTTTGGGGACGTCAGCGATGATTTCCGCGTCCCGATCCGGTCCAACCCTGAATGGATTCGGTCATGCCCGGAGTTTGTCCATGGTGCAGGTACAGCTGACCCCCCATCTGTTCACGTTTTTTCCTGACCTGAAGGGCAGGCAGCTCACCGTCGAGGCGGCCAGCGCCGCGGAGGTGGTGCGCGAGCTCGACCGCATCGCGCCGGGCATCGCCTTTTATATCTGTGACGAGCGGGGCAGCTTGCGTACCCACGTCAACATTTTCATCGGCGAGGAGCGGGTCACCGATCGCGCGCGACTGAGCGACCCGGTGGAGCCCGGCAGCCGTGTGTTCATCATGCAGGCTCTGAGCGGTGGTTGAAGGGTGGTTGAAGGTAGAGGAGATGATGTCAGGACGAATCTTGGTTGGAACACGCAAGGGCACGTTTGGCGTGGAGCGAGCGGGCGGTAAGTGGCAGCCTGCGCTGCTCGGGCACGCTGGCGTGGTGGTGAACTTCGTGGTGCGCGATCCGCACACGGGCACGCTGTGGGCGGCGCTGAGCCACGGCCACTGGGGCGCAAAGCTGTCGCGCTCGACCGACGGTGGCAAGAGCTGGCAAGACTCGCCGCAGATCACCTACCCGGAGGGCGCGCGCTACATCGACATTCCGCCCGGCGCCGACCCCAAGGAGCTGAAGCAGCCCGCGTTCAAGGCGGCCAAGCTGCAGAAGCTATGGGTCATCGCCTTCGGCCCCCCCGGGCGCATGTACGTGGGCACCATTCCGGGCGGGCTGTTCGTCAGCGATGACGGGGGCGAGAGCTTTGCGCTCAACCTGCCGCTCTGGAACCACGAGTCGCGCGGCGGGGATCTTTTCCAGGGGGAGGGCAGCGGCCTCACCCACTGGTTCGGTACTCCCGCGTCCGAGTCGGGCGAGTTCGCGCCCGGCATTCACTCCATCGCGGTCGACCCGCGCAACCCCGAGCGCGTGCTCGTGGCCGTCTCCACCGCGGGCGTGCTGGAGACGCTGGACGGTGGCAAGACGTGGCGCGGTCGCAACCGAGGCCTGCAGATGGACTACTTGCCCGACCCGAACGCGGAGTGGGGACACGATCCGCACTACCTCGAGCTCTGTCCCGCTCAGCCCGATCACGTCTGGCAGCAGAACCACTGCGGCGTGTTCTACAGCAGCGATGGCGCGGCCTCCTGGAAGAAGGTCAGTCAGCCCTCCGCAGGCGTGCACTTCGGCTTTCCAGTGGCTGTCGATGCCGAGCAGGGCAAGACCGCGTGGGTCGTGCCAGGCAAGTCGGACATGCAGCGCATCACCGTCGATGGCGGGCTGTTCGTGGCGCGCAGTGAAGACGGAGGTGAGAGCTGGCAGGCGCTGCGCAAGGGCCTACCGCAGGATAGCGCCTACGATGTGGTGTACCGCCATGCTCTCGACAACAGCGGGGACACGCTGGCCTTCGGCAGCACCACGGGCAACCTGTACGTGAGCGAGGACCGAGGCGAGAGCTGGCAGGCGGTGAGCCACAACCTGCCACCGATCTACAGCGTTCGCTTCGACTGAGCGCCACTGCCGCCGCGCACCTCGTCGGGGCGGACAACGGCACCTCTGACGACGGCACAGCTCTGACCAGAAGGGCTGCCGTGCGAGGCCCTGTGCGCCGCCAGGTGCGCAGGGCCGGTGTTGGCGCTCGCGCGTGAGTCCCATTCCGCTATGCTCGAGCGGCTCGCGCGAGAATAGTCCACGTATGCCCCTGACCTGCCCCTACTGTGGTGAGCCCATCGACAGCTTCGTCGACCCAGGTGGGGGCGAGCTTCAGGAATACATCGAAGACTGCGCGGTGTGCTGCCGGCCCATCCAGTTTCGCGCGCGCTGGCGCGAGGACTGGAACGACTACCAGCTCGTCGCCTGCGCCGAAGACGAGTGAGCCAGCCCGGCGTTCGCCCCGCGCGGCGCTTCTCGAGACCCTTCTTGCGACGAACCGGGCCTGGTTTGCCTGCCGGATCTTGCGCGATGGACGGTGTCTACTATAGTGGATGATGTCTGGCATAGACGCGAGACGAAGGGAGCATCATGTCCGAGCTCACGCTGTATAGCGCCAAGGCCTGCCCGTACGCCCACCGCACCCGGCTGGTGCTGGCGGAGAAGAACGTGGCCTTCGAGCTGGTGGAGATTGACCTGAGCAACAAGCCGGAGTGGTTCGCAGAGGTCTCGCTGTACGGCAAGGTCCCGGCGCTGGAGCACCAGGGGCAGCGCTTCGTGGAGTCGGCCGTGATCAACGAGTACATCGAGGAGACGTTCCCGGAGCCGCCGCTCTTGCCGCGCGATGCCGCGCGCCGCGCCCTGGCCCGCATCTGGATCGACTTTGCCAACACGCGGCTGGCCACCTCCTACGGCAAGGCGCTGTGGGGCGCCACGGAGGCCGAGCGCGAGGCGGCGAAGGGAGAGCTGGCAGCCGCGCTGGAGCGAGCGGAGCGCGACGGCCTGGCGCAGCTGTCCGGGGCAGGATCGTACTGGCTGGGCGCAGTCCCGAGCCTCGTCGACTTCAGCCTCTATCCCTGGTTCGAGCGGCTGCCCGCGCTGGAGCAGCTGGCGGGCTTTCGCCGGCCAGCGGGGCTCGACCGCCTGCAGCGCTGGCGCGACGCAGTGCGGGCGCGCCCATCCGTCCACGCCATCGAGAACCCGGTGAGCTTCTACGCGGAGCGGTACCGCAACTACCGCCGGGCTCAGCCGAGCGTGGCCGCAGCGACAGCGTAGCTCGCGGCGTGGCGCCGCCGCACCGCGGCGCTCGGCCTCAGCCGCAGAAGGTGCCGTTGCAGACGCCGCTCTGGCAATCGCTGCCGATCAGGCAACGGGCCCCGGGCAGGCAGCGCTGGCAGAATGGATCGCTGCCGCCGCAGTCGATGTCGGTCTCCGTGCCATCGATCACGCCGCTGCCACAGGAGATGCACACGCCGTTGAAGCAGTTGTTGTTGATGCAGTCCGAGGCCTGCACGCACGGCAGCCGATCGGCACAGCGCGGGCAGCGGTCACCCCCGCAGTCGACCGCCGTCTCCGTCCCATTGCGCACGCCGTCGGTGCAGCTCCCCGGGTCGGCGCAGCGCCCCGCCTGGCAAAGGCCGCTCTGGCACTGGGCGCTGGCGGTGCACACGGCGCCGACGGCACACAGGCCGCAGGCCGCATTGCCGCAGTCGGGCACGGGCTCGCCGCCGTTGGCGATGCCATCGCCGCAGCTCGGTGCCTGGCAGCACAGCTGCGCTCCCGCTGCACACCCGCCGGCGCCGCACACGCGGCTCAGGCAATCGAAGGCATTGTTGCAGCGCTCGCCGGTGCCGCAGTCTGCGCAGGGGCCGCCGCAGTCCACGTCCGACTCGGTACCGTTGCGCACGCCGTCTGCACACGCGCGGGGCTGGCAGCAGAGCGCGACGCCGGGCGCGCAGCCATTGGCCAGGCACACCCCGTTCAGGCAGTCGCTCGCGCCGTTGCAGCGGCTGCCGGTGCCGCAGCCACCGCACGCTCCACCACAGTCCGGCGCAGACTCGCTGCCGTTGCTCACGCCGTCATCGCAGCCTGGCGCGGCGCACAGCCCGTCGTCGCCGCACACCTCGCTCGCACAATCGGCGCCGCTGGCGCAGGCGGCGCCGTCCGGGCAGCCCGGGCAGGTGCCACCGCCGCAGTCGGGCTGGAGCTCGTCTCCGTTGAGCACGCCGTCATCGCAGGAGGGCGGGCTGCAGCGCCCGCTGGCGGCCAGGCAGGAGAGCCCGGGGCTGCAGTCTGCGTTGTCCTGACAGCGCTGCCCTACCTGGCAGGTACTGCCGCAGGCGCCACCGCAGTCCGTGTCCGTCTCGTCGCCGCCCAGTGTTGCATCCGTGCAGCTGCCAGTCGGAGCGAGCTGCTGTGGGCGCGGGCAGTCTTCACCCACGCACGCGCCGGCATCCGGGGGCAGGGGCGCGGCCAGGGGCTGGCAGGCGCCGGCGCGGCAAGCCTGCCCGGCCGGGCAGGGCGCGCCCGGGCAGCACTCGAGCCCATTGCCGCAGCGCGAGCCCGCGTCCGCCTGTGGCAGCGGCAGCGCCGGCTGCGGCTCGAGCCGTGCCGGCGCGTAATCATCACTCGTGAGCGTGCAGCCGGCGAACCAGAGCAGCCCCAGCGCAACGGACAGCACGGCTCCGCTCGCGCGGCGAGCGAGGCCGCGTGCCCGTGCACGTGGGGGCAAGCTGCGCGCCGGCAAGGGGACGGGCTGCCGGCGGCGCGCGTGCGCCGCGGCACCAGACGCTTTGGGGAGCTTCAGGTGATGCAACACGGTGTAACGCCGGAGCCTGGGTGGGGCTCGCCGGCGCCTCGGGGTCGTTCAGAGATACCCCTCCAGCGGCCGCCGGTCATCCGGAAACGCTTCCCTCTGCGAGCCTACTTTTATACGTGCGAGCTGCCGCCCGGGGAACTGTCCCGAATTGGGAGGTCGCCGAGGGACTCGGCATTTTCGTGAGCAAAAATTGACAGTCAGACTGATTGTCGGCTGACTGCCGCGCCATGAGAGGTGCGCCGGCGCGAGCCCGCAGCCCGGCAACGGCAGAGCGAGCCAGCCAGCGGCGGCAGCCCGTGAGCGCACGCAACATCACCGCACGCGACCGCCCCGGCGGAGGGCGGGGACGGATCCTGGCGGCACGCCTGCTCATCGTGGCTCTGGTCAGCACGGGGCCCGCCCTGGCGCAGGTCCCTGGTGGCGCGCAGGCGCCTGGCGCCGAGCCTGCGGAGCCAGATGGGCAAGCGCCGGCCGCGAGCGAGGTGCAACCGCCCGAGCTGCTGGGCCCGTCCACGCCCAGCTACCCCGAGGCGGCGCGCGCCGCGGGCCTGGAGGCGCGGGTGACCTTGCGGCTGGACATCGATCGCGACGGCCAGGTCCGTCGAGCCGAGGTGGTGGAGCCGCGCGGCCACGGCTTCGATGAGGCTGCGATCGAGGCTGCGCTGAAGCTGCGCTTCCGCCCTGCGGAGCGGCGCGGGCAGCCCATCGCCGTGCGTATCCTGTTCCACTACGACTTCATCCTGGAGAAGCCCGTCGCTCCCGTGAGCGCGGCCTACGCCGGGCGGGTGACGCTCCGCTCCGCCGATGGCCCGCCGCTGCAGGGTGCGCTGATCGAGCTGCGCAGCGGCGGCCAGGTGCTGCACGGCGCGTACAGCGGAGCCGCGGGCGAGTTTCGCTTTGAAGGGCTGCCCCCCGGCACATACGCGGTCAGCATCTCGGCGCCGGGCTTCCAGCCGCTGGCGCTCGAGCTGCAGTTGCAGGCAGGGCAAGAGGCACAGGGCCGCCATGCGCTGGAGCCCGAGGTCGCGGCGGGGCCGGCGATCGAGGTGCTGGTGCAGGGCGAGCGCGTGCCCGGTGACGTGAGCTACCGGCGCGTGGCCTCGCGCGAGCTGGGGCACGTGGCGGGCAACCGGGGCGACGCGCTGCAAGCGCTGGAGAACATGCCAGGCGTGGCGCGCCCGCCGGCGCTCTCCGGGCTGTTGATCGTGCGCGGCACCTCGCCGGAGAGCAGCCAGATCTTCGTGGACGGCACCTACGTGCCGAGCATGTATCACTTCGGCGGGCTCACCAGTGTCGTGCCCACCGACATGCTGCAGCACGTCGACTTCTTCACCGGCAACTACGGTGTTCGCTTCGGCCGCGGCACCGGCGGCGTCGTGGACATTGCCCTGCGCGAGCCGCGCCAGGACGGTACGTATCACGGGCTGCTGCAGCTGGACCTGCTGGACGCTCGCGTGCAGCTCGAGGGGCCCATCCCCGGCACCGAGCGCTGGAGCTTTCTGGCGGGCGTGCGCCGCAGCCACGTGGACGTGTGGCTCATCCCGCTGCTGGAGAGCCAGGACACGTCCTTCCAGGCAGCTCCGGTGTACTACGACTATCAGGCCTTCGTGCAGCAGACGGGGCGCGGCTCGAAGCTGCGCCTGGGCATCTTTGGCTCCGATGATCGCTTGCGCCTGACCAGCACGGCGTCGGGCTCTGGCGGGCAGTTTGATCAGGCCAATGCCTTCTGGAACCTGCAGCTGGAGCACGAGGCGCGCCTCTTGCCGGGGCTGGAGTCGCGCACGGTCGCTTCCGTCGGCTACTTCTTGCAGCGCTTCAGCGTCAGCACGCTGCGCGCGGAGACGAAGGCGTACCCGATCGTGATCCGCAACGAGCTGACCGCGGAGCTGAGCGAAGGGCTGCGCCTGCGCGTGGGGCCCGACATCCTGTACGCCCCGCTGCACTCGAGCTTTGCCGTGCCGGAGGAGACGGGCCCCAGCCAGCCGGACTCCGGCTCTTTCTTGCTGCGGCCGCTCCGCATGTTCGAGGACGGCACCGCGTTCGTGCGACCGGCGCTGTACGCGCAGCTCGACGCGCGGCTGTTCGAGCACCTGGAGCTGTCGCCGGGGCTGCGCGTCGACTACACCCACGACACGGGGCGGGTCGATGTGAGCCCACGCATCAGCGCCAAATACGAGCTGGTGGGGCCGCCGTTCGAGACGACGCTGGAAGCAGCCTTCGGCTACTTCTACGAGCCACCGCAGGTGCGCCAGACCTTGCAGGGCTATGGCACGAGCGAGCTGCGCTCGGTGCGTGGCTTGCAGAGCTCGCTCGGCCTGGAGCAGCAGTTGAGCGAGCAGCTCAGCGTGAGCGCGGAGGCCTTTCACATCTCGCTCGGTGAGCTGATCACCCGCCGGCCCGGTGCCTCGGGGCGGCTCGAGTACCAGAACACGGCGGCGGGCAACGTGCTCGGGGCCGAGCTCTTGCTGCGGTACGATCCGGATGACGACTTCTTCGGCTGGCTCAGCTACACGCTGTCCCGCTCGGAGCGGCGCTGGGGGCCGGGCGAGCCCGAGGTGCTGTTCGAGTTCGATCAGACTCACATCCTGGCCCTGATCGCCAGCTATCGCCTGGGCCGCGGCTGGGAGGCGGGGCTGCGCTTGCGCGCGGTCAGCGGCAACCCCACCACGCCCTGCCTGTACGGTCTCTACTCCAGCTTCGAGAACGACTACCTGTGCGTCAACGGCGCGTTCCAGAGCCGGCGCGCGGCGGCCTTTTACCAGCTGGATCTGCGCATGGAGAAGCGCTGGAAGCTGGGCGAGGAGGCGGGCATCACCGCGTACCTGGAGATCATCAACGCCACCGCGCACGAGAGCAAGGATGCACCCGTGTACAACTTCGACTTCTCGGAGGTGGGCTACGTGAGCAGCAACCTGCCGCTGCTGCCCAACCTGGGGCTGAGGGCAGATTTCTGATGCGCGCCTGGCTCAGCTGGATGCTGGCGCTGGCTCTGGCGGGGTGCTTTCCCACGGGCCCCGACTTTCTCAATGCCCGACAGCCCCGGGGGCTTCGCGTGCTGGGCGCCGTCTCGCAGCCTGCCAGCGGCGCGCCCGGTGCGCAGCTCGGGCTCTCGCTCGAGCTCTTCGATGGTGCGTCGCTGCTGGCGGAGCTGCGGAGCGCGGCAGCGGCCAGCGCGGGGCTGCCGGGGCCAGAGCCAGAGGAGCCGCGGGGCCCGCTCAGCGTCGCGTGGCTGGGTGGGTGCCACAATCCGCCCGGCGATGCGCAGGCGGGCTGCTA
This sequence comes from Polyangiaceae bacterium, assembly GCA_025937895.1. Taxonomy (GTDB): domain Bacteria; phylum Myxococcota_A; class Polyangia; order Polyangiales; family Polyangiaceae; genus SZUA-265. The sequence continues at coordinate 53,123 of JAICQL010000008.1, read as the reverse complement.
CCCGTTGCTGCAGCTGCTGGCCGCAGAGCTGCCCGATCCGCTGCCTGGATCGCTCGCCGAGGTGGGGTCGGAGCTGAGGCCCTATCTCGGGCTGGGTACGACGTTTTCGCTGAGCATACCGCCCGACATCCTGGATGGCCGCCAGCTGGACACGGCGGCTCCTCCCTTCGGGGTCAGCTTCACGTTCTTTGCCGTGTGCGCTGGCGTGCTGCGGCCCGAGCCCGGAGCCTCCGGGGTGCCGCTGCGCTGCGAGGATCGGAATAGCGGCGAGCCCCTGGGCCCGGAGGCGTTCGTGCGTGGCTTCGTCACCACCTACACGTACTCCGGGGTGACCAACGCGGCGCCCGCGCTGCTGGCTGCGACCGTCGAGGGCGAGGTTCCGACCGAGCGTGCTTGCGAGACGGACGCCGACTGCCAGGGGCTGACCGCAGGCGAGCTGCCGCTGGCGTGTGGACAGCCGCTCGCCGCGCCGCTGGTGGTGGAGGGCGAGCCGCCGGCTGCCGCGCTGCGCTGCCTGCCACGGCTGCCGCCTTGCACCGGGTTCCCCTGTGCTTCGCTCGAGCTGCGGCCGGAGCTCGCGGCGGGGAGCATCGAGCTGGATGTCACCGCGGCCGCACCGGGCCGGGCGGTGCCGGAAGAGATCGTGTGGGTGAAGTACTTTGGCTTTGGCGTCTTCGATCACAGCGAGGTGCTCATCAACGATCGGGCCAGCGGCTTCAACCCGGACTACGCCCTGCGCTGGAGCCCGCCTGCCGTTGCCGTGGACAGCCCGCTGCCGGTGTGGGCCGTGGTGCAGGACAACCGCGGCGGCACCAGCATCGCCCGCTGGGATATCCTGGTGCGCGAGTGAGCCGCGCGCCGGCTCAGGTCAGCAGGTGCCAGATCGCGATGTAGTGGGCGATGGCCCCGGGCAGCCCCACGAGATGATTGACCTCGTGATAGCCAAAGGTCTTCGGCCAGGGATTGGGCCGCCGCAGCCAGTAGATCAGCGCGCCTGCCGTGTAGAAGGCGCCGCCGAGCAGCAATAGACCCACCCAGCTGGCGCCGATGCGCGAGATCAGCTGCGGCAGAAAGGGCGCGATACACCAGCCGAGCAGCAGGTAGAAGCCGGTGCTCAGCAGGCGTGGCGCCTTCTCCCAGGCGTGCGACTTGACGAAGCCGAGCACGGCTCCACCCAGGGTCAGGCTGAGCACGAAGGCGCGCGGCGCTCGATCCAGGTGATAGGCGAACGGCGCGTAGCTGCCGGCGATCAGCAGGTAGATCATCGAGTGATCCAGCCTGCGCAGCCGGCGGCGGGTGGCCAGCGGCCAGAGCGGCGTGTGGTACAGCCCGCTGGTGCCAAACACCAGCAGCAGCGCCACGGCATAGCCAATGGCCAGCGTGGTGGGCACGCCCGGGCGGGCGTGGTGCGCCAGGAGCGCTCCGGCCGGCACTGCCCCTGCCGCAGCGACGGCATGCAGCACGCCGCGGAGCTTTGGTTTCTGAGGAGAGAGAGCGGTTTCTGCGGCGTCGAGCAGAGACTGGCTCACAGATCCTGAAGCGGCACTTTTGTCTCGATCCTCAAGGTGAGACACCTGCTTACTCGTCTCCAATCCATCATTATACACTCGCGCTGAAGGGGAGGCAGCCGGTCAGCTTCGCGCAGCTGACCCGAAAAGGGAGAGCAGAGCGCAGCTCGCGTCCGCAACCCCTGGGTCACTGGCCGCGCACGTTGACTTTTGCCCATCCGCTGCTGCTGCTTCCTGCAGCGGCCGTGGGACCGTGTTGGACCGCACTGAAGCATCGGTGAAACATTGATGCGTGCGACACCAAACTTACCTTTGCTGTGCTTTCGTAGTCGCTCTCGCCTGCACGGACGACGCTGCAGACGACACCGGCTCGAGCACTGATCCGGGGCAGACCACTGAGCAGGGGGAGCTGCAGCCGCCAGCCAGCTCCGGCGAGCGGCCAGTGGAAGAAGAGGGCGAGCACAGCGACGTGCTGCAGATCCCGGAGTCCAGCTTCCTCTCCGGGCCTACCCCGGAGACGTCGGCGATGATGCCCGCCGACAGCGTGCTGCCCGAGATCGTGGAGCTCACTGGGCCCGATGGGGTCACCAACGGTGGCACCATCTTGCTGCATGTCCGGCTGGAGCCCCCGCAGGCAGAGCCGCTGTTCGTGGTGAGTGTGGCGGGCGACAGCGGCTATCACACCGTGCGCGGCGCGGACCTCGACGGCGACGGCAGCTACGAGCTGGAGCTGGAGCTGCGCGCGGCGGTGCAGACGGATTCACTGGTGATCGCGGTGGCGCCGACGGACGGTCAGGGCAACGTGGGCGCCTATCGCGAGCTCACCTTGCAAGTGGTGTCGAGCGGCGTGGGTGACGTGAAGATCACGTTGACGTTCCCTCCCGATCACGATCTCGATCTGCACGTGTTCGAGCCCAGCGGCTTCGAGCTGTCCTGGCAGCAGCCCAGCTCGCCCAGCGGCGGTCGGCTGGATCTGGACTCGGGCTCCAACTGCATTCCCAGGGTGGCCAGCGCCGAGAACATCTTCTGGCCACCGGGTGCCGCTCCGCTGGGAGACTACCGGGTGGTGGTGCACGCCTTCGAGCAGTGCGCGGCGGGTGACATCGAATTCACGGTGCGGCTGGAGAACAACGGGCTGGTGCAGACCTTCCACAACCGCTTCGCCGATGGCTCTCAGGGTACCTCGCTCGAGGTGACCAGGTTCACGCACTGAGCCTCGCTCCGCGAGCGCACTCGGTCTGCGTGCTGGCTTTCAAGCGCTGCCTTCAGACACTGGGCTCAGGCACTGGGCTCAAGCACTGGGCTCAAGCACTGAGGCGTAGCCCGGGTCCCCTCGCGAGCAAGCTTCCGGCGGAGCTGGGCAGCGGCTCCAGCACCGGCCTGGCGTTCTCGATGCGCAGGCTCGCCGCGCAGGAGCGCGCCAGCTGCATGAGCGGCGCATCCACGTACACCAGCGGCGCGGGCAGCGGTCGCGCTCCGAAGCCCTCCTTGAAGAATTTCACCCCCGGCAAGGTGGCGCTCGGATTGAAGTCGAACCAGCTGTAGCCGCGGCGGCAGCTATCCTGGATGATCTCGTGCATGAGCAGCTTGGCCACACCGGAGGGCAAGTGCTCTTGCAGGGTGGCGCCGAGCCAGTACACGACGTGGCGGCGGGCGGAGAAGCACAGGTTGCCGCTCACGATCTTGCCGTCCAGGCGCGCCAGCCAGAGCTGGATGTGCGGAGATTGCCGCCGGTAGAGGGCCGAGAACAAGCGCTCGTCATAACCCTCGCGCGGCGTGTTGCCCCAGCGCCGCAGCGAGTCCTCGTACACGCGGAAGTAGTCGAGGTAGTCGCGCTCGCTGCACGCGCGCTCGATCACGAAGCCGGCCTGCAGCGCACGGCGAATGTCGGCGCGGCAGCGCGCCATGAAGTGCTTGAACGGCTGCTCGGGGTCTGCGGAGAGGGCGAGGGCGTATGTCTCGTCGTTGCGACAGCGCAAGCCGCGCTGCTGGCCTGCCTGGAAGCACAGCTCATCATACGGGTTGAGCCGCCAGACCAGGCTGCGGCCGTGGCCCGAGAGCAGCCAATCCAGGAGCTGGCGTGCGTGCGCAGGCGTGAGCGCCATGCGGCTCAGCCAGCCGCCGAACGTGCCCTCCGGCGAGCTCACGTAGCGGCTCAACAGCCCGCCCAGGCGCCGCTCGTGGCAGAGCGGCAGGACCACGCGCGCGCCATCGGAGAAGCAGGCGAGCTGCGGTGTGGGACGCAGGCGACCGTGAGTGTATTCGCACCAGAGCGCGGCCCACTCCGGCGACTGGAAGTACGTGGCGTGCTCGGTCGAGCGCCAGCACTCGTCCCATTCAGTGACAGACGCTCTCGTCACGCGTTCGAGGATCACGGCCATCGGCGAAATGAATAATCACCGCCGCCCCCGGATGTCGCAACGATGAGACACGCCGTCGCAAGATGCGGCCAAGTCGCACGCTGCTGCGCGACACCGTGGTGACCTCGTTGCAGCTTGCCTCGCGAGCACGGGCCCTTGCTGGCCCCTGGATGCAGTGGACGTTACGAATGGATCAGCTGCAGGACCGCGAGGTGCAACCAACTGGACAAGCTACGGGCCTGCGAGCTACGCCACTCCTACTCATGTGGCGAGTTTGCTTGATGCTCGGCGCGCTCTGCCTGACCGCGTGCGGCGGCGGCCCGGCCGCAACCCTCGAGGTCGCGGCGCCGCCCAGCGCCAGGGCGCGCTCCGGCGAGAGCGCTTACCCGCTGGACCGGATGAAGCGCAGCGCGGGCCGCACAGCCGCGGCCTGTCCAAAGCTGGAGTTACGCAAGTTTGGCGGTGACTCGTTGCGCTTCGAGCCCGCCGCACGAGTCGTGGAGCCTTTCCGCAAGCGGCTGCTGGAGCTGGAGCGCATCGTGAGCGAGGTGTCGCGGCGCGTGTATGACCGGCCGCCGAGCGCCATCCTGGTGGCGGCCTCCTACGGCTGTCGTTCGATCCGCGGCAAGCAGCGGCGGCTGAGCGAGCACGCGCTGGGCAACGCCATCGACATCAAGGGCTTTCGCTTCGCGCCGCTGCGCGGCCGAAGCTCCCGCCGCTTGCCTGCCGCGCTGAAGCAGGGCTTCGACGTCCGGGTGGATCAGCACTGGAAGGCGCGGGGTAGCAGCGTGCGCCGGCAGCACGCCCGCTTTCTGGAGGAGCTCACCGGCGCGCTGGTGGAGAGCGGCACGTTTCGGACGCTGCTCGGCCCCGCGCACCGCGATCACTCCGACCACTTTCATTTTGACATGGCACCCCAACGCTACGTGAATCTGTGATGAACTCCGGAGCCGTGGATGTCATCGGTCGGACCATCGCGGGGCGCTACCGGCTATTGCGGCTGGTGGGTGAGGGGGGCGTGGGCAGGGTCTACGAGGCAGAGCAGATCCTCGGCTCCTCGCCACGGCCGGTCGCGGTCAAGCTGCTGCGGCCCGAGTGGTCCGAGGACGCGGCGGTCGTCGCGCGCTTTCAGCGTGAGGCGGCGCTGGTGGCGCGGCTGCAGCACCCCAACACGGTGCGCATCTATGATTTTGGCGCCACGGAAGATGGCACCCTGTTTCTTGCCATGGAGTTCCTGCGCGGCCGCTCCTTGCAGCAGCTCCTGGATGTAGAGGGCGCGCTGCCGCCGGAGCGGGCGCGCAACATCATCAGTCAGGTCGCGGGCTCGCTGCAAGAGGCGCACGACCTGGGTATCGTGCATCGCGATCTGAAGCCGGACAACATCCTGATCCAGAGCGGCCACAGCCAGCTCGAGGGCGGCACTGGCAACGAGCCGGACGTGGTCAAGCTGGTGGACTTCGGCATCGCCAAGGGCCAGCCGTCTTCGGGCAGTGCGTACACCAAGCTCACGGCGCTGGGCACGTTCGTGGGCACGCCGGCATACATGAGCCCGGAGCAGTTCGGGGGCGGCAGCGTGGGGCTCGCGAGCGACGTCTACTCGCTCGCCGTCACCAGCCACTACATGCTCTCGGGGCAGCTGCCCTTCAGCGGGGATACGGCGATGCAGTGGGCGCAGGCACACCTGAGCACGCCGCCTCCGCTGTTGCCGGCGGACGCAGGCAAGGGCCCGATCCCGGACAGCATGCGGCAAGCGGTGCAGCGCGCCCTGAGCAAGGAGCCCGCGCAGCGGCCCCCCTCTGCCGCGCAGTTTGCGAGCGAGCTTGCAGGGGGCGCAGTGGTGGTGCCAGCGCCTGCTGAGGTCGCCCCGGCGGCACCGCTCGAGCTGGCTCCTGGCGTGTCTGCCGAGCCCGTGGCGGTGCCGTCCCCGACAGCGGCTGCACCAGCGGCTCTTCCCGGCGGCGGCGCCCACACCGCGCCCATGACGCGGGTGCCAGATTTCGTTCTGCCGCGCGAGGGAGCGCCGGCGGTAGCCACCACGGTGTCCATCCCGGCTCCGCCACAGCCCGGGGCGCCCGCTCCGGGCATTGCTCCCCGTGCCACCCGCTCCGGTTCGCGCCGGACGTTGTGGCTGCTGCCCCTGCTCGTGGGGGTTGGGGCCGGCGGCTTTGCGCTGTTCCAGTACTCGGGCCGCCGCGTTGGCTTCTGGCCCACCAGCGCAGAGCCGGTGACTCCCGGCGCGCTGTCGGGGCTGGGCGCGGGCGGAGTGGGGCAGCCCGCGCCCGTCGTCATCGAGCCCGATCCAGTGCCGGTGCTGCCGCCGCCCGCGCAGCCACGGGTCGAGCCCCGGCCGGCGCCGCCAGCGCGCGCGCCGAGCTCGCCGAAGCCAGCGCCGCCGGCAGCCCTGCCGGTCCCGCCGGTGCAGCTGCCGGGGGTGACCCCGCTGCCCGGCGCTGCCGGCGCTCCCGGTGCTGGCGGCGCGCCAGCGGGCACTCCGCCGCCGGGGACCACCGCCATCCCCGGCATTCCTGGCGTGCCGGGGCTACAGCTGCCCTTTCCGCTGCCGGCGGCGCAGGGAGCTTGTCAGCGCTGTCTCGACGCGCTGGAGGGCGGAGGGCACGCCAGCGTGGTCAACGCCATGGCTCAGGGCCTGCTGTGTGATGATGCAGCGGCGCGCCAGCGCTGCGAGGCGCGTGCGCGCGAGCTGGCGCCGGACGTTGCGGAGAAGGCGGCTCGCGCCGGGGATTGCCCGTCGGCGCTGGCCACGGAGGCGGCAGCCGTCCATCTAGGCGTGGATCCGGAGCGCTTTCGTACCGTGAACGGCCTGTGCATGCGCTGACGAGCGCCGCCTGGCTGCTGCCTGGCGGCGTTCAGCGCAGCGAGCGGCGGCTCAGGCCGGCGGACGGCAGGGGCCGCAGTCGAGCACGTTGCCGCAGCCGTCCGGGGAGAAGCCGCAGCTGGTCGCCCCGCACTCGAGCGGCACGCACGGCGGCGGCTCGGGCGGGGTGCCGATGCAGGCGCCGAGATCGAACAGCATGTACAGCAGCACCTTCTCCTGAGCCGTGAGCGGGCCCGCGCAGTGCGCGGGGAACACGGAGTTGATGAAGGGCGAAGAGCCGCCGCCCGTGGCGGCCACGTGGAAGCCGCTATACGCCACCCGGCCGCAGCTCTGCTCCGCGGGCGCCCCGTACGGCGTATCGAAGGAGAACTGCTGCACCCGGTTGTTGCCGTCGTTGCGAAACACGAACTCCTCCGAGCTCGGGCCCAGCGCCGTCACCATGCTGCGCGGATCGGTGATGCCGAAGTTGAGCGCATCCTGCGCAATGACGCTCTCTGCGCGCATCCAGGCCACGAAATTGTCGATGCGCGAGCTGGCAGCGGGGCGGCCCAGCGAGACGACGCCGGTGCCGCTGGTGTTGAGGTTGCCCTGAGCGAGATAGGCCGTGTCCCAGGTGCCGGCCGCGGCCAGGCCCGTCTCGAGTGGCGCGTCCTCGGAGAACGCCGCGGTGCCGTTCTGATGTAGCCAGCTGAAACTGAGGTGGCTGGCAAAGAGCCGCCCGCCACGATTCACGTATTCTCGCACCCGCGCGCCATGGCTATTGCGCTCGCTGAAGCTCTCGTCCCAGCTCTGGCCCTCGCAGTCGGAGACCACCAGATCGTAGCGCTGCATGCGCGCGAGGTCGCCGTACAGCGCCGCGTCGTGTGGGGTGCCGTCGTCGATGCGCGCGCCGCGCGGATTCGCGCTGGAGCCGCCGCGGTAGAGATGGATGCGCGAGGCCGAGCTGCCGTCGCTGCCCGGGTTGCTGAACTCGTCGTGGCTGATGCCCAGCTTCTCCAGCACGCACTCCATGGCGTCGATCTGACCCGTGGTCACCGCCACCTGCGGCAGGTTGACGGCCAGGCCATCGCTGCTGCTGCGCGGCAGGCGCGTCGGGTTCTCGGGCAGCGCCTGTGGTATCGTGGTGGTCGTGCAGGCCGCCGTCGACGGCAGGCGATAGGTCTGCGCGCGGCGGAACTTGCCGGCCTTCACCACCAGCACGAAGTCCTCGTCGACGGGCACGCGCTCCTCGAGGGTGAAGTTGCCGCTGGAGTCCGTCACGGCGCCCACCAGCACGGGGCCCAGATCCTGGTCCTCGCAGCGGTCGCAGCTGGTGCCGTCGGTCGGGATGCCCGCTGCGATCGGCGGCAGCACATCGGGGTCGGTGCCACGCAGGATGTAGACGATGGCGTTGGGCACCCCCACTTGATTGCCGGTATCCGTGTCCGTCCTGCCCGGACTGATGACCCGCCCCGAGAGCCGCGTGGGCTGGGCCGCTGCGCTGCAGTCGGGGATGGAGCTGCACACCTCGCAGTCGGCATTTCCACCCGCCACGCACTCGGTCGGGCTGTTGATGCCGCCCGAGCAGATCTCGCCGGTGCCACAGGTCAGGCCCTCGTCCGCGCAGTTGATGACCTGACCGCAGCGATCGAGCATGTAGCCGCAGGCCCAGCCCAGCTCCGCGCAGGTCTGGCGCGGACACTCGAGATCGTCGTTGAAGATGAAGCTGCCCGCCTGGCCCACGCCGCCGCCCGGGCCCGGGCCACTGCCGCTGACACCACCGGTGCCGTCGTCCGTGCCGCCGTTGCCGACGAGCGCGGACGAAGGCGCGTTGCTCCCGCAAGCGTGCAGGGCAGCGAGCATCCCACAACCGAGCAGCGTGTAACCAAGTCGCATGCGCACAGTTCAGTCCTTCTTCTAGTCTACGACGTAATGTACGGGCCTTTTCGCAAACGCCGTAGCGGGAAGCATGCCACCCGCAATTGCGACGGCAGACCTGTGTCCATTCGCGTCGCTGGAGCGTGCCGCCAGCTCCCGTGCGCGCCGCCGCGCGCGGGCGGGCGATGGCCCCGGGGGTGAGCTTCCGCTCAGCTCCGCCTGACGGCCCTGCTTGCGTGCGCTCCCGCCCGGCGCCCAGGCAGCTGCCTCCCGCAAGGCAGTGGTCGCGCCAGCCCCCCGGAGCGCCTGCACCCCGCGCAGCCGCCAGAGCGCTCCGCCACCTCCCAGAGCGCGGTCGCCAGCGCCGGAGACGTGCTTCCGCGCCCAGCCCACGGCCCTTCTCGGCTCTCCAGGCGCGCCCTTGGATGTTGCAGTAGTGGAATATCTTCGGCTCACGCTCGAGCCACAGGCAGTTGCGCCAGCTGCACCACGACGCTGTCACCAGGGTCACGGCTTCGTGGCACTACCTGGCACACCGCGCCTGCGTCAGCGCCCTCGCACCTCGGCGCAGGGAGGCGGCGGATTCCGACCCGCGAGAGCCGAGAGGGCAGCTCGGCGGCGCATGGCATATCCGTTGCTATTGCGGGGCAGGCGCCGATCTGCGTCCAGCCGAGCTCGTGGCTGGTCAGCGGCGCTCGATGAAGGAGTCGAAAAATGTCTGAGCTGCGATGGGGAGCACTCTTGCGCTGCGCGTCGATCCTGGGTGGCCTTTACACGCTGGGCCTGGCGGGCTGTAGCGGTGGCGATCGCGAGGGAGCGGATGTATCCCCGCCCGAAGCGGGCGAGGATGGGCCGGGGGGCGCTCTGGGCGCGCATCCCGCGGCGCTGACCGCTGGCTCGAGCTGCGAGCGCTTGCTGGAGCACTTCCAGTCCGATCTGCTGCGCCAGATGGAGGAGCGCGCCGAGCAGGCTCGCCGGGGTACCGGGGGCTATCCCTATCCGGTGCCTGTGCCCGGCGGAGGCGTGGATTTGGCGCCCGCTCCCCCTGCGGGCGCTCCCGCCGACTCCGGCAACCTGGCAGGCGAGAGCCCGAGCTTCTCCGGCACCACCTTGCAGGTGGCGGGAGTGGACGAGGCAGACTTCGTCAAGGCGGATGACGATCGCATCTACCTGCTGCACGGCCCCACGTTGTTCGTGCTCGGCGCCGAGAGCGCCAGCGCCACCGAGTTGCTGGGCAGTGTAGCCATCGAGGGCGACGCCTCGGACCTGTTCGTGCACGACGGCAAGGTGGTGGTGCTCTCGCGCGTGTACGGCCCTCTGCCGGGCACCGATCAGAGCATCAACCCGTATAACTACTACTATTACCCCTATTACACGAAGCTCACCGTGGTCGATGCGGCTGGCACCTCGCCCGCCGTGGTGCGCGAGTCATACGTGGAGGGCAACTACGTCTCCTCGCGCCGGCACGACGCGGTGGTGCGCGCGGTGGTCCAGCAGGGCTCCAAGACGCAGCTCGACTACCCGAGCGTCTCGTACACGGATTTTCTCGGGCACCCGTATTCGTCGGACGAGATCGATCAGCAGGTCAATCTGTGGCTGTCACTGACGCGCGACACCATCGCCGAGTCGGTGATCGAGGACTACTTGCCGAGCTCTTACGAGCGCGTCGACGGCGCGCTCGTGAAGCAGCCGCTGCGCTGTGCGGACTACTGGCTGCCGGGTGCCGGTCTCACCCAGGCAGGGGCGAGCGCGATCGTGGCGCTCGACCTGGATGAGCTGGAGGAGCCGCTGCGGCACACGACCGTGCTGGGCTACGCCGAGCGTGTGTACGCCAACCAGGACGTGTTCCTGATCGCGCAGACCGACTACCGTTACTACACGGGTCAGCTCACGCAGCTATCGACCAACCTGCACCGCTTCGAGCTCGCCGGCACGGAGACCAGCTATGCCGCGTCCGGCAGCTTCACCGGCTATCTGCAGAGCCAGTTCTCGCTGGATGAACGCGGCGGCGTGATCCGCGTGTCGACCACGGAGGCGGACTTCGGCATCGTTCGCCCCATCGATAGCTTCCCCGGCGCCCCGGTAGCGGACGCGGCCCCGTCAGCAGGAGCGCCCGCACCCGTGCCTCTGCCGGTGGACACGGCTCCGGCACCGCCCCCTTCGAATCTGGTGGCGCCTGTGCCTCCCGACATGGTGCCACCAGAGGTGGTGCCTCCGTCCCTGCCGCGCGGTCCCATCAGCCGGGTGCTGACCCTGGGCAAGCGCGGCCAGCAGCTGGTGGAGCTCGGGCGCACCCCGGATTTCGGAGAGAACGAGCAGATCTATGCCACGCGCTTCCTCGGCGATCGCGGCTACGTGGTCACCTTCCGGCAGATTGATCCGCTGTTCGTGATCGATCTCTCCAACCCGCGTGAGCCGCGCATCGCTGGCGAGCTGAAGATCCCCGGCTTCAGCAACTTCCTCTATCCGCTGCCGGACAACCGCCTGCTCTCGGTGGGACAGGACGCGGACGAGCGGGGCGTGACCCGCGGCTTTGCCCTGAAGATCTTCGACGTGAGCGATGCGGATGAGCCCAGCCTGGCTCATCAGTATACCTTCATCGAGCCGGGGTACTCCGAGGCCGCCTCGGATCATCGCGCGATCTCGTTCCACCCGGATCAGGAGCTGATCAGCTTCCCGTTCTACAACTACGAGACGGGGCGCAGCTCGCTGGAGGTGTTCCGCGCCTCCAGCGACGATGGCTTCACCCGCCTGGGCAGCATCGGCGGCAGCCAGCGCGAGCTGAGCCTCGACGAGTGCCTGGTGCTGATGGGATACCCGGAGGATCCGGGCTTCCGGGAGGAGCTGGCGCAGAACCCGGACTATGCCGCGTATCTGCTGACGCAATGTAGCTACTACAATCAGCCCAGCTTCCGGCGTGGCCTGTTCCGCGGCGATGAGGTGTACGCCATCAGCACGCTCGACGTTGCGGCGTATGCGCTCGACGCGCTGCTGGATGCGCCGCTGAGCACGCTCACGCTACCGCCGGCGTATCCCTCCTATTACCCGTACCCGATCCCGGGTGGCGGCTGGGGTATGGCGGGCGCGGCCGGTTCCTTCGGCATGCCCGGCGCCGGAGGCTCGTTCGGTATGGCTGGCACCGCGGGGACGGCCGGCTCCGCTGGCATTGCGGGTGCTGCCGGCTCGTTCGGCATGGGCGGGGCCGCGGGCTCCGGGGTGGCAGGCAGCGCTGGCGCCGCCGGCTCGGAGGGGCTGGCGGGCTCCGGCGGGAACGGCGCAGGCGGCTCCCCCCTGCCATGAGGCGCCGAGATCAGCCGGCGGCCGAGCCACTCAGCCGCCGGCGGGTCTCCGCGAGCAGATCGAAGGGCTTCTCCACCACGTGTGCGGGGTGAGCCAGCACGAACTGCCGTGCTGCGGGCGAGCAGGCGCCGGCGGTCATGAAGACCACCTTCTGCAGTAGCGCGGGCGCCAGCTCCTGCAGCTGGGCGTGCACATCCATGCCCGTCACTCCGTGCATCATCAGATCGCAGAAGACCAGATCGATGCTGGCCTCGCTCAGCACGCGGCGCAGACCCAGGCTGGCGCTGGCGCAGGAGCTCGCCTCGTATCCCGCGCGCTGCAGCTGCGCGGTGAAGGCTTGCGCCACCTGCGCGTCGTCGTCGATGACGAGGATGTGTGCCGTGCCGGGGCTGGCCCCGTGCCGCTCGCTCTCCGCGCGGGCAGACTGCGGCAGCTCGGCGGCCGCGGGCAGCGCCACACGAAAGAGCGCGCCGCCCCCCGGGCGCTCGTGCACGGTGACCTCGCCCGAGTAGCCGCGTACGATGTTCCTGCACACGAACAGCCCGAGCCCGGTGCCCTCACCGATGGGCTTGCTGGTGACGAAGGGCTCGAAGATGCGCTCGCGCATTGCAAACGGTACTCCTGGCCCGGAGTCACCGACCTCGATCCAGACCTGGTCGCCGCTCATGCGCGTGGCGATGCTGATCTGCTGAGCGGCGGCTGCCGCGGGGGGTAGCGACTGCATGGCGTTCATCACCAGGTTGAGCACGACCTGCATCAACCTGGACGGGTGGGCCGCCACCGCCTCGACCTCGCGCAGATCCAGTACCAGACGCGCCCGGGCTTCCAGCTCTTGCCGCACCAGCTGCAACACCGAGCGCACCACGGTGCGCACGTCCACCGCCACGCGCAGCTTGTCATCAGAGTGATTGAAAGTGCGCAGCTCGCGCGTGATGGTGGCGATACGCTCGGTGCCCGTGCGCAGGGTCTGGAAGTCCTCCCGCACCGTCTCGAGCAGAGAGCCCATCTCGCTGGCGCTGTCTGCTTGCGGCGCGAGCTGGGAGAGGCGCTCCAGCCCGCGCTCGATCTGGTCAGCGTACGACAGGATGTAGGTGAGGGGATTATTGATTTCGTGGGCCACGCTCGCCGCCAGCATGCCCAGTGCAGCAGTGCGATCGTTCTGAATGCCTGCGGCCTGCAGGCGCCGCAGGTCGCGGATGTCATGCGAGACCCCCGTGGTCCCGATCACGGCGCCCGTGGCATCGTGAATGGGGGTCAGCCAGGTGTCGAAGACGGCATCGTTCACCTCCACGATGTACTGTAAGGACTCGCCAGCGAGCACGCGCCGGATGCTGGCGCTGACCCCGGGGTGGTCACCGTACAGCTCGAAAACGTTCTTGCCCACCAGCTCCCCCGACTGCACCCCGAGCGACGCCAGGCCTGCGCCATGCGAGAGAGTGATCACGCCCCTGGCATCGGTGGCCCAGATCACGATCGGCGCGTGCTCCACGGCAAAGCGCACGCGGTCGCTTGCGCGATCCCGCTCGCTCTCTGCTCGAACCTCTCTGGTGATGTCGATGAACACCACGCTCACGTGGCTCATCACACGGGCCTCGCTGTAGAGCGGGTGCGCGAAGGCGCGGACGTGCACGCGCTCACCATCCGGGCGATGGATCACCAGGTCGTCGACCACTACGGGCTGGCCCGTCTGCACCACGCGCGAAAACGGCAGGCGCTCTGTCGGGTAGGGCTGGCCGGCGCGATCGAAGATGCCGTACGTGCGCGGCGCGTCGCTGATCTGGCTCGCGGGGGTAGCCTCCACCCCCAGGATCGCCTGGAACGCCGCATTGGTGTACGCGACGGTGCCCTCCGGCACCCTGGCTACCCAGACGCCGATCGGCAGCTGGCCGATGAGCTTGGTCAGATCCTGCACGGCTGCACATTGTAGCCAAAACTGGACAGCAGGGCCTCTTTCCGGGGCAGTCTTCGCCAGCGAGCCATCTCTGGTGCCTGGTCAGCGGGCCGCGAAGCTGAGCTCTGTGTGGCGCGTACGTACTGCTGTCGAGCCCGAGCGGCGCATGCTCTGCTGCCGCGCGACTCGGCGAGGAGCGCACGGGGGATGACCTGCCCGCGAAGGCACCAGGTGGGCTCAGCTGACTGACGAGGGCGCGGCTGGGCGTGCTTCGCGCCCGTGCTGGCGCTGCACGGTGGAACTCGTGGTCCGTGGAGCTGGCGCTGGTTGGTGGAGCTGCGCGGAACTGCCCGGCGCCGTGCGAGCGAGACGTTTCACTACGCTCTTGGGGTGTTGCTCGGTGGCGCACTGCTTCAACCTTGCGGCGATCGGCCGGGTCCGCGGGGGTGAGACAGGGAGTGGTTGACGAAGCGCCCCCGGACCAGCTTAGGCTAGTCTCCATCAACTGCTGGCTCGCCGGCGTGAGGATGGGAGCGTCGAATGAACGATAAGTCATTGTACGAACGCCTGGGCGGTGATGCCGCCGTCGATGCAGCGGTGGACATTTTCTATCGCAAGGTGCTGGCCGACGAGCGCATCGCTCACCACTTCGAAGACGTGGACATGGACGTACAGCGCGGCAAGCAGAAGGCCTTCTTGACCCTGGCGTTCGGCGGGCCCAACCGCTACAGCGGGCAAGATCTGCGCAACGCTCACGCGCGCATGAAGCTGACGGAAGCGGACTTCGACGCCGTGATGGAGCACCTGGGCGCTACGTTGCAGGAGCTGCAGGTGCCGGCGCCGATGATCGCCGAAGCCGCTGCCATCGCCAGCAGCGTGAAGAATGAAGTCCTCAATCGCTGACGACAGCTGACGAGCTGAGGCCGGCGAGAACGAGGCGTGCGTCGAACGCAGCACGTCAGCTACTTCGCTAACGTCAGTCTTGAAGCTCGGGCCTTCGCGAACCTGGGGCCTTGCTCGGTTCTGTGCGGCGTGCGTTATGGCGGGCATGCCTAGCAGCAGCAGCAGCCCAAAGAGCAGTAGATTACCCAAGCCAAAACCCTGTCCCCCAGGTCCCACGGGCCCCAAAGGTCCCCCAGGTCCCACGGGCCCTCAGGGGCTGGCCGGGCCCAAAGGTCCGCGTGGTCCCGCGGGAGCCACCGGTCCAAAGGGACCAGCGGGACCTCCGGGCACCACCGGGGCCGCTGGAGCTCCTGGTGCCAGGGGGCCGACGGGTTCGACAGGGCCTGCGGGAGCGACAGGGCCGCAGGGTGTCCCAGGGCCGCAGGGTATCCCAGGGCCGCAGGGTGTCCCAGGGCCGCAGGGGGCTGCTGGCGCTCCCGGTCCGACGGGGCCTGCTGGCGCCCCAGGGCCTCAGGGCATCGCGGGACCGCCGGGTCCAGCGGGTGCAGATGGTAGCGCTGGACCGCCGGGGCCGCAGGGGACGTCCGGGGCACAAGGTGCACCCGGTCCGGCGGGAGCTGCCGGTGCAGATGGCGCGGCAGGACCGCAAGGTCTTCAGGGGCCTCCCGGCGCTCCGGGCGCCACGGGCGCGCAGGGTCCGCAAGGCGAGCCGGGCCCGCAGGGCCTACAAGGAGCCACGGGCCCGCAGGGCTTGCAGGGTCCGCAAGGCGAGCCGGGCCCGCCCGGTGTAGACGGCGCCTTGGGGCCCACGGGGCCAGCGGGCGCGCCGGGCGCGCTGACCGTGTACCGGCTCGCCATCGAGGCCGATCAGGGGATCATCGGCAACACCATCAGCGGTGTGTTTCAGGCCACGCCCACACCCGCGGCGCTCACCGTGCCGGCGCCGGTCGCGGGCACCTATCTGCTCAACTGGTATGCGGAGGTCATGCGCACCAGCGCGGGCGGCAGCAGCCTGCTGTTCGCGCGCCTGCGTGACGTCACGGCGGGCGCCACGCGGGGCCTGCTGCGCGACGGCAGCGCGGTGGACAACGGCGCCACGGGCGGCATGCCCAACGACACGGACTTATTCCTGCCGGGCGACATCCTGCCGTTCTCGGGCTCGATGGTGCTGACCTTGACCGGCGCCGACCAGACGTTTCGGCTGGAGTATGCGCTCTCGACCAACGCCTCGCCCGCGGAGGCGCTGCGCGCGCGGCGCCAGCGCATCACCTTGACCCGCATCGAGTGAGACAGCGCGGCAGGCGGCTCGCGCCTCGGATCGCGCGGCCGCCTGCCAGCAGCTCAGTAGCTGTCGCGCAGGGTGCGCAGGGCGATGCGCCCGGGCGATGGCCCCTGATACTCGAGCTCGCGTGCCTCGCCCGGCAGCATGTCGAAATAGTTGTCGCTGAAGCGCGCTGGCGCAAACGGCGCGCCCGCCGCGGCTCCGTCCGAGAGCCACACCGCACGCGCCAGCCGCCGTGTGCGCAGGCGCAGCGGGGTTCGGCCCTCCTGGCCCGCACGGTGCTCCAGCTGCAGCTCTGGCTCGGGCAGCTCGAGCTCCTTGTTCTTGACGAAATAGTACAAGCCGCGGCTGAGCAGCTGCGCGCCCTCGTGCAGCTCGGCGCAGAGCACCACCGTGCGCGGGTCACCCCCGCCCAGCAGCTCCGCGCGCGGCGCTTCGAACAGCACCTGGCTGGCGTTGGCAGCCAGGCTCAGCTGCAGCTGCCGGCCATAGGCCACCTCGCCCTCGAAGCTCAGGGTGCGTAGCTCGAGCCGAGCCGCCGTCGCGCTGCGTCGATCGGACACCCCGTACACGCGCAGCAGCTCGCCCTCGGCGCTGATGCTGGCCAGCACGGGTGCGAAGAAGTGGCGCGCCCGATAGTGCAGCGCCTTCCAGCGGCCGAAGTAGTCGATGCTGGACCAGGAGGCCACGGGCCAGCAGTCATTGAGCTGCCAGTACAGGCTGCCCCAGTTATACGGCAGCTTGCGCCGGTGCGCTTCCGCCGCAAACTGGATGATCAGCGCTTGCAGCAGCTGGCTCACGTAGCAGAAAGACTCGAAGTCGCGGGGCTGCCGGAAATCACGCTGCAGATACTCGAGGATCAGCTCGTTGCCGCGCGGATGGCGCTGGTGCGCGCGCATCACTCGGGAGTCGATCCGGCGCTCGGCGGGCGCGGCAAAGCTCTCGATGGTGGCCAGCTCCGGGAACGACTGGAAGCCGTATTCGCTCATGAAGCGCGATACGTTGTCTGCATAGCGCTCGTACGGCTCGCCCACATGCCACACGCCCCAGTAGTGCATGTCGCCCGAGCCGGGCTGGTTGGCGGCGATGGCGTCGTCGTTTGCGCTGGGGGAGCTGCGCGTGTAGAAGCGCCCCGGGTCTTCGCTGGCCACCAGCTCCGGCAGCAGCTCGTGAAACAGCTGCTGGTAGCCCGCCTGCACCTGCGCCAGCTGCGCCTCGCTGAACGTCTCGCGCCAGCCCCAGTCCTTCAGCGCCCACTCCAGCTCGTTATTGCCGGCCCAGAGCGCCAGGCACGGATGGTTGCGCAGGCGGCGCAGCGCCTGCTGGGCCTCGGCGCGCACGCTGCTCAGGAAGCTGGCGTCCGACGGGTACAGGCTGCAGGCGAACATGAAATCTTGCCAGACCAGGATGCCCAGCTCGTCGCAGCGCTCGTAGAAGCGGTCGTCCTCGTAGATGCCTCCGCCCCACACGCGCAGCATGTTCATGTGCGCGGCGGCGACGGCCTCCAGCAGGCGATCGTACCGCGCGTGGGACACGCGCGAGGGAAAGCTATCCTGAGGGATGTAGTTTGCGCCCTTCATGAACACGGGCGCGCCGTTGACCCAGATGCTGAAGCTCTTGCCCTGAGGGTCCGGCTCGTGCACGACCTGCACCGTGCGCAGGCCGATGCGCAGGCGGCGGGTGTCCCGCGGCTGCAGCGCACCGGCAGCGGCGCCGGCCGCCGCCGGGCCGGCGGCGAGCGTGACCTCCAGCGTGTAGAGGTGAGGGGGGCCCAGCCCGTTGGGCCACCAGCGCTGCGGTTCGTGGATCGTGACCGGTACGCGCAGCAGGTTCTCACCGGGCGTGAGGGTGGCGCTCAGGCTGCCCAGAGCCCGCTCATCGGCCAGCGCCACCGAGAGCTGGGCTGCCTGCGCGGAGCTCGCCGAGATGCGCGCCTGGACGACCAGCTCGGCGCGTTCATCGCTCAGCGAGCTGGTGAAGACCTGCACGTCGCGCAGGCGCGGGCCGCTCCACGCCTCCAGCGCTGCGGGCCGCCACACGCCGCTGGTCACCAGCCGGGGACCCCAGTCCCAGCCGTAGTGATAGGGCGCCTTGCGTGTGAACATGCTGACCCGCGGCTCCACCAGATCATTGCTGGCCGGCAGGGCATAGCCCAGCCGCTGCAGCGCCGCCTCGCCCTCGCGCAGCGGCGAGCGAAAGCGCACCAGCAAGATATTGCGGCCGCGCTGCAGGCGCTCTCTCACCGGCACGCGCCACTCGCGGAACATGTTGTCCGCCTCGAGAATGGGGGCGCCGTTCAGCAGCACGGTTGCGAAGGTGTCGAGCCCCTGGAAGACGAGCTCCGCAGCCTCTTCGCGCTGGAACGGTTCGTCGACGTCGAAGCTGGTCTGGTACTCCCAGCCACGCTCACCGATCCACTGCAGCGAGGCCTCGTTTTCGCCGGCGAAGGGGTCGGCGATCTTGCCTTGCGCGAGCAGATCCGTGTGCACGCAGCCCGGCACTCGCGCCGGCATCCACTCGTGCAGCCGCTCCTTCGCGGATTGTCGCTCGACGGCGCGGAAGAGCCACGGACCCGAGAGCGCAATCGTGCGCAGCGGTGGCGCCGCGAGCACGGGGGGGACACGCTCCCGTGCACTGCCAGCTGCACTGCCGGCAGCGGAACCCGCGGCACTGCCCGAAGCCACATCCCCCGCCGGCGCGCTGCCCGTGGCCTCCGTCCGAGACCGGCGGCAGGCCAGGTTCGCGGCCGTGGCCGCGCCCAGCAGGAGCAGAGTGCGGCGCTGCACGCTCAGCGGGTCGGGATCGAGGCGCGGTGGGTCAGGAACGTGCCCTCCACCTCGTCACCGAGGCAGATGCCGATGTCCCGCGCGGTGTGCACCTCATCCGAGTCGAGCGCGACCCCGCGCGTGCCACCCACCACCTCGCTGAACGGGACCAGTCGGATCGAGTCCAGCTGCTGAGCCACCATGCCGCTCTCGTTGCCGCTGGCCAGGTGGCGCACTGCTGCGCAGCCCAGCCGCTGCGCCAGCAGGCGATCGGAGGCGCACGGTGAGCCGCCGCGCTGCAGGTGACCGAGCACCACGGAGCGCGACTCACAGCCGGTGGCCGCCTCGATCTGGCGCGCCAGTTGCTCACCGATACCGCCCAGCACGGCGTGCTCCTTGAACTGATCCTTGCCCATCTTGTACAGCGCCTCGCCCCCCTGCGCCTTGGCGCCCTCGGACACCACCACGATGGCAAAGGCGCTGCGCGTCTGGTAGCGGGCGCGGATCTTCTCGCACACGCGCTCGAAGTCGTACGGGATCTCGGGGATCAGGATCACGTCAGCGCCACCGGCAATCCCGGCGTGCAGCGCGATCCAGCCCGCGTGGCGCCCCATCACCTCCACCACCATCACGCGGCTGTGCGCCTGCGCCGTGGAGTGCAGCTTGTCGAGCGCGTCCGTGGTGGTGTCCACCGCCGTCGCAAAGCCGAAGGTGACCTGCGTGCCCTTCAGGTCATTGTCGATGGTCTTGGGCACACCGATCACGCGCGGCAGCCCGCGCTCCATCAGCCGCGCCGCCAGCGCCATCGAGCCGTCACCGCCCAGCGCCACCAGCGCGTCCAGCTGCAGCTCCTCGAAGCGCGCGATCAGCTGCGCCGACAGATCGCGCGATACCGTCTGTCCGTTCTCCACCACCGGACAATTGAACGGATCTCCACGGTTGGTGGTGCCCAGGATGGTGCCGCCCACGTGGGCGATGCCACGCACCGCCTCGCGGGTCAGAGGGATGAGGCCGCTGGCATCGCGCTCCAGCAGGCCCTCGTAGCCGCGACGGATGCCGACCACCTCCCAACCGCGCCGCAGCGCGCTGAGCGCCACCGCGTGAATCACCGCGTTCAAACCGGGGGCGTCGCCCCCACCCGTGTTGATGGCAATGCGTCGAATCATGGCCTGTCGATCATCCTGGTCGGGGGCACCGCGCTCGAGGGCGAGAAGAGGAAGCTAGCTGCTCCACCCGTCTACGGCCGCACACGCGTTCGTGTCAGCTTCTGTCCCACACGCCTCACTAGATCTCAACCTACAGCAAGGCAAAAAACCTGGCCTGTCGATTCAATCCTCGCGCCCCCGCGGCGGCCGCTGCGGGCCGCGGAAAATGGACGCGGCGCGAAGGCGCTTGTGCCACGCGGGTGATGGGGCGAGACTGATGGCCCGCTCGCAGCTGCTCCTGCGGGGGAGAGCACGGCAGACCGCGGCGTCGGGGACGCAGCCAGAGGGGCGGCCCTGAACGGGGAGAGCAGACCGAGCCAGATGCGATAGAGCGACAGAGCTATAAAGCCATCTATAGAGCCATAGAGAGCGCCGCAACGACACATGGCCCAGCCGGCCTTGGGAGGAACATGCCCACGATTCATCTGCAGGTGAACGGCAAGCAAGTGAGCGCCAACATCGAAGCCCGCACGTTGCTCGTGGAGTTTCTCCGCGATCAGCTGCAGCTCACGGGGACGCACGTTGGCTGTGATACCAGCCAGTGCGGCGCCTGTGTGGTGCACGTGGGCGGGCGCTCGGTGAAGAGCTGCACCATGCTGGCCCTGGAGGCGGACGGTGCAGAGGTGATGACCATCGAGGGGTTGGCCAAGCCGGGTGGGTTGCACCCCATGCAGGCCGCCTTCCGCGAGCACCACGGCCTGCAGTGCGGTTTCTGCACACCGGGCATGGTGATGAGCGCGCTCGATCTGGCCTCGCGCAACCGCTCGCCATCCGAGCAGGAGGTGCGGCACTGGCTGGAGGGGAACCTGTGCCGTTGCACGGGCTACCACAACATCGTGCGCGCCATCCGCGCCGGCGCCGCCGCCGGGAGGGCCGAGCCATGAGCACGGCGACCCAGCATGTGCGGCCCGGCGGCATCGGCGCCGAGCTGCGCCGCAAGGAGGACGTGCGCTTCCTGACGGGCAAGGGCCGCTACGTCGACGACATCACCATCCCGGGCCAGCTGTATGCCGCGATCGTGCGCTCCCCGCATGCGCACGCCGAGCTGCGCCGGGTGGATACTGGTGCCGCTGCCCGTGCACCCGGGGTGGTGGCAGTGTTCACGGGCACGGACATGGCAGCCGACAAGGTCGGCAGTTTGCCCTGCGGTTGGGGCATCACCAACCGCGACGGCTCGGCCGCGATCGAGCCGCCGCACCCGCCGCTGGCGCTGGAGAGGGTACGGCATGTCGGCGATCCGGTGGCGGTGGTGATCGCGGAGAGCAAGCAGCAGGCCGCGCTCGCGGCGGAGCTGCTGGAGATCGACTACCGCGAGCTGCCGGCCTGCGTCGACACGGCCAAGGCGGTGGACCCCGCGGCCCCGCAGGTCTGGCCGCAGGCGCCGCGCAACGTCTGCTTCGACTGGCAGCTGGGGGATCGCGCCGCCACTGACGCGGCGTTCCAGCGCGCCAGGCACGTCGCCACGCTCGACATCGTCAATCAGCGCATGGTCACCAGCCCGATGGAGCCGCGCGCCGCAGTGGCGGACTACAACCCGGCCACCGGCGACTACACGCTGTACACCACCTCGCAGAACCCACACGTCGTGCGCTTGCTCATGGGCGCCTTCGTGCTCAACCTGCCCGAGCACAAGCTGCGCATCGTGGCCCCCGACGTGGGCGGCGGCTTTGGCGCCAAGATCCCGCACTACGCCGAGGAGGCCATCTTGACCTGGGCCGCCGGCAAGCTGGCGCGGCCCATCAAGTGGACGGCAGATCGCAGCGAGGCCTTTCTCTCGGATACACAGGGTCGAGATCACGTCACCCACGTGGAGCTGGCGCTGGATGAGCAGGGCAAGTTCCTCGGCTTGCGGGTGGACACGGTGGCCAACCTGGGCGCGTACCTGTCGACCTTCTCGACCAGCATCCCCACGTACCTGTACGGGACCGTGTGTGCGGGTTGCTACACCACGCCCGCCATCTACGTGAACGTGAAGGCCGTGTTCACCAACACCGTGCCGGTGGATGCAGCGCGCGGTGCGGGGAGGCCCGAGGCGTCTTTCCTGCTGGAGCGGATCGTGGACGTAGCCGCGCAGCAGCTGCAGATCGATCCGGTGGAGCTGCGCCGCCGCAACTTCATCCGCCCCGAGCAGTTCCCTTATCAGACCCCGGTCGCGCTGCAGTACGACACCGGCAATTATGAGGCCACGCTCGACCTGGCGCTGGAGAAGGCGGGTTACGCCGGCTTTGCCGAGCGCCGCGCAGAGTCGCGCAAGCGCGGCAAGCTGCGGGGCATCGGCGTCTCCACGTACATCGAGGCCTGCGGCCTCGCGCCCTCGGCCGTGGTGGGCTCGCTCGGTGCTCGCGCCGGCCTGTATGAATCAGGGCAGGTACGTGTGCACCCGACGGGCAGCGTCACCGTGTACACGGGCTCACACAGCCATGGCCAGGGTCACGAAACCACGTTTGCGCAGATCGTGTCCGAGTACCTGGGCGTGAGCCCGGAGCAGGTGGAGGTGGTGCACGGCGACACCTCCAGCGTCGCGTTCGGCATGGGCACGTATGGCTCGCGTTCGCTGGCGGTCGGTGGCAGCGCGCTGGTGAAGGCGCTGGAGAAGGTGGTGCACAAGGGCAAGCAGATCGCGGCACACCTGCTGGAGGCTGCCGAGGCGGACGTGGAGCTGGTCGACGGCAAGTTTCGCGTCGTGGGCACGGATCGCTTCAAGTCCTTTGCCGAGGTGGCCCTGGCCGCTTACGTGCCGCACAACTACCCCATTGATCGGCTGGAGCCAGGCCTGGACGCCAGCGCCTTCTACGATCCCAAGAACTTCACATATCCGTCCGGTTGCCACGTGGTGGAGCTGGAGGTGGATCCCGATACCGGCCAGGTGCAACTCCTGAACGTAGTGGCTGCGGATGACTTCGGCACGCTCATCAACCCGATGATCGTACATGGTCAGGTTCACGGCGGGCTGGCTCACGGCATCGGTCAGGCGCTGCTGGAGAGCTGCGTGTACGACCCGGAGAACGGTCAGCTATTGAGCGGCTCGTTCTTGAACTACGCGCTGCCCCGTGCCGGCGATCTGCCCTCGTTCGAGGTGGCCACGCAGACCACCGCGTGTACCCACAATCCACTGGGGGTGAAGGGCTGCGGAGAGGCGGGGGCCATCGGCGTGTGCCCGGCGGTGATCAACGCCATCGTCAACGCGCTGTCCGAACACGGGGTGACCCACATCGACATGCCGGCCACGCCGGAGCGAGTGTGGCGGGCCATGAACGCGGCAGCCGGCAGCCGCACGAAAGGAGTGGCGTGATGCGTGACTTCGAGTTCCAGCGACCGGGCTCCGTGGCGGAGGCCGTGGCCCTGTTGATGCGGGCGCCGGAGAGCAAGCTGCTGGCCGGCGGCCAGAGCCTGCTGCCGGTGATGAAGCTGAACCTTGCGGCGCCGAGCCACGTCATCTCCATCAGCGGCCTGAAGGAGCTGAAAGGGATCCGCAAGCAGGGCAACCAGCTGGTCATCGGTGCCGCCGTCACCCACGCCGAGGTGGCCGCCGCTGAAGAGGTGAAGAGCACCGTGCCTGCGCTGGCTGAGCTGGCGAAGTTGATCGGCGATCCGCAGGTGCGCAACCGCGGCACGCTCGGCGGCTCCGTGGCGCACAATGATCCCGCGGCGGACTATCCGGCGGCGCTGCTGGCGCTGGGCGCCACGGTGGTCACCGATCGGCGGGAGATCGCGGCTGACAGTTTCTTCAACGGCATGTTCGAGACCGCCCTGGGTCGGGACGAGCTGGTGGTCGCGGTCAAGTTCCCGCTGGTGGAGCGCGCGCACTACGTCAAGTTCCCGCATCCCGCTTCCAAATACGCGATCGTGGGGGTGATGGTGGCACGCACCGCGGCGGGAGTGCGGGTAGCGGTCACCGGCGCCGCGCCCTCCGTGTTCCGTCATGCGGCGGCGGAGGCAGCGCTGGCGGGCGGCTTCGCAACCCGCGCCCTCGACGGGCTGAGCACGGATCAGGACGGCTTGCTCAGCGATCTGCACGCCAGCGCCGAGTACCGGGCTCACCTGGTGGGGGTGCTCACACGGCGGGCGGTGAGCGCGCTCGCCTGAGGGCGCGCGCCCCAGCTGATTGCCCCTTGGCCAACGTGCAGCCCCCGTGCTCGGTCGACGCCACCCTGGCGCTGCTGTCGTCGGTGGGGTACGTGGCCGACCGCAGCCTGGCCACCGCGCTCTTCCTGTCCCTCGAGCTGCAGCGCCCGCTGTTGCTCGAGGGAGAGGCGGGGGTGGGCAAGACGGCGCTGGCGGCCTCGCTGGCGCACGCGCTCGGGCGCCGTCTGATCCGCCTGCAGTGCTACGAGGGGCTGGATCTCGCCAGCTCGCTGTACGAGTGGAACTACGCGCGGCAGATGATCGAGCTGCGCCTGGCCGAGCGCGACGCGCGCCAGGGGCGCGAGCAGCTGGCGGCCGAGCTGTTCTCGCAGCGCTTTCTGATCAAGCGACCGCTGCTGCAGGCGCTGGAGCAGGACGCGGCGGGCCCGCCGGTGCTGCTGATCGACGAGCTGGACCGTGCAGATGAGCCGTTCGAGGCCTTCTTGCTGGAGCTGCTCGGCGACTTCCAGGTCACCATCCCCGAGCTGGGCACGATCCGGGCGGCGCAGCCGCCGCTGGTGGTGGTCACCTCCAATCGCACGCGCGAGCTGCACGACGCCCTGCGCCGGCGCTGCTGCTACCACTGGCTCGAGTACCCGTCGCTCGAGCGCGAGCTGGCCATCGTGCGCGCGCGGGTGCCCGGCGCCGGTGCGCGGCTGACCGCACAGATCGTGGCCTTCGTCCAGCGGTTGCGCCAGCAGCAGGCCTCCGGCAGGGAGCTGTTCAAGCTGCCCGGCATCGCCGAGACCATCGAGTGGACGCGCGCGCTCCTGGCGCTGCACTGCGACGAGCTGGGAGCGACGGTCGTGGACGACACGCTCGGCATGTTGCTCAAGTACCAGGATGACCTGCAGCTCGTGCGCGGGGCCGAGGCGAACGCGCTGATCGAGCACGCGGCGCGCAGCGCGGTCGCGGAGAGCGAGTGAGCCCTGGCCCGGTGCGGGATGGAGCAGAGGGCGGCAGCGAGGGCCTGGCGCGCGGAGTGGTGGAGTTCGCGCGCTTGCTGCGCGCAGCCGGCGTGAACGTGGGCCCCGGTCAGGTGGCGCTGGCCCTGCGCGCGCTCGAGCACATCGAGCTGCTCCGTTCCGACGACGTGTACTGGACCCTGCACAGCCTGTGGCTGAATGATCCGCGCCAGCGAGCGCTGTTCGAGCAGGCCTTTGCGCTGTTCTGGCGGGAGCGCCGCGCCCCGCCCGCCATACTGCAGGAGCTGCGAGCCCGCGCCGAGCGCCAGGAGCAACGGCGCACGGCGCTGCGGCGGGTGGCCGAGGCCTGGGCGAAGCGCCATCCCGCTCTGGCGAGCGCCGGCGCAGCCGCTGCGCCGCAGCCCCCGCGCTGGGATGCCCGCCTCACGTTCTCCGAGCGCGAGCAGCTGTCGCGCAAGGACTTCGAGCATATGTCGGCAGAAGAGCTGCAGCTGGCGCGCCGCTGGATCGAGCGCCTGGTGCTGCCGCTGGCGCCGCTGCCGAGCCGGCGCATGCGGCCGGCGCCGCGTGGGCCACGCCTCGATCTCTCGGCTACCTTGCGCGCCAGCGCGCGCACCCTGGGTGAAGCGGATCCGCTGCGCTATCGTGCACGAGGCTCGCGGTCGCCGGCGCTGCTGGTGCTGTGCGATGTCTCGGGATCGATGGAGCGCTACGCGCGCATCCTGCTCCATTTCATGCATGCGCTGAGCGCCCAGCGGGCCGCGGTCGAGGTGCACTCGTTCGTGTTCGGCACCCAGCTCACCCCCATCACCCAGGCGCTGCGGCAGCGCGACGTGGATCTGGCGCTCGCGCAGATCGGCAGCAGTGTGCAGGGCTGGACGGGCGGTACGCGCATCGGCGCTTGCCTCCGTCAGTTCAACCAGCGCTGGCTGCGGCGGGTGCCGGCGCGTCGCGCCATCACCTTGCTGATCAGCGATGGCCTGGACCGTGACGCGGGCGCCGAGATCGGTCCGGCCCTGCAGCGCCTGCGGCGCAGCTGCCGGCGCTTGCTCTGGCTCAACCCTCTGCTGCGGGATGCCGGGTTTCAGCCGCTGGCGGCCGGCGTCCGCGCCATCTTGCCGGAGGTAGACGATCACCTGCCGGTGCACGATCTGCGCAGCCTGGAGGCGCTCTGCGCGGTGCTGCGTGAGGCGCTCGCGCAGCCGCCGGGCGCCCGAGCTCGTGCCGCCGCGCAGGCGCGCTCCACCAGGCCCGGGTTGCGGGCGAGGGACGCGCGCGGCTAAGGTCCCGCTCATGCGCTACACCACGCTGCCCGGCAGCAATATCCGCGTCTCGGTCATCGCCATGGGCTGCTGGGCCCTGGCAGGGGACTCGACCTGGGGCGAGCAGTCAGAGGCAGACTCGGTGGCGGCCGTGCGCGCCGCGCTCGACGCCGGAATCAATTTCTTCGACACGGCGCCTGGCTATGGTGACGGCGTGTCGGAGCGGCGGGTGGGCCTCGGCCTGCGCGGGGTGCGAGAGCAGGCCGTAGTGGCGACCAAGGTGGGGCCGGACGCGCTACGTCCCGAGAAGCTGGTGGCAAGCGTCGAGCGCTCGCTGAGCCTGCTCGGCACCGACTACGTGGATCTGCTCCAGATCCACTGGCCCAGCCGCGAGGTGCCGCTCGCCGAGACGTGGGGGGCTCTGGAGCGGCTGCGCGAGCAGGGCAAGGCGCGCGCGCTCGGAGTCTCCAACTTCGGCAAGCTCGATCTGGCGGAGCTGCTGGAGCGGGGCGTGCCCGCCACCAACCAGCTGCCGTATTCGCTGCTGTCACGAGCGGTGGAGTTCGAGCTGGTGCCGGCGTGCCTGGCGCGCAACGTGGGCATCCTGTGCTACAGCCCGCTGCTCTGGGGCCTGCTCGCCGGCAGCTATCGCACGCCCGACGAGGTACCCGCGGGCCGCGCTCGCTCGCGTCACTTCGCGCCCTCGCGCCCGCAGACGCGTCACACCGAGCCCGGCTGTGAAGCGGAGACGTTCGCCGCGCTGGCGCGCATCCGCGGCTGCGCGGAGCGCCTGAATGTATCGATGTCGGAGCTGGCGGTTGCCTGGCTGTTGCATCAGCCTGCCGTCACCAGCGTCCTCGCGGGCATTCGCCGGCCCGAGCAGGCTCTGGCCAACGCGCGAGCCGCCGATCTCAGCCTGGACGCCGGGACTCTGCGCGAGCTGGACGAGGCTACCAGCGCGGTGAAGCAGGCGCTCGGCGCCAACCCCGATCTGTGGCAGAGCGGCAGCGCCTCCCGCTATCGCTAGGCGCGACCGCTCGGCTCAACTATTCGGCTCAACTATTCGGCTCAGCTGCTCTCGGGCTACGCTGCTTCCGGGCTCGGCTGACGGCTGCGAGCGCAGGGTCGTGCGCGGGCGGGCGAGCCCGCGCAATGACCGGCTCTTGCAGGCTCACCAGCGCGAGGACTGCGCTGCGCTCGCCTCGGAGAAGAAGGGCGCGTGCTTCGTGTTCTCGCCGCGCCGCTTAATCCCGGATGGGTTGGACAGTATAACGTTCAGCTCGAGCACCTCACAGCTGCCCTGGCTCTCGACGCTGACGGAGACCTGATCGAGATCGATCTTCTCGTACTTCGCCAGCACCTGCAGCAGCTCCTGCCGCAGCTGCGGCAGATAGTTGTGCTGCCCGTGCGAGCGGCCCTCGCGGGCGACGATGATGGAAAGGCGATTCTTCGCCACATTCGCGGAAACGGCGTCTCCGCCGGACCGCTTGAAATAGTCCAGCCACTTCAGCATGGCTGTCATCCCACCGCCGCGATGGGCTGGCTGTTACCGCCGCCGAACATGCGCTGGAAGAAGCCCTTCTTCGGGGCCTCCAGGAAGCGCTGCGGGCGGTCTTGACCGAGAAAGCGATGGATCACGTCCAGGTAGGCCTGGGCGGCATCATTCTGCTGGTCGAGGATGACGGGCACGCCCGCGTTCGACGACTGCAGCACCATGTGCGACTCGGGGATGGCCCCGATGAAGTCGATGCCCAGCAGATCGATCACGTCCTTGTGGCCCAGCATCTCGCCCTTGGCCACGCGGGCCGGGGCGTAGCGGGTGAGCAGCAGGTGCGTCTTGACCGGCTCCATGCCCATCTCCGCGCGGTGGGTCTTGGCGTCCAGCAGGCCCAGGATGCGGTCCGAGTCGCGCACCGAGGAGACTTCGGCGTTGGTCACCACGAAGGCGTGGTCAGCGTAGTACATGGCCATGAGAGCGCCGTGCTCGATACCTGCGGGCGAGTCGCAGATGATGTATTCGAAGCCGGCCTTCTTGAGCCCGTCGATCACGGCCTCCACGCCGGGGCGTGTCAGCGCGTCTTTGTCGCGTGTCTGCGACGCGGGCAGGATGTACAGGTTCTCGAGCCGTTTGTCCTTGATGGCGGCCTGCCGCAAGGTGGCCTCGCCGCGGATCACGTTGATCAGGTCGTATACGACGCGCCGCTCGCAACCCATCACGAGGTCGAGGTTGCGGAGCCCCACGTCAAAGTCGATGGCAATGGTGCGATAGCCCATCGATGCCAGACCTGCCGCCAAGTTTGCCGACGTCGTGGTCTTCCCCACGCCGCCTTTACCTGAAGTGACTACGACTACCTTTGCCAAAATTGTTCCCTCGATGGAGTTGACTCGCCCGAACTTCCGGTAACTACGGAGCTACCAGCACCGAGGCTCAATGCCTGAGCCGCTGCGCCACGTTTAAGCCTGTATAGAATCCGATAGGTGCGGGCCAAATTTTTATCGACGAAAATTTCGCGGCGCGGCAGTCGAGCCATTCTTGGCTGCCATTGCGATCGAGGCGCGTCCGCGGGTGCGAACTCGCGACCATGGCGAGCGGCCGTCCTGCGCATGCAAGGTGCCCGCGCCCGTGCCTCGCAGGCAGCCACCGGGAGCAGGGGCTCGGCGAGCTATAGCGCGGTGATCACCAGGTCGTCGCCGTCCAGGTGGGCGCGCGCGGGCTTACCGCGGATCTCGCGTGGCAGCTGCTCGGCCATCAGATAGCGCCCGGCGATGGACAGAAACTCTGCTTCCAGCCCCATGCAGAAGATGCTGGCTTCCGAGTTGCCCTGTGCACCCGCCAGTGCCTTGCCGCGCAGGGGTGCGTAGACATGGATGTTGCCGTCCGCGATGAGCTCTGCCCCGGGGCTCACGGGCGCCAGCACGACCAGATCGCCGCCCACGGCGTGGATGACCTGGCCGCTGCGCACCGGCACCTTGATCGTCAGCCCCGGCAGCGGTGGATCACTGCTCGAGGATGGGTCGCCCGGCGCCCCTGCGGGTGAGTCTGCCGGAGGCTCGGCTGCCGCTGCCGCTGCCGCTGCTTGCGACTGTTCCGGAGGATCGCTGGAGTACGCCGCGGCAGCGGCTCGTGCCTCTGCGCCGCGGCGCTGCCGCGGCGAGCCCAGGCCGCTCTGCAACACCGCCCAGCCCGCCTGCACCGCTTGCACCTGCTGCCCGTCGGTGGGATTGCGCACCGCCACCGGCACCAGCTTGTGGCGGCGCAGCAGCGCTGCCAGGCCTGCCAGATCGATGCGCCGGTCACCCAGCTCGGTCAGATCCACGAGCATTGGCGCGTACAGGAAGAACTGAGGCATGAGGCGCAGGTGGTCCGACAGCTGCTTCTCCACCGCGTCCAGGTCTTCCGTCAGCATGTACAGCAGGGTCAGAGCGGGGGCCGTGCCCTTGAGCCGGAAGGCTTGTTGTTCGCGGCTGACGACGGTGTCCTTCATAGAGTGCCTCGCCTGGTGCGCTGAGCCCCCCGCGGGGGGCCAACGTACCGTAAAGAAGTGCTGATGGAAAGGCCGCGTTTCTGGCGCCCATCGCCCTACACGGCGAGCGACTCCGCGATCACGGTGCTCAGGTACTGGCCTTCGGGAAACGCTGCAGGCACGGGATGATCGGGACCCTGGGAGAGCCGCTCCCAGACCACGGCGCGGCGCGCCGCATCACGCGCGCCGAGTGCCAGCGCGCGCATGAGCTCGGCAGGACCGAGCGCTGCCGAGCAGGAGCTCAAGATCACCACGCCACCAGGACGCGTGGCGCGATGCGCCGCGGCGGCGATGCGCCGCATCGCCTCCAGCGCGCGGCCACGGGCTCCCCGACCCGGGGCGAGCTTGGGCGGATCGCAGATCACCAGGTCAAAGTCGCCGTGCCGGGCCAGCTGCGCTGGCGCATCGCCCTCGATCCAGCGCACTCGCTCGCTCAGCTGATTGAGCTCGGCCAGCTCGGCGGCAACCGCCAGCGCCGGCCCGCTGGAGTCGATACCCACCACCTCGCTCGCGCCCCCACGCGCTGCTGACAGGGCCAGGCTGCCCGTGAAACAGTAGGCGTCTAGCACGCGGCGGCCCTGGCTCAGCTGCTCCACCCGCTCGCGCAGCGGCCGCTGATCGAAGTAGAAGCCCGTCTTTTGCCCGAGGGAGAGCGGGATGCGCTGCTGCAAGCCACGCTCCAGGAACTCGAGCGCGGCCAGCTGGGCGTCGCCCCGGCGCACACCGGGCGTGGCGCTGAAGCCCTCCTGCTGGGCGATGCGCTGCGAGGTGCGATCGACGATGGCGCGCGGTGCGAGCAGGTGCTCGAGCAGCTCCAGGAGCTGCTCGGCGCGCTGCGCCAGCCCGATGCTGCCCCACTGCACGCACAGCGCGTCCCCCATGCGATCGACGATCAGCCCCGGCAAGTCGTCGCCCTCGGCGTGCACCAGCCGATAGCCGGTTGTCTCTCTGCTGGGCAGCCCGAGGCGGGTCCGACGCTCGATCGCCTGCCGCAGGCGCTGCTCGAACAGCCCCGGATCGATCGCGCAGTCTGCGCTGCGCGTGAACACGCGCGCCACGATGGCGGAGCCCGGCGAGTGCAGCGCGCGGCCGAGCGGCATGCCGTGCGCGTCGCACACCAGCACCTCGTCACCAGCGCCTGGCTTGCCCTCCCAGCGGGCCACGGCCTGGGCAAATACCCATGGATGCCCGGCCCACACCGGCTGGACGTGACCGCGCGCCAGGATCAGCCGCGGCAGCTCGCTGTGCTCAGGTTGCCGGGACATGTTTGCTCGAGCCCCAGTGGGTGGCCAGCAGCCCCAGAGCGCAGAAGCCCGCCGCCACCCAGCCCCACTGGCTGAGCAGGTGGCGCTCGATGAGCCAGCCGGAGACGGCCCCGGCGACCACGCTGGCCAGGGAGGAGATGGTCTGGGTGAGCCCGAGCACCACGCCCTGCTCATCGCGATCGATCACCTGCGTGGCGACGCTGGTGAGACACGGCCGCAACACCCCGCTGCCGAACGTCGTCAAGGCCACGGCCAGCAGCAGCGGCCCCACCGGCTCGACGAAGCTCAGCAGCGCGTAGCCGACGGCCAGGCAGATCACGCCGGCGCGGATCACGCGCGGCTCCCTCAGCGACTTCACCAGACGACCGATCAGGCCGCCCTGGATCACGATGCCGAGCACCCCGGAATACACGTACAGCCAGCCGATCTCGCGCGGGGTGAAGGGGTGGGCGTGCCAGGTGTAGCGGCGCTCCGCGAACAGGGCGAAGCCGCTCACGAACATGTAAAACGCGATCTGAAACAGGAAGAACTCTGCCAGCACGCCGCCCAGCACGGGGCGCCGGAAGAAGGCGGGGTAGCGATGCCAGGAGAACAGCCCGAGGCGCTGCCCGGCAGGCATGCCGCTCAGATCGGCGGGGCGTGCCTGGGTGCGATCATCGGCGGGCAGCAGGGTGGCGGTGCACACGATGCTGACCAGGGACAGCCCCGCTGCCAGGTACAGCGGCGCGCTCATCCCGTAGGGAGAGAGCGCCACGGTGATGGCGGGACCGAGGGTGAAGCCCACGCCGAAGGCAACGCCGATCAAGGCCAGCGAGCGCGCGCGATTTTTCGCCTCGGTGTGATCGGCGATGTAGGCCTGGGCCACGCCCAGGTTGCCCGCGGTGAGCCCGTCCAGCACGCGGCCGAGAAAGATCATCCACAGGGCGTGTGCGCCGGCGATGCACAGGAAGCCGATCAGCGTGCCGACCTGGCTCACTAGCAGCACCTTGCGGCGGCCAACACGGTCGGAGAGCGTACCGAGCACGGGCCCTGCGACGGCCTGGCACGCGGAGTACACGGGGATGAGCAGCGCGGCCACCTGCGCCGAGGCACCGAACGTCTCCGCGTACACAGCCAGCAGCGGCAGCACGATGCTGAGCCCGAGCACATCGACCAGCACGATCAGGAAGATGGGCAGCAGCGAAGCGCGCTGTTGCACTGGAGCGGAGGCAGGGGCCGAAGCGGTCACGGGCGCTATTCATCGTCGTTGCGGCGGCAGGTGACAAGGGTTCCGGGAACGGCCGCCACGGGCTCCGGGCCGAAAAATGCACCTTGCAGCGCTGGCTCGACCCCGGTTCTTTCAGGGAAAGCAACTTGACAGGGCAGCTGTACCGACGCTTCACTCCGCCCGGCGAGCGCGGCGGATTGGGCCGGCACCCGCAGCCCAGCCATGGTCCAGAGCACGAACGGTGATCCCGAGCCAGTGGTCGTGAGCGGCTGGCTGCGTCGACACGCGGTGACGCTCAGCGTCTCGCTGCTGGTGACCGCCGGCCTGGTCTGGCTGCTGAAAGCCGGCGCGCTGCCCGTGGTGCCGCCGCGCGAGGCTTGGAGCAGCTTGCGGCCCTGGACGGCGCTGGCGTTCGTGGCCGCGTTTCTGGCCGTGCACGTGCTGCGCTGCTCGCGCTGGAGCCTGCTGGTGAAGGAGCAGTACCGCCCGCCGCTCGGGCGCACCCTGGCCATCGCCTTCATCGGCTACGGCGCCCAGGTGCTGCTGCCCTTTCGACTGGGTGAGGCGGTGCGCCCCGCGCTGATCCACTCGCACACCCGCTTGCCGCTGGCCACTGCTGCTGGCGTCTCCGCTGCCGAGCGCATCGTCGATGGGCTGGTGCTCAGCTTGCTGCTGGTGGTGTCGTTGCTGAGCAGCGAGCAAGTGAGCCCGCTGCCGGATCACATCGGCGCTCTGCCCATCCCTGCCGTGGTGATTCCGGCGCTGGCCTGGGGCGGCACCATCGGCTTCGGGCTGCTGTCGTTGATCATGGTCATCTCCTACGTGTATCAGGGCCCGGTCAGCCGCTGGCTGGAGCGGCACCTGGGGCGCTGGTCGCCGGAGCTCGCGCGCTGGGCCACGCGCACCATGGCCAACGTGGTTGGTGGCTTCGCGTTCCTGCGCGAGCTCGATACGCGCGGCACGTTTGCGTTGCTCACCATCGGCTACTGGGTGGCCAACGTCGCCGCCTTCTGGCTGCTGCTCTGGGGCGCAGGGGTCGAGCAGTCCACCTTGCTCGAGTCGGGGGTGGTGCTGGGCGTGCTCGGCCTGGGCATGGCCGTGCCCAACGCGCCGGGTTACTTCGGCACGTTTCAGATCTCTGGCTACGCGGCGCTGGTGCTCTTCTATCCGCTGGAAGTGGTCACCACCGCCGGTGCAACGTTCTTGTTTCTGCTCTATGTGATCCAGCTGGGGCTCACCTTGCTGGTGGCCGCGCTGGCGCTGTTCTGGGGGCTACCGCCAAAAGGCGTGTCGGGGCTGGGCGCCACACAGCCCGTCACTGCAGGCGGCGGGCACGCTGCTGGGGCGGGCGCAGAAGGTGGCGCAGCGGGGGCGCCGTCGCACCCGGGCCAGGCGCGCCGCTCTATATGAGCGGCGCTCCGCGACACCTCGATGGGCGCTTCACCCCGGCTGGGGGGCATGGCGGCGGCGAATTGGCTCGCAACTTGGCACGGCTTGTGCGAGTTTCCTACCGGTGCCGCAGCGAAGAGACGAGGGGCTATGAATCTGCGCGGCTGGCAAAACCGTCGAACGGCGCGTTCCGATCGCTGGAAGCGGGAGAATGACGCACCGAGGCTGCGGGATGAGGTGCCTCAGCTCGAGGCGCTGCGGCTGAACTTGGAAGAGTTCAGCGGCGGCCACCGCGTGGTGGGCACGAGTCGCATCCAGCACGTGGTGGTGGCGCAGGCCTCCTCACGCTTCGAGATCCCGTGCGGTGACAGCAAGTGTGAAGACGGCGGGCATGATCTGACGCGCGAGGCGCTGCAGCAGCTGCGCGCCGGGCGTGAGGCCTTCAACGGCAGCAGCGTGTGCAGCGGGCGCGTGGGAGAGCGCCCCTGCGAGCGAACCCTCGAATACGCCTTTCAGGCCAAATACCAGCGCTGAGCGGCGCCGGCGGGGGACTGCTCGCATGGCTCGAGCGGGGGCCAGCGTGCGGGCCGGCTGGCATTTTGCGGCGGGCGCAGGAAACGCGGCTAAATCGGCTGCGGGCTGGGTCGTACTGTCAGTGCACGTCCGACATCTGACATGGCGCCCCTCACCATCGGTCTGTTGATCGACTGGCTCGATAGCGACTACGCGAGCTCGCTCTCGTTTGCGTTCTTCGATGAGATCCGGGCGCGCGGCATGCGCTTTCTGTGCTTCGTGGGTCATGGCCTGAAGCCGGCGGGCAGTGCCCCGGACGCCAGCAACCTGGCATACCAGCTCGCCAACGAGCGCGTGCTGAGCGCGCTGGTCGTGGCCTCGATCGGCTCACAGCTGTCGATGGAGGAGCAGCGCCGCTATCTGGCCCGCTATCGCGCGCTTCCGCTGTGCACCCTGGCGATGACCACGCCCGGCATCCCCAACATCGCCGTCGACAACGCGGCTGGCATGCGTGACGCTGTGGTGCACCTGATCCGTGTGCACGGGCGGCGGCGCATCGCCTTCGTGCGCGGCCCGGAGGGCAGCGAAGACGCAGCCGAGCGCTATCGCGGCTACCTGGAGGCGCTGCGCGACAACGGCGTGCCGTTCGAGGAGGAGCTGGTGGCGCCGGGCACCTTCACGCGCGAATCGGCGCCGCGCGCGGTCAGCCTGCTGCTCGACACGCGCCGCGTGTCCTTCGACGCGCTGGTGGCCGCGAACGATACGATGGCGGCGAGCGCGCTGCGCGAGCTCACGGCGCGGGGGCTGCGCGTGCCCGAGGACGTGGCGGTGTGCGGCTTTGACGACGTGGAGGACTCGCGCTTCGCAGACCCGCCGATCAGCTCGGTGCGCCAGCCCTGGCGGGCGCGCGCGCGCCTGGCGGTGGATGCGGTGCTGGCGCAGCGCGAGGGGCGCCCGGCAGAGAGCCTGGTGGTACCGGCCGAGTTCGTGCCGCGCCGCTCGTGCGGCTGCGGAGTGAGCTTCGAGGTCACCTCGGCCGCCACCAGCTGGCTGCAGCTGCGCGTGCAGAACTGGGACTGGCGCGGGACCGTGGCCGCGGCGATGATGCGTGAGCTCTCGCTGCGCGGCATCGAGCTCGTGGATGCGCCGGCGCGCGCCCTGGTGGAGTGCCTGTGGGAGGAGGTCACCGGGCGGCGTGAGGGCGGCTTCGTGCTGCTGCTGGAGCAGGAGCTGTCCGATCACCTGCTGCATCGCTCCAGTCTCTCTGCCTGGTATCACGCGCTGGCTCGGCTGCGCTCGGTGGCGCTGGCGCGCCTGGGCAGCGATCCGGCGCTGCGCGCGCGGGTAGAGACGCTGATGCACCTGGCGGTCGAGCGCGTGAGCTACGCCACCGAGCGGCAGCAGGCGTTCCGCCGGCTGGAGTTCGAGCGCCAGGGGCGCCTGCTGGCGCTGGCAGGGCAGGCCACGAGCACCGCCTTCGATCCGGAGGGCATTGCGGGCTCGCTGCGCAGCCAGCTGCCCGCGCTCGGCGTGCCCAGCTACTTCGTCTCCCAGTACCTGACGCCCGCCGGCGACGAGCTGCCGGCGCGTTCGCGGCTCTTGATCTGTCATGACCACCGGCGCCGGGAGCCGATGCTCGGCAGTCGCGACTTCGACACCCGAGAGCTCGTGCCGCACGGCTTCTGGCCCTCCGATGCGGCGATCGGCTTCGTGGTGGAGTCGCTTCACTACCAGAACGAGCCGCTCGGCTTCGCGCTGTTCGAGATCGGTCCGCGCCAGGGCGCCGTGTATCTGGCCCTGCGCGAGCAGCTGGGGGCGGCGCTGGAGGGCGCCTCGCTGGTGCGCCAGGTGGCGCGCCGCGCGCTGCAGCGCGAGCAGGCCGAGCGCGCTCGCATGCAGGAGGAGCTGCGCGTGGCGCGCCGGGTGCAGAGCTCCATCCTGCCCACAGACTGGCAGATCGCGGGGCTGGATGTGGCCGCCGCGCTGCGTCCGGGGCAGCTGCCGGGCGCCGACTACTTCGACGTCCGCCCGGATGAGACGGGGGCCTGGCTGGCCGTGGGCAGCGTGCGTGGTGGTGGACTGGGGCCGGGCCTGATCGTGCCCATGTTGCAGAGCATCGTGGCCTGCCTGTGCCGCAACCCGCGCGCGTACGAGCCCGAGCGACTGCTCTGGCAGGCCCTGCTGGTACTGCAGGAAAATGTGGAGCAGCGCTCGCGCGAGCGGCTCTATTTCAACCTGCTGGTGGCGCGCTACTCGCACCACGGCACGGTGCGCTTTGCTGCGGACTACGCCGGCGTGACCCTGTGTCCCTGGCATGGCGCGCCGGGCAGGCCCGCGATGGAGCCGCTGGGCGAGAGCCCGCAGGGCGAGGTGGTGTTTGGCGGCGAGTTCACCCTGGCGCCACACGACATTTTCCTGCTGCACACGCAGGGCCTCACGCGCTCCTCGGACTTCGAGGATGCTCCGATCGGCGATGAGCACATCGCGCTCCAGCTGGAGCGCAACCGCGCCAGCTCGGTCGACAAGATCAAGGATGATTTGCTGAACATCGGGCAGAGCTGGTCCGGCAAGCGCGCGGATCTGTCGGTGATCGTGGGCCGCCGCCTGGGGCCCAGCTGACGAGGGGGCAGGGCATGGCGAACGGTCACATGCGCGATCCATCCAGCATCCGCCTCGGCCTGCTGGTGGAGTCCCTCTCGGATCGCTTCTGGCAGGAGCTCGTGATCGCCGTCGACGCGGCCGCGCGGCGCCGGGGCGTGCGGCTGTTCGTGTTCATCGGTGGCACGCTCGACGCACCCGAGCTCGCGGCGCGGCAGGCCAACCGTTGCTATCAGCTGCCCAGCCCCGCCTGCGTGGACGGGTTGATCGTGGCGCCTCTCGGCTTCTGCGCGGGGCCGGAGCGCCTGGCGCAATACTTCCTGCGCTATCGCGCGCTGCCCATGGCGGCGCTGGCGCTGGTGTTCGACAACGTGCCCAGCATCTGTACGGACAACGTGCAGAGCATGCAGGAGGCCGTGCATCACCTGATCGATGTGCACGGCGTGCGGCGCGTGGCCTTCCTGCGCGGGTCGCGCCTGAACGCCGAGGCGGAGCTGCGCTATCGCGGCTACCAGCAGGCGCTCGAGCAACACGGCATCCCGCTCGACCCGGCGCTGGTGCTGCAGGGCGACTTCTCCGAGCTCTCCGGCGCGCGCGCGATGCGCGAGCTGCGCTTCGAGGGCAAGCCGCCTTTCGAGGCGCTGGTGGCCGCCAACGACAGCATGGCGCTCGGTGCGCTCGCCGAGCTTGCCAGCCGCGGCGTACGCGTGCCGGACCACGTGCTGGTCATCGGTTTTGACGATGTGCCCGAGGGCCGCTGGAGCAAGCCCTCGCTGAGCTCGCTGCGGCAGCCACTGCCGAGCCTGGCGGACAGCGCCGTGTCGCACGTGCTGCTGCAGCTGGCGGGCGGCACGCCCAGCCCGCTGACGCTCACCGCCGGAGAGCTGGTGCTGCGCGAGTCCTGCGGCTGCCGCGCGATCTTCGATGCGCTGGTGCCGCCGCCGGGCTCGGCGCCGCCGCCACCTTCGCTGCGGCCTCCGCCGCCCGGCGACGGCAGCGAGCTCACGCCCGACCAGCTCGAGCGGCGCCTGCGCGAGCTCAAGCCCAGCGGCAACGAGCAGCTGCCGCGTGACTGGCGCGCTCAGCTGGCCACGGCCTTCACCCTGGAGCTGCGCGGCGCGGCTGGTCGTGGCCAGCAGCTGCTCTCCGAGCTGCGGGCCAGCGCGATGAGCTCCGGGCGGGAGCTGGGCGACTGGCAGCGGGTGATCTCCGCGCTGCGAGCGGCCTTGCCCCCGGAGCAGCGCGCGCAGGGCGATGCGCTGCTTTATCGCTATCGCGTGCTGGCCGGTGACGCCGCCGAGCGCCAGCAGGCAGCCCGCCGCATCTACAGCGAGGGGCTCTTGCAGGAGACCATCGCCGCCGGCAGCGACGTGCTGGGCTCCTTCTCCGAGCAGCGCCTGTTCGAGGCGCTGACCACGCACCTGCCGCGCATCGGCATGCGCGGCTGCTATGTGGCGCTGTACGAGCCGAGCCCGCTCTGGCCCCCGCACGAGTCGCGCATGATCTTTGCGTACCGTGATGGCCAGCGCCTGGAGCTGCCCGAGCAGGGCCTGCGCTTCGCCACGGTCGAGCTCGCGCCGGCGTCACTCTTGCCCGCAGCGCCGGGCACCCTGACGGTGAGCCCGCTGTTCTTCGGAGACAACCCGCTGGGCATGTTGCTGCTCGACTTCGGCCCGCCGCAGGGGCAGATCTACGAGTGGCTGCGCGAGCAGATCAGCGTGGCGCTGGAGGGCGCGCGGCTGATCCGGCGCGTGGATCGCGAGGTGGCCGAGCGCGAGCGAGCCGAGCGCCAGCGGCTGCAGCACGAGCTGTCCCTGGCGGCGCGCATCCAGACCTCGGTGCTGCCCGATCGCCTGGAGGTCGAGGGCCTGGAGCTCGCCGCCACGATGGTGCCCGCCACGGAGGTGGGGGGAGACTGCTATGACGTGCTGCCGTTTCCGGGCGGAGCGTGGCTGAGCATCGGCGACGTGGCGGGCCACGGGCTGGGCCCGGGGGTGGTGATGATGATGGTGCAGAGCAGCGTCGCGGCGGTGCTGCGCGCCGACCCCGAGGCGGCACCCAGCGCTGCTCTGGAGCTGGTCAATGCCGTGCTGTTCGAGAATTTGAAGCAGCGGCTGCAACAGACGGAGCACGCCACCTTGATGCTGCTGCGCTACGATGCCAGCGGGCGGCTCTGCTTCGCGGGCGCGCACGAGGAGCCCATCGTGTATCGCGCGCGCACCGGGCGCTGCGAGGTGCTGCCGGCGCCGGGCTTGTGGGTGGGCATCAAGCCCGACGTGCGCGGCCAGATGCCGGAGACCCAAGCCATGCTCGAGCCGGGCGACGTGTTGCTGCTGTACACGGACGGCGCCGTCGAGGCGCGCAACGCGCGCAAGCAACAGTACGGCGCAGCGCGGCTGGCGGCCGAGCTGGAGGCGGTGCACGCGGCCCCGGTGGGGGAGATCCGCGATCACCTGCTGCGCGGCGTACAGGCCTGGATGGACCAGCAGCGCGACGACATCACCTTGCTGGTGGCCCGCCAGCAGTAGCGTTGAGACGAGGGACAGCGCCGAGCGCAGCTAGAGCACGATCAGGGCCTTGCCCACCCCGTCTCGATAGCTCGCCACCAGCTCGAAGGCGCTCTGCGTGTCGGCGAGCGGGAAGCTGTGGGTGATGACCTCGTCCAGCTGGATGTCTCCACTGCCCAGCAGCTCCACCGCGCGGTCCGTGCACTCGTTCTGCCGGCGCACGTTCTTGATGGTCAGCTCCTTGCGTCGCCAGGCGTTCGGGTCGAAGGAAACGCGCGCCGTCTCCGGAATGCCCACCATCACCAGCGTGCCCCCCGGCGCCAGCAGCGCAGCGGCCTGATCCAGCGCGGCCTGCTCCCCGGTGCAGTCAAACACCGCGTCCAGCCCGGCCGGGTTGCGCGCCAGGAGCTCGGCGCCGGAGTCACCGCTCACATGCACCGAGCTCGCGCCCAGGCGCTCCGCCATCGCCGCGCGGTACTCCAGCCGATCGGTGACCAGCACCTCGGCGGACTTGGCCCAGCGCAGCGCGGCCAGCATGCACAGGCCGATCGGGCCGGCGCCGAGCACGCCGATGCGCTGGCCCTCCGCGCCCGCTGAGCCCAGCATGCTCAGGGCGTGCAACGCGATCGCAAACGGCTCCACCATCACCGCGGCACCCACCGAGAGCTGCTCCGGCACCTTGAAGCAACACTCCGCGGGCATCACCAGCCGCTCGCACAGGCAGCCCTGCTGCTGC
This sequence comes from Polyangiaceae bacterium, assembly GCA_025937895.1. Classification (GTDB taxonomy): domain Bacteria; phylum Myxococcota_A; class Polyangia; order Polyangiales; family Polyangiaceae; genus SZUA-265. The sequence goes on along the minus strand of JAICQL010000008.1, from coordinate 13,164 downwards.
CCCGGGCAGCCCAGAAAGCGCTGCTCGCGGCAGGTGTGCTTGCGCCCCGCGCGGCACTGATCGCAGCGGCCGCAGGCGATCAGCGGATCGACCGCCACCCGATCTCCGGGGGCCAGGTCGCGCACGGCCGAGCCCACCTCGCGCACCACGGCCGTGCACTCGTGTCCCATGATCCAGGGCGCCTGTAAGACCTGGCTGCCGATGCGCCCGGTGCGAAAGTAGTGCAGATCGGAGCCGCAGATGCCCACGGCCTGCAGCTCCAAGAGCACGTCGCCCGGGCCCGAGAGCTCGGGGTCGGGCGCGTGCCCGCAGGTCATGCGCCCGGGGGCGCTCAGGAAGGCAGCTTTCATCTGAGCCTCAGCGCAGGCGCTCCACGCGGCAGTCCAGGTTGCAGCCGTCGCCGTTGATGCGGTTCTGATCGTCGCACTCCTCATCCCCGCCGTTGACCGCGCCATCGCCGCAGCGCGGCCCGAGCCTGCAGGTGTCCGTGCAGCCGCCGTAGGAGTTGTCGTTCACGCCGTCGTCACATTGCTCGCCCACGCTGGGGTCGACCACGCCGTCGCCGCAGGAGGAGGGCAGGGTGCAGCCCGGGCCGCAGGCGCCCGAGCTGTTGGAGTAACGGTCGACGTTCAGGCCGTTGTCACAGGCCTCATCGCCGTTGACCAGCGCGTCACCGCAGCGCGGGCCCGGCTGACAGTCGCCGCCGCACAGGCCGTAGCCCGTGCCGTTGAGCTCGCCGTCGTCGCACGTCTCGCTGCGCGTGACCACGCCGTCGCCGCACACCTCTTCACAGACGCTGCGCGGCTTGTCAAAGCCGGCCAGGGTGAGCTTGAAGTTGGAGCCGCACTCGTGGCGCTCGGCGTGAAACAGCACGGCCTCGTAGATGCCGCCGAGCTCCATGCCCGTGTCGATGGCGATGGGCTGGGCCAGGGTGAGCGCGCTGCCGGCCGGGCCCTCACGCTCCACGGTGGCGATGCCGGTGTCGTCGAGCGTGAACGCGCCGGTGGCCACCTGGTGCAGGCCGCCCAGATCCATCACCAGACGGTTGTTCATGAACACCCACACGTCGTCGTCGCCCGAGAACTCGAAGCGCTCCCCGCCGCCGTATTCGAACACGAAGCGCGTCTCGGTCGTGAAGCTCATGTTGCGGGGCGTGGCGTTGCCGCCATTGCCGTCGGGACCGTCGGGTTGAGGCACCAGAGCGACGTCGCAGAACTCGTGCCCCTCGAGCGGAGTGCCGCCGACGGTCTGCGCCTGGAAGCCGGCGTCCAGCAGCGGATCGAACTGGCCGTTCAGGGTGGTGAGCGGATCGGCGGAGTCGAACAGGAACGCGCCGTCGTCGATCGCGCCGAGCGAGAGTTGATCCACCACGGCCAGGTTCACGCCGCTGGTGTTGCGGTACCACTGGTTGAAACGCTGCGCAGAGGTGAAGTTCTCGAGCACCGCGGCGCAGCCCGGGGCTGCGGCGTTCTGACAGGCGAACACCGGACGCCCATCGGCACCCAGCTGGGCCTGCACCGCGCCCAGCACGCCCGTGCCCTGGAAGGTGTTGAAGTCGGGGTGCTGTTCCAGGCCGACGCTGGCGCGAGCTGCTGCGCGGGCTGCCGCGAGCCCGTCTCCCGAGGTGTCGGCGCCGACAAAATCCCGGTAGATCACCGGCAGCACGAAGGTGGTCCCGGCGGCACCCTGGCCGCCCTGGTCTACACAGCGAAAGCCCGGCTCCTCCCGGCAATCTGCAGAGCAGCCGTCACCGGGCAGAACGTTACCGTCGTCGCACTGCTCCTCGCTGTAGCGCAGGCCGTCCCCGCACACGGCGCCGCAGGCGCCCAGCTCACACTGCGGCTCGCGCACGCAGGCAAAGCAGCCGTCAAACGGGCGGTCCCCCGCGCCGTCATCACAGCCCTCGCTGCCCTCCACGTCGCCGTCACCGCACACCGTGCGCGAGCACAGCTGGCCGGGCACGTTGCAGGCGAAGGCGTCTTCGCGGGCGCAGGTGGCGCTGCAGCCGTCACCAGGCAGGATGTTACCGTCGTCGCAGCTCTCGTTGCCGAGCCGCAGGCCGTCGCCGCACACGGGCACGCAGCGCGCGCCGGGCAGCGGACAGGCCCAGCCCTCTTCCAGCTGACAGAGCTCGGAGCAGCCATCTCCGGCAGTGACCCCGCGGTCATCGCACTGCTCGGAGCCGGAGACGCGCCCGTCACCGCAGCTCACCCCGGAGACGCAGGGCTCACCGGGCACCGGGCAAAAGAAGTCGAGCTCGCGCTGGCAAGTGGCGCTGCAGCCGTCTTCGCCCGTGGCGTTGCCGTCATCACACTGCTCGGCCCCGATCTGCGCGCCGTCGCCGCAGATCTCTGCCAGCACACACTCCGCGCCGGGCGTGGCGCACAGGTAGCCCTGTTCCACCACGAGACAGTTGGCAGAGCAGCCGTCGCCCGAGGTGGTGTTGCCGTCGTCACACTGCTCGTCGTCGTTGAGGGCGCCATCTCCACACGCGGGTGGCGGCGGCTCGGCCGCGAGCGCCAGATCACTCGCCGTGGGCTCGCGCAGCGAGGGAGCTCCCGTGCTCGAGCCTGGCTGATCCGGCGAGGAGGGCTGGCGCACCGTCACCTCGGGATCGGGCTTGCCGGGGCTGCAGGCGGCCATCATCCCGAGCAGGGCGGCACCGGGCAGGGCGACCTTGCAGCCGCTGGCGGCCGCCCGTGAGAGCCCGATGAGGCAGCTCCGGGCGACGGACGGGAGCAGCGGGGAGCGCGGGCGGCGGGGCGGGTGAGGTGAGGGCATGGCAAGCCAGGGGCCGGCGCGCGCGGGCGCACCAAGCGTCCGGTAGATCCGCAGCCGGCCCGTGATTCGGACGAAGATACCCGCAAAAAGATGGCCCTGCCAATCCCTTTTGAGGGCCGGGTGGCGATCCCGGCGCCGGCCCGGAGACGGCAAGCGCGGAGCACTTCCGGCAAGCAGGGTGAGCATTCGTTACGGCCAGCGGGACCGCCGAGGACTACGCTTGCGATCCCGATGTCCGAGCGAATCCTGACCAACGCCGAACTTGAACAGTTTGTGGAGCGCGGCTTCGTACGACTGAGCGGCTGCTTCAGTCGTGAGTTTGCGCTCGAGTCGACACGCCGTGCTTGCGAGCGCCTGTATTGCTCGCTCGATGACCCCAGCACATGGCCATCCGGGCGCATCCGCGCGCCGGAGACGGCGCGCGTGCCGGCGGAGAGCATCGCGCCCCGCGCCTGGCAGGCTGCATGTGAGCTGATCGGGGGCGCTGGCCGCGCTCTGCCGTGCACGTGGGGCGATGGCTACATCATCAACTTCGGGCGCGAGAGCCACGTCTGGCAGCCACCCTCGCCCGTCATCCACGGCGAGGAGTGGCAGCTCTGGCACAAGGACGGCGACTTCTTTCGTCACTTCCTGGACTCACCGGAGCAGGGCTTGCTGGTGATCGCCGTGTTCTCCGACATCGAGGATCGCGGTGGCGGCACCTACCTGGCGTGTGACTCCATCGCTCACGTGGCGCGCTTCCTGGCCGAGCACCCCGAGGGGGTATTGCCCGGTGAAACACCGTGCAAGGAGATCGTCGGCAAGTGCAACGACTTCATCGAGGCCACCGGCAGCATCGGTGACGTGTACCTGATGCACCCGTTCATGTTGCACACCCGCTCGGTCAACTCCAGCGGGCGCGCGCGCTTCATCATCAACCCGCCGGTGAAGCTGCAGGAGCCGATGTGCTTTGCCCGGCCCAACCCCGGCGAGCACTCGGCAGTGGAGCGCGCGGTGCTGCGCGCCCTGGGCAAGGAGCGCTACGAGTTCGTGCCCACGCACCCGCGCCAGGCCATCGTGCCCGAGCGGCTGCGCATCGAGAAGGCGATCTGGGAAGAGCGAGCGCGCCTGGCGGGCGCAGCCACTTCCTGAGCTGCTCTCCGGCGGCGCGCAAGCGAGAGCCATGCGCCAAAGAGCGCGTGGCTCTCGCGCGCAGCTGCTCTGGCGAGGGCAGGTTACCCACGGCGTGCTGCTCGCGAGCACGCGACTGCGGGAGCTGAACGAGGGGCAGACGAGCGGGAGAAAGCCGTGCGCCCGTGGTGCGGCCGCGCTGGGGAACGCCAGCGCGACTTGCTTGCTGCTGGCAGGTGCCGAGGTGGAGCCCGCGAGGCGTGCGTGCCGTGCATCGCGAGGGAGTAGGGCATTTGCGTGCCTCACCAATTCGAAGATCGGCGCTCACATCTCTGCTGTGCCTCGTCATACAAAACCGCGCGCCGTGAATCACATCTCTGCTCGCGCAAGAGCATTGCAGCGTGCAGTTGCAGCGAGCGCGCTGCCCAATCTTCAGCGCCATCCACCGCTTGCGCCGTGATGATTTCGTGAAGCTACTGCGCAGAAGCGTGCAGCATGTAGTGCTGGCGCGGTGCGCAGAGAAACGTTGCCAGCAAGAGCGTGTCGGTGTGCATGACTGCGCTGCTTGACGGAGCTCACGTGTCTCCACTACCGATGGCAGCGCTGGCGTTGCGCGGCTCCTGCAGCTCACCCTCGTTCGCACGCGAGGCGGGGCTGCGGTGGGTCGTCCGCTGCGTAACAACTCCTGCGAGGAAGAATGAACGGCGTCGATCTGAAGAAGCTTGTCCTCAGCCATCGCCCTGTCGTGATGCTCCCAGCTCGCGCTGTGCCGCGCGCGCCGCGCGCGCTGCTGGGCGGTGTCGCCGGGTTGCTGCTGTCCAGCCTCGTCCTTGCGCAGGAGCCCGCGCCAGCAGAGCCAGCGCCAGCAGAGCCAGCGCCAGCAGAGCCAGCGCTGGGAGCAGAGCCTGCCGCGTCGCCGCCGGCGCTCGAGGCTGAACCCGTGGGCCCGAATGAGCTGGAGGTAGCGGATCCCGTCGCTGCGGACGGCCTGGATGAGGTCGTGGTCACCGTCGATCGCCGCAGGAAGGATCTGCAGGACTATTCGGGTACCGCGGCGGCATTCAGCGAGAAGCAGCTCTCGCGCGTGGGCATCACCAGCGTGTCGGGGCTGGCCTCGGCCGTTCCGGGCCTGCAAATCGGCGAGAACGAGGGCAACACCGAGGTCTACATTCGTGGCGTCGGCAACGACAACAACGCGGAGCACGGCGACATGGGTGTGGCCATCCACCTCGATGGCGTGTACCTGCCGCGTCCGCGCGGGGTCGGGGCCATGTTCTACGACATCGAGCGGGTGGAGGTGAACAGCGGCCCACAGGGTACGCTGCGCGGCCGTAACGCGCAGGGCGGCTCGATGAACATCATCAGCAACAAGCCCAAGCTGGGTGAGTTCGGCGGCAACGCCGAGGCCACGTTCGGCACCTTCTCGGAGCGCCGCTACAATGGCATGGTCAACATCCCGATCGGCGACTCGCTGGCGGTGCGTGTGGCCGGCTTCTCCAGTGTGCATGATCCGCACTGGGAGAACGCGGGCCCCCTGTACGACATCCGCGGGCCACAGGCGGAGGACGCGTACGCCTGGCGTGCTCAGGTGAAGTGGCAGCCGGTGCCCTCGCTCAGCGTGCTGGCGGGCTACGACATCACCAAGGAGCGCGGCACCAGCTACGTGGGCGCGAACTTCGACGCGCTGCTACGCCGCATGAACGACAACGGCACGCCGGCAGTCGCGGCGGACGACTACCTGGAGCCAGTGGATCCAAACAGCGTGGACAACCCGCGGCGTGTATACCAACAGGGCGCGCAGCCGTCGGAGGACATGACGCACCAGGGGGCACGTCTGGAGGTGACCCTCGACACCGGGCCTGCGATCATCGAGGCGCTGGGAAGCTACCGTGACCTGAGCTATCGGCAGGTGACCGGGGCCAGCGCCGGCGTGGTCGACGAGAACTTTCGCTTCAACGATCCGCTGGCGCCCATCGACCCGGACAACTGGTACAGCACGTACTGGTTCACGAAGTCACAGTCGTGGGTGGGCGAGCTGCGCGCCTCCGCGCCGGACAGCGCACGCCTGCGCTGGACTGCCGGCGGCTTCTTGCTGTTCGAGGATCAGCAGATCGTGCTCGCGCAGGTGAATGATCATGTCGGCGGCTACGGCGGCGCGGAGTTCAACATGCCGGATGTCAACGGTGACTCGCAGGCGGTCTTTGCTGACGCCACGTTCGATGTGACCGAGACCTTCCGCGTGCTCGCTGGCGTCCGGCTCACGCACGAGACCAAGTCGCGCAAGGATGGCCTGGCGCTGGGGCTCAACGGCTTTCCCGGTCAGGGGGGGGCCACGCGGCTGGGCACGGAGGGATATCGACCGGCGTACTTCGACCGCGACATCTACGAGCTGCCACCGGATGCCACCCTGGAGGACAGGGTCAATCTCTACCTCGACGGGGTCGGCAGCTTCGGCGCGCGCGACACCTTGCCGCAGCTGATCTGCGCCGATCCAGCGGCGGCCGCGCCAGGTCAGCCGCAGACTCCGCGGGTCATCGAGGTCGATGGGCACCTGCGCTGCAGTGCCGGGCCCAACCCCAACCTGGGTCCGAACGGTTTTGCCATCGCGGCGACGCCGCAGAACGAGTCCGTCTCCAACACCTTTGTCGACTGGCGCGGCGGCGCGGAATACGATGTGACAAAGGACATCCTGGTCTATGCCACCGTGAGCACCGCCCACAAGGCGGCCGGCTACAACGACACGGTGATCCGCGCTGACCGGGGCACGCCCTTCGACACGTTCTACGGTCCGGAGTCCGTGATCAGCTTCGAGCTGGGCTCCAAGAACGTGCTGCTGGACCACAAGCTGAAGGTCAACGCCGCGCTGTTCTACTACCTGTACCAGGATCAGGTCTTCCAGCAGATCGTCCAGATCACCGAGAACACCAGCATGGATCCGACAATGAGCAATGCTCAGGTCACCTCCCTGCGCCAGAACTCGGGGGCTACCTCCGGCATCTACGGTCTCGATCTGGATGTCACGTATGCGCTGCCTGCAGGGCTCCAGGTGGATCTGCACATGCTGCTGGAGGATGCTCGCTTCCGCGACGGCACGACGGTGCAGGACGGCCGCATTGGCTACAACCTACCCAACGGCGGCCGCTACCGGGTCGACATCGGTGGCAAGTGGCTACCGCGCGTGTCTGCCGTTACGCTCAATTATGCACTGTCGCAGCTGATCTTCACTTCTGCTGGCTCCTTCAACTGGGTGGTGGATGCGCAGACCCGCAGCAAGAGCTACATGACAGTCTTCAATGGCGAGGGCAGGGCGCTGCCCGCGATCGACTTCGTCGAGCCGGCGCCGGGCGTGAGCAGCGACTATGATCGCCTGATGGCGACCGGCCGTGAAGGCACGCCCTGTTATCCCTACTGCGGGCAGGCGCGGCTAAATGACGTTGTGCCCGCGTACACCAACCTCAACCTGGGCGCGGGCTGGACGCACCCCGACGGACGCATCTCGATCAGTGGGTACGTGAACAACGCGCTCAACATTGCCTACGCCACCAGCATCGTGTCCACACCCAACCTGAACCTGCGCTTCTACAATCCGCCCCGTACGGCGGGTATCCGCATGCGCGTTGACTGGTGAGCAATGGCGATCCACTCCAATTTGCAACGAGCTCGCCGGCTGGCCCGGTGCGCGCCCGTCTGTGTCTGCTTGCTGGTGCAGGCGTGTACTCTCTCCAATGAGAGCAGCGGCGGTACGGATGGTGAGCTCCTGCCGCAACGCAGCGCAGGCCCTTCGCCGGAGAGCTTTGCGCTGTGGGCCGAGCCCGGCGAGAACCTGCTGGCGGCGCTGACCGCCGTGGAAGAGAGCGACGCAACCACCGTGCCTGCGCCGGCGAACAGCGTGCTCGGCCTGCTGCTGAATGAGCTGGGCGCCTATAACTCGGCGGCGCTCGCGTACCAGCCGAACAATACGCCGTACCGGGCCCGCAGCATGCAGTGCATGAGCAGCGTGCTGCCGGACGCGGTCAGCGACGTGTGCAACATCCTGCAGGATCCTGAGCTGCGGCTGGTCTTCATCGAAGACATGCCCCACTTCGCCCAGCACCGCAGCCTCGGGCGCAAGCTCCTCGAGTGCGCTCGGGACGCAGGCTTCGAGCGCCTCGTGCTGCAGGCGCTGGAGGAGAGCGGGGCTGCGCTGGCGCAGCGCGGCCATGTGTCGCGCACGCAATCGGGCCGGTTCCTGCGCGAGCCGCAGCTCGCCGGGCTGGTCACTGACGCGCTGGCGCTGGGCTTCGTCCCGGTCGACTTGCCTCATACCGAGCTCTGCACGGACTGCCCTCTGAACCTGGCACTGGGCGCGGACGCGCGCGCGCAGGCCACGAGCCTCGTGGAGGAGCTGAGCAGCGCCGGGCCGGAGGCAAAGGTGCTGGTCTGGGCCGCGCAGGGGCAAGCCTACAAAGAGCCGTGGGGGCGAGCGCAGCCGTACGTGAACACGCTGGCGTCGTACGTCGCCGCGGAGACGGGCATCGATCCGTATTCGCTGGTGCAGCTGACGGTGGACGCCGGCACCACCCTGGGTCCACCTGCAGCTTCGGGCATGTACCTGGCGTCGGGCCCCGCCAACGGCTCATGCGCGGGCTCGTATTCACCGGGCACCGGCACCGGCAGGCCCACGCACAACGGGGTCGTGTTTCACGTGGCGCCCCCCTTCGGTGCTGCCGGGAGCGACGGCGAGCGCTGGCAGTGGCTGCACACGGCGGTCGAGGAGCAGATGTCGGTGACCCCCGAGTGCGGGGCGTGTGCCCCGGGTGAGCGGCTGCTCGTACAGGCCTTCCCCGACGGAGTAGACCTCAGCGATCGAGTGCCTGCGGACCAGGCCCTCTGCCAGGCGGGAGTGCCCTGCCAGCTCTCGCTACCAGCGGGGCAATATCACCTGGTCGTCTGGAGCGCCGCCGCCCGGCTCGGGTCGCAGTCGGTCACCCTGGCGGCGGGAGCGTCGCCGAGCATCGCCGCCAATTGAGTGGTGCTGTCTGGCGTCCGGGGCGCTGTCCGTCTGGCCGGCGCCCGTTGGGTGCTCCGGCTTGGGACGGCTAGTGGCGCTACCGCGCGGGCCGTGGCGACGCAGAACTGCCGTTCGAGGCCATTTGGTTGCGACGGACTTGCCGGCGCTGCGGCGTTGCACGGCGTCCTGTTGGTGGCCGCTGAAAGCCGCCGCCAAACGGGCAGATTTCCTGGAGCGTAATCACCCCGTGTGATTAAGAAGCCGTCCTGGACGCCGTTGTCCGTTCCAGGCGATTGCCTCGGGAGGAACAATGGGTGGGGAAACACGGCCGGGAAGAAACGTGGGCGCGGCGCGCGGGGCGGTCACGCCCGAGGCGCGCACCACCCCTGGCGAGAGCGGAATGCGGCGGGTCATTGCGCCGCGGCCCTGTCGCGTGCTGCTGGTCGAGGACGAGGACATGGTGCGCAAGGTGCTGCTGCGCATGTTGACGGCGCGCGGCTACGACGTGAAGACGGCTACCAACTTCAGCGAAGCGGAGGCGGTGTTCCAGGCACCGGACAGCGAGTTCGAGTTGCTGATCACCGACGTGATGATCCCGCAGGGCAGCGGCCACGTGCTGGCGCGCAGCCTGGCCGCGCGCAAGCCCGAGCTGCGCGTCTTGATCGTCTCGGGCTACAGCGGCAGCCAGGCGATCGAAGGCATCGATCCGGCTCGGGTGCGCTTCTTGACCAAGCCATTCGGCTCGGCGGAGCTCACTCAGACCATCGCCGAGCTCATGCCCGCCGAGCCCTGAGCGACGGGAAGGCTTGTCCGCGCTTCGCTCACGTGGCACACGACGCGCATGCGTCCGTGGAGCGAACGAGCCGCCGGGTTCGGGGCCCAGCTAGCTCGTTCTCTGCAGCGGCGTAAGCCGGGCATCTCGGTCCTGCTGGCGGCGCAGGACGAGCAGTTCGTGGTCGGCCTGTCCATTCGCTCCTTCCTGGAGCTGGGGGACGAGGTCATCGTGGTGGACAACGGCTCCCAGGACGCCACGCGGCAGATCGCCCGCACCCTGGCGGAGCGCTACCCGGACCGGGTGCGCTTCTTCGATCGCCCCGAGCTGGTGGACCTGCACCAGAACCGCGCATTCGCCTTCTCGCAGGCGCGCTACGAGTGGGTGGTGCGCGCTGACGCGGACTACGTGTGTTACACCGATGGGCCACTGGCGGTGGGCCAGCTCCGCCAGTTTGTGCTCTCGGTACGGCGGAGCGTGCAGCCAGCCGTGGTCTGGGTGCCCCAGGTCAACGTGTTCGGGGACTTCCTGCACACGGGCCGCCCGCTGCTGCGCGCGGGCGGCGGCGCAGCCAACCCCGAGCGTCAATACGTGCTGGACGTGACCAGCCCGCCCATGCCGCGCTTGTACCGGACCTTCCCCGGGTTTGCCTTCGTGCGCCGGGGCCGGCGTGAGACCACGCGCCTGCTGGGCGCCATGCAGGCCGTCACCTGGCCTCAGCCGATCTGGATGCACTGCACGATCAAGAGCGATCTGAACCTGTTTCGCCGCTCGGAGCGCACCAACTGGCGCCAGCTGGGCGACTACCGGCGCTTCCCGACCTTGGACGAATACATTCATAGTATTCTGCAGCAGAAATATGCGACGAGCGATCTCGAGGAAGCGGCCCGCCTGTACATGCAACGGCAGGTCTTGCCTCATCTCGAGCGCTATGAGCAGCGCGGCACGCATCCCTACCCGAAGCTCGTGGCGGAGCAGCTGCAGCGTAACCCGATCTTCGAGATCCGCCCGCAGGGCACGGCAGCGGCCAGCGGGGGCATGGCGCTGGAGCGGCGCTTTCTGGGCTTCGATCCCGAGCGCGATGGGCTGGGTGGCTGAGCCCGGGCCAGCGGGGCCTTCGCGAGCGGGCTCGTGAGCGCGCAGTCCATCAAGTCGGCGGCAGCGCGGGGCGTCCGCTGGAACGGCCTGGCCACGGCGCTGCGCGTGGGCTTTCTCACCTTGCGCATGGTCGTGCTGGCGCGCCTGCTCGGGCAGCGTGACTTCGGCCTGGCCAGCATGGTGGGCGTGGTGCTCGGCTATGCGCAGGCGTATGTAGACCTGGGGTTATCGAGCGCCCTGATCCAGAAGCAAGAGCAAGATCCAGAGCGGCTCTCGACGATTTTTTGGCTCAATCTCCTGGCAGGCGTGTTGAGCGGTGGCTTGCTCTTTGCGCTGCAGACCCCGGTGGCGCTGCTGTTCAAGGAGCCCGCGCTGGTGGACCTGATCGCGGTCTCCGCCCTGCAGCTGCCGCTGGTGGCGCTGGGGCAGCAGTTCGAGGCGCTGTTTCAGCGCGACCTGCGCTTCAAGCTGATCGCCGTCGTGCAGATCGGCGCTGACGCGGTCAACACGGCGCTGGCGTTCGTGCTCGCGCTGCGTGGCCACGGCGCGTGGGCGCTGGTGCTGGGCACGCTGGCCGGCGCAGCGTTGAACAGCCTGGGGCTCTTCGCGCTCGGGGTGCGACACTGGCCCGTACGGTTTGCATTCCGGCCGAGCCAGATCAAGCCGCACCTGCGCTTCGGGGCTTATCAGCTGGCAAACGTCAATGTCGGCTATCTCACCTCCAACCTCGATACGATCATCATCGGGCGCTACCTGGGTACGGAGGCCGTGGGAGTGTACAGCCTGGCGCAGCGAGTGACGCAGCTGCCCAGGCGCTACATCAACCCGGTGATCGCCAAGGTGGCGTTTCCGGTCTTCGCCCGGCAGAACCGTGACAAGGCGCGCATCGCCGAGTCCCTGCTTTCGCTACAGCGCTCGCTGTCGCACCTCAACGCGCCGCTGATCGTCGGGCTGTGCGTGGTGGCTCCGTTGCTCGTGCCGTTCGTGTACGGCGAGAAGTGGCGCGACGCCGTGCCGCTGGTGCAGTTGCTGTGCGCCGTGGCGCTGCTGGGGGGAGTGGCAGGGCCCACTCAGATCGTGCGTACCGCCCTCGGCCACGTGCGCTTTAACTTCCACTGGACCTGGAGCACGGGCATCCTCCACGGCCTGGCGATGTGGGCAGCGGCCAGCAGCGGGTTGATGGCGATCGTGCTGGCTCGCTCGCTGCTGGGCTTCGTGCTGGGCATCGCCATGATCGCGATCACCTTGCGCTTCCTGGACACTGGCTTCACCCGCTTCCTGTACACCCTGCGCACGCCGGCGCTGGCCGCCCTGCTGATGACGGCGGGCGTCGTGGGCGTGCTGCACCTGCCCGTGGCCTTGTCGGACGTGGCGCGGTTGCTGCTGGCCATTGCGGTAGGCGCCGCCGTGTACATCGGCATCTCGCTGTGGCTCGACCGCGAGTTCCTGCAGCGCAGCGTGCGCTTGCTGCTGGGTCGAGAGGGCAGGCCGAAGCCGACGGCAGCGACGCAGCCCGCCGAGGGTGCGCCGGAGCCCTGACGCTCGCGCTCTAGGCTCGCCGTGCGGCGCGCCGGCGCAACACTGACAGCGCCGTAAAGCCCAGGGCGCCGAACGCCACCAGCCACAGTGCCTGGCGTAGCGCGGCGCTCTGATAGCGCAGCACCAGCTCGTGGCGCCCCGGAGGCACAGAGATGCCCTGCAGCAGCCCATTGGTGCGCAAGAGGGGCACCGGCTGCCCGTCCACGCTGGCATGCCAGTCGGGGTCGTAGCTGGCTGACACCACCAGCAGCCCGCCCTGCGCGCTGTCCACCTGCATCACTGCGCTGTTTGGCTTCTTGAAGTTGGCGTGCAGCACCACACCCTCGGGGGCTGCACGTGGCAGCGGCGCCTCTGGGACCTCCACATACGCGGCGCGCACGTCGGCGCGGTTCTGCAGGAGGCCCCTGCGCAGCTCGGCTTCACTGAAGGGGTGCACCTCGCTGGCGAAGTAAGCGCGGGGCAGCTCGACGTCGATGCGGTACAGGGCCACGCGCTCCAGCTCGCGCTCGCGCCGGAAGCCAGCGCTCCGCAGCCAGCCGTCGATCTCGGCGTTCTGCAGTGGCGCGGTCGCGTAGCGCACGTTGAGGCCACGCAACAGGTGGCTCGGCAGCAGCTCGCGGTACACCTCCTCGGGCAACAGGCCGCGCGAGTTGGAGGGCAGGTAAGTGAGGTACTGCTCCGGCGCCATCGAGGTGGTGCAGCCGGTCACACTGTCCACGCCCAGCATGGTCGCGCTCTGGTAGAGTAAGCGCGGGTAGATGTCGTAGCGGTTGCGGTCGACGTGGACCGGCAAGATGCGCGCTTCACCGCTGGGGGCATAGCGAGCAGAGGCCGGTGCGTGCGGCTCATCGATCAGGTACGGAGCAAACGTCTG
>JAICQL010000358.1 GCA_025937895.1 Polyangiaceae bacterium | reverse complement strand
CGATGGCGGTACCGATCAGCACCGGCTTGGCCGTGGCCTTGAAGGTGTTGCCAGCGCCGTCGTTCTCCTCCAGCAGGTGCTTGGCCTTGTCGAAATCCACCTTGAAGCCGTAATCCCGCTGAATCTCTGCGGGTGCTTCGGGCAGCTCGGTGATGGTGGAGAGCTCGAACACGCTCTGCGCGTTGTCGGTGACCGGTCCGTACGAGTCCACGGCGATGGTCACCGGACCCATGCCGAGGAAGCCGAACGCCACCAGACCGAAGGCGAACACGGCGGGTGCCAGCATCAAGTCGGAGAGACCGAGCTCGCTCGTGCCGTAGCCGGCCGCCATCAACAGCGCGATGACCACGCCGATCCAGTAGGCGCTGTAGTTGCCGGAGGTCAGCCCGGCGAGCACGTTGAGCGATGCACCACCCTCGCGCGAGGCGGTGACCACCTCGGAGACGTGGGCGGAGTGCGTGGAGGTGAACACCTTCACGATCTCGGGCAGCACCGCGCCTGCCAGCGTGCCGCAGCTGATGATCAGCGACAGCTTCCACCAGAGCGTGCCCTGCTCCAGCTCCGGGATCATCAGGTACGAGACCACGAACGTCAGCGCGATCGAGACCAAGGAGGTGATCCAGACCAGCGCGGTCAGCGGCGCCTCGAAGTCGGGCCGCTTGGGGCCCTTGAAGGCGTTCTTCTGGAGGGCCTCGTTGAACAGGTACGAGCCCACGCTGGCGATCAGCATCGCCACGCGCATGGTGAAGATCCAGACCAGCAGCTGCACCTGCACGGCGGCGTCATGGACCGCCAGCAGGATGAAGGAGATGAGCGCCACGCCGGTCACGCCGTACGTCTCGAAGCCGTCGGCGCTGGGCCCCACCGAGTCACCCGCGTTGTCGCCAGTACAGTCGGCGATCACGCCCGGGTTACGCGCGTCATCCTCCTTGACCTTGAAGACAATCTTCATCAGGTCCGAGCCGATGTCCGCGATCTTGGTGAAGATGCCGCCGGCGATGCGCAGCGCGGAGGCGCCCAGCGACTCACCGATGGCGAAACCGATGAAACATGGACCCGCGTAGTCGCCCGGCACGAACAGCAGGATCATCAGCATCAGCACGAGCTCGACGCTGATCAGCAACATGCCGATGCTCATGCCCGCGCGTAGCGGGATGGCATATACCGGATGGGCATTACCGGAGAGGCTGGCGAAAGCGGTACGCGAGTTGGCATACGTGTTGATACGAATGCCGAACCAGGCCACTCCGTAGCTGCCGGCGATACCGATCGCGCTGAACGCGAGAATCGTCAGCACCTTCAGCGCTGGGAACCCGCGCAGTATGCCGAAGTAGAGCACGATTACCGCGCCCACCAACAGCTCCAACCAGAGCAAGAATTTTCCCTGCGTGAACAGGTAAGTCTTGCAAGTCTCCCAGATGAGCTGCGAGATTTCACTCATCGAGCGGTGCGCGGGCAGACGCTTCACCTGATTGAGGGCAACGAGACCGAAGCCGATCCCGGCGAGCGAGATCAGCAATCCGACCAGCAGGATCGAGCGGCCGCTCGTGCCCATGACCGTCACGCTGCCAAGGTCCGGCAAAACGAGATTGGCTTCTCCCCCACCATGGGCGGCGGCCCCAGCTGAAGCCGCGGTTGAAGGAGCAGCGGGTGGCGCGGCCATCACCCCCTGCGTCAGAGCAGGAACGAGAGCGCAAGCCAACAACAACGCGATGATCAACTGCCTAAGACGAGAAGACGGGTCTGATATCAACGAGGGCAAGGTTCATCCTCCTCACGACGAGCAAACCGCACGTAGCCCGGGTGCGCACTTTTTTGGAGCGCTCATGTACCGCAGCGCTCCGGAGGAAGCCACGCCTTCTTTTCCCCCGGCGGAATATTCGCTGAAACTCCCCGATAGCGCGTTGGACGCGCGTTTCTCATACTTGCGCAGAGCTTCGAGCCACGTATAGTGCCGGCCCTCCGGGCCCAACCCCTTCAAGGCGTCAGATTGCGTGATTTCCTCTAGTGCCGACCATCGTGCAGCCTCGGCTGTGAGACCGGAAAGTGTCCCCCATTGCTCTGGCCTCACGGGTAGAGCTCCGTCGCTGCGTGGCTGGCAAGGTTGCTGGCAAGGTCGCTGGCAGGGACGGGCGTTGCGCGGGCTGGGGCTACTAGGTTTGGTCTTTTTCGCCACGGGCTGTTCCGAGCTGAAGGCTCGTCACCACGCTCGTGAAGGCAACTCGCTGTTCCTCGACGGCGACTACGCCGGCGCCGTGCGCGAGTACGAGATCGCCGAGCAGACCTACCCCGGCCTCGCGGTGGTGGCGCTCAACAAGGGCCTCGCCTGTCGCCAGATGATGGCGCCCGGCGGCACTGGCCCCGAGCAGGAGAAGGCGGTGGACTGTGCCATCGGCGCCTTCACGAAGATGAAAGAGCTCAGCCCCGAGGACAAGCGGGGCGATCAGCTGTACATCCAGACGCTGTTCGACGGCGATCGCTACGACACGCTGGCCAAGATTTACGAGAAGCAGCTGGCGGCGGACCCGAAGGATCTGGGCGCCATCAACGGCTTGATCTCCGTGCACTCGCGCGCCGAGCACTTCAACGAGGCGCTGAAGTACACGATGATGCGCGCCGACATCGATCAGTCGGACGCGGAGGAGCAGTACGCGGTCGGCGTGATGATCTTCCAGCGCCTGTACCAGAAGGGCGGCGCCGATCCGGAGAAGGCCAAGTTCGATCCGCGTCCGGATCCCAACGCTGCCCCGCCAAAGCGCAAGCGCCGCGGCAGGAAGGCAGAGCCGGCTCCGCTCAAGATCCCGCCGGCGTTCACGGTGGGAGACATCGTCGGCGCCGAGCGCGTGCGCCTGTCCGATCTCGGCCTCAAGTACCTGGAGCGCGCGCTGGAGATTCGCCCCAATTACAAAGAGGCGATGGCCTTCATGAACTTGATCTACCGGCAGAAGTCTTTCGCCTACCTCGAGAGGCCTGCCGAGTGGGAGCCGCTGTTCAACGCGGCCAACGAGTGGCTGGCAAAGGCGACCCAGGCAGCTGCTCCTACTCCCGCGGCTGCAGCCGGGGAGGCCGGTACACCGCCCGCTGCTGGAGAGACGGCGGCCGCGGATGCCAGCAAGCCCGGCGACGCTGCGAAGGCTGACGAAAAAGCCAAGCAGGCGCAGGCCAAGCCGTAATTTCTCCTCTTTCGTGGCACTCCATCACGTAGTGCCTTCCCCAGTGCCGTTCCACATCGCGTTGTTCCACGATGGCGTTTGAAGCAATACTTTCTCATCAGTCGGCCCCTCCCAGCCGCTGGCGCAAGATCACTCTGACCTTCTCCGTGCTGGTTCACGCCGTGGCGCTCGCCTTCGGCGTGGTGCATTCGGTGTGGCAGGTGGACGAGATGCCGATGCCGGCGATCGACGTGAAGCTGGCAGTGGCGCCACCGCCTCCACCTCCACCGCCGCCGCCCCCCAAGCGTTCGAGCGCAAAGACCAAGCCGAAGGATCCAAAGCCCAAGGCCATCGTCGCTCCAAAGGAAACTCCGAAGGCGGAGCCCCCGCCCGAGGAAGAGCCGGCAGAGGACGAGGGTGAAGACGAAGGCGTCGAGGGCGGCGTGATCGGCGGCGTCGTGGGCGGCGTCCTCGGCGGCACCCCTCCCCCGCCTCCAAAGAGCACGGGTCCCAAGCTGCTCAGCGCCAGGGCGGGGCACTCGCTGCTGGCCATCAATCCCCAGGTGCGTCCCTACAAGGTGAACATTCCGGAAGAGTACGTGGCTCGCGGGGACGAATACTTCGCCACCATCAGCATCTGTGTGGCCCCGACTGGCACGGTCGAGAGCGTGAGGATCCTGAAGCCGTCGATCCCGGTGATCGATGCGCAGATTCCTCAGGTGATTCCGCGCTGGAAATACAAGCCTTATATCGTGGACGGCCAACCCGCCCGCTTCTGCTACAACATGAATTACCGCGTGAGATGATTCGGCAGCGTTGAGCTGCCTCTCGCGCCGACATCACACGCACACTGCATCACGCACACACTTCAAAAGGATACCGACATGGATTTCTCGCTGCTGGGCTTGTGGAACCAGATGGGCGTGGTCGCCAAGCTCGTGGTGATCATTCTCCTGATTATGTCGATGCTCGCCATCGCCGTGACTGTCGAGCGCCTGATTACCTTCCGCAAGGGGCGCAGGCGTTCGCTGGAGTATATCGCCACGCTGCAGCCCTTGATTGGCACCCCTGGTCGCCTGCATGAGGCGCTGCGGCTGCCGGAGAGCTGGAACGACGCACCGCTGGCGCGCGTGCTGAGCCTGGGCCTCAGCGAGTATCGTCAGGGCCTCGAGCGTCTGGGCTCGAACGCTTCCGACACGATCGAGATCGAGCTCCTGGGCCACAGCGTGGCGCGCTCGATGGATCGCGCAAAGAAGCGCGAGCTGCAGGGCCTCGGCCGCGGTCTGCCGCTGCTCGCGACGATCGCCTCCTCGGCGCCGTTCGTGGGTCTGTTCGGTACCGTGTTCGGCATCATCACGGCCTTCACGCAGATGGCCGATCCCACCAAGGGCGGCGGCGGTCTGGCGACGGTCTCCGCGGGTATCGCCGAAGCGCTGCTCACCACGGCCGTGGGCCTCGCGGTGGCCATCGTGGCGGTCTGGGCCTACAACTACTTCGCGTCGAAGATGGACGAGTTCGGTGGCATCATCGACGACTCCACGGGTGAGCTCGCGGATCGCCTGGCGTCGCAGTCGGCGCGCGTCGCTGCCCCTTCCCCCTCGGCTCCCCAACACGTGCCCCCGCTGGCCGGAACGGTTCACGCGTGAAACCAGCTAGCTCCGATCGACAGGCGCGATGGCGCGCCGTGCGCTCCGTACTCGGCGGTCACGAGGATCTCCCCAAGCCGCCGATCAAGGCCGAGATCAACGTCACTCCGCTGGTGGACGTGGTGCTGGTGCTGCTCATCATCTTCATGGTGGTGACGCCCATGATCGCGAGCGGCGTTGCTGTGGATCTTCCGCGTACCGCGCATCACGCGCGCAAGCCAGACGACGGGAAAGACATCATCGTGTCGATCACCAGGGAAGAGCGCGTCTTCATCGGGCGCGCTCAGGTCCCGCGGATTGATGCCGTCGGCGAGGCGATGGTGGCAGAGCGCCGCAAGTATCCGGACAAGTCGGTCTTCATCAAGGGGGACGCCCGTGCCCCTTACGGCGTCGTGCGGCAGGTGCTGGCCGAGCTGCATGAAGCCAAGATCGACGACGGCCGG